>NC_010530.1:1507092-1838865 GCF_000069785.1 Cupriavidus taiwanensis LMG 19424 | reverse complement strand
CAACGCTGGAGAGACCCGGCGGTAATATCACCGGAGCGACAAACAATGACCCCGAGCTGCCCTCCCGGCAGTTCGACATCCTCAAGTCGCTTATCCCCAGACTTGAACGCGTTGCCATCCTCAGCGATTCAGACATTCCGGGAGTGGATGCCAACGGCTTGGCACCCATAGAGCGGGCCAACGTTACTGCCGCGCGCGCGGCTGGCTTGATCCCGCAATTGCTGAAAGTGCGCGGGCCAAAGCCTGACCTGGAGGCCGCGTTTGATGCCATGTACAGCGATCGCGCGCAGGCGCTTGTGGCGCTCGAAGTCCCTGCGCCGCTTGCAGAGCGCAAGCGCGTTGCGGCATTAGCCACAGAACGTCGGCTGCCGACCATGTTCTGGGGAGGAGCCGAAGACTCTGGCGGTCTGCTCAGCTACGGCACAAGCGTTTCAGCGAACTTTCCGCGCTTGCCAGCTATCATTGATCGGATATTCAAGGGCGCAAAGCCTGCCGATACGCCGTTCGAAGTCGTCTCACGTCGGCAACTCGCTATCAACCTCAGGACTGCTCGCGAGCTCGGATTGACGATTCCTCCCGATTTACTGAAGCGGGCTGATCGAGTCATCGAGTAAACGGCTTCACGTACAAGGGGCGGCGCATTGCCTGCACCGACTTTCCGGAACGGACGCCGTGCGCCCAGGTGCCGCGTGGCAGCTGCTCAACGACATTGCTGGCGCCCAACTGTGCGGGATGGTGCCTGTCGCATGAACAAGGCCCGCCACAAGACTCGTGGCGGTCGGCGAGCCGCGTCTTCCCTCGGTTTGCTTTCTCGGCTGGCTGACTGGCTTAAAGCCAGAGCGCTTCTTTTGCGCCGGGTCAGCTTCATACCCGGAAGTCCAGCGCCATCTCCTCGTCTCCACGGGCCTCGAGACGGCCTGTCCGACACGCGGTGATGAACTGGTCGTAGTCTGCTTCGTTTTGCTTCGCATAGGCGAATGCATATTCCACCAGGGCATCTGCCAGACGCTCGCCACTGCCGATGTACGATGAGATCTCAATGGCCTTTCCGCCCGCTTTTGCGTGGGCCCGGGCCAGTGCCCAGCCACACATGCGCGCATAGCCATTGAGGACCGTATTGCTCATGCGCTCCACTTCGGCCGACACCTTCATGTCCCGCAACTGCCGGAAATAGAAGTGACGATTGGCGGGGCCGGTGGTCCACCCCAGGAACGAATCGCTGGCGGCCTGAAGCAGGCGCTGGCCAGCAACGACGCGCTCTCCCTGATGTGAGGGGCCGGTTGCCGGAAAATAGGTGGCGATGACGGAGGGCCGCGCCTCCTTGACTTGCAGAAAAAGAGGATTTCCGTGGCAATCGACGAAGAGCATGATGAGGCAGAACGTTCCCACGCTGCCAACGCCAACGACCTTGAATGCAATGTCGTGAAGTTCGTACTGCGAGATCAATGCACGGCGGTCGAACGGCAGTGTTTGCACATAGGCGTCAAAGGCCTTGGCGAGCTTTCCCTTCCACGCGTCGGTATTTGCCCATTTCTCTTCGCCAAGCAACGAGTTTGGGCCGCTGGGGTGGAAGAGTGCCGGAGGGGCATCCTGAATGGTCCAGCGGCCGTCCTGCAAGGTAGCCATCTTGGTCAGGACGCTTTCGTTGGTCCGGCTTGCCGCCTTCTTGCCGGTCTTCGCAATCAATTGCCGGCCTTCGTCGCTCACCGCACGGTCCATCATTCGGTCGAAGGTGATGACTTCGTGCCAGAGATCCAGTGAGCTGAGTTCCGAGTATTCGCGGATCCTGTCGCTGTACTCCTGCACTGCGGTTGACACGCATTCGGCAATTGCTCCGCGGTCCACGCCCATCTGATCGCCAGCGACGGCGAAACTGGCCGCGAGTCGCTTCAGATCCCATTCCCAGGGACCGGGAGCGGCTTCGTCAAAGTCGTTCAAATCGAAGACGAGCTGTCGTTCCGGGGTCGCAAAGCCGCCAAAGTTCGACAAATGCGCGTCCCCGCAAAGGGGAAGGATGATGCCGGTGTTGACGGTGCCGGCGAGGTCGTGCGCCTGCAGTACTGCACTACCTCGAAAGAACGTGAAAGGCGAAACGGACATCCGTCCGTATCGGAGCGGTACGAGCGCCTCAACGCGGCCCGCACTGTTCGCTTTCAGTAGTTCGATCGGATCTCGCCTGGTGTCGCCGATGTTTGCGTGCTGGGAGCGTCTGACTTGCTGTCGTGCCTGGCGACCAAAGTCTTGCCGCGCGGATGCATTCTGTGAAGCAGCCATTTGCATACCTCTTGCATTTGCCACAGCTGGTTTATGCCGCCATTTTCAGTACGGTGGATTCACCACGACAAACTGCGATCCCTGCGGCTGATACCAGGTGTTGCCACATTGCTGGTACACCATGCCGCCATAGTTGACCGGCACGCACCCGGGCGGCACTGATCGCACCATCGACCCTATCACCGCCGATGTCATGGCGACGGTCGCAGTGACCGCAGCAGCAGTGGCGACGGGATGGTAATCGTTGTCCCATCCTCCGTGGCAGCAGCCTCCGCCCTCAACGTTGACATTCACATTGCGGCTTGTATTAACGTTGACATTCCGGGTAGCGTTCACGCTGTTCACGCTGGTACTGCGGACGTCGTTCGTCCGCGCGTCCGCTCGCTGGTTGTTGATCTGCCGCCCGCCGCCACCTCCGCCGCCTGCGTGCGCTGCGGCGCGGCCCCCGCCTGCGTGGGCTCCAGCGTGTCCTCCGCCGCCTCCAGGCCGGGCATCAACGGTAGGGATGCAGAGCACAGTCGCCAGACCGATAGCGGTGGCCCATCCGGTACAGCGCTTGGCAATCGTATGTTTCATGGCGACCTCTTTTACCTGTTCTTCATGGGAACAAACTCCGCCGCTTTGGCACCGGCTGGTGGCGTGAAGGTAAAGACGGACTGGGTAAAACGGGGACTGAGATTCCAGCGGATCCATGACACTGACTGCGGCCTTGCCTCGTCGGATCGGTTGGTGATCACCAGCTTGCGCGGTAGCGGTCGAGGTCCGGTGGCAATCCATATTTGCCAATCGATTTCCCCCTGGCGGAACGCATATTGATCGCATAGCGTCCCATCGACGATGTCCTGGCCGGCATTCATCGCCGAACTGATGCTATCCAGCGGTGCTTGTGGCGTGCCCCAGAGGAAAAGGTCTGCCATGGGAATTTCGACGCCGAAACGCGCGCGCAAGCGCTCCACCAGGTCAGCGAGATTGTTATCGAAGGTGGCCCTGGAATAGTATTTTTGCTCCGGCATGTACAGCACAACTGTCTTGCCGTCGTACATCAAATCGCGCGCCGAACGCGCGCTGCGCATCTGCGCCCGCAACTTGTTTGGGCGTTGCACGTCCAGTTTTGCGCTGGCCGTGTGCAACAGCTTTTGCCCGTCAGTGAGTACCCGTTCCCCGGAGAGATCTACAGCGACCTGGAACTGCGTGAGCGTCTGCAGGTAGCGTCCCATGTCGCGCAGCGCCTGGACGGAAGCGGGATCGACGGCATTCGTTGCCGGCGTTGCGCCGCCCGCAGCCGGTGAGGGTGCACTGGTTGGCGCGGATGGCGAGTTGCCTGATGCGCCAGGCGTGCCGGGACTGGCCTGCTGCGACATACTGCTGCAAGCCGCCAGAGAAAGTGCAAGAAGGCCCAGAATCGCGATGCGCACCATATATATCTCCGGAAAAGAACAGGCGGGCGAGGCTAAAGACGTGCGAGAGGGTGCTTCGCGGCTGTTGCCGGCCGCTATTGCGGTGCAACGATCGCGCAGGCGCTGCCGGTCCGTGTTTCATGGGCGGTTGGCGGCTTGGCCCTCCTACATACTTGCAGCGGCAGGCCTATGGGGGAAGTGAATATTTTGGCCTGTTGATCTAACTGAATTGGAGTTCGCCGATCTGTTGCGTTCCAACCGTAGAGAGACAGGCCGTTTGGGGCGGAACCGGACTCGGCGCTACTTCTGAATTCCATGAGAGAGACGGAGTTTGTGCCCGTAAGGGGGTGCCTTACTCTCGGAATGGATGCCTGACTAAAAAATTCTTCACGCAGCCAAAAAAAGATTCACTTCTGCCACGTCAGATGTTGGGACACCATGCGCTCACCTTTACCCATTTTGCCCAATGGAGGATTCCGGACTAAAACTGCTCATGCATGCCAATGGCGCATCCTTCGCCTGTGCCAGGGTAACCGGCGCGCTGCTGTGTTGGTGCTTCGGTGCCGGAAATACAGGCAGGGTTCCTGCGGAAGTAAAACACAAGGACGATCTGAGGAGAGCGATGATGATAAGAAAATTACCTGCAATCGGTTTCGCGGCACTGACGGCATTTATGTCCCTTGGGGCGGTTGCCCAGTCTGCGCAAGGGAGTGGATCAGCGCCTGGCGAAGTTCCGAAAGCACCGCCGACCACCGCACAGGCCAAGGCCCTTATCGCGGAGAAATTCAAGGCGGCCGACAGCAATCATGATGGCAAGCTCACCCGTGACGAGGCGCAGGCGGGGATGCCGCAGGTCTACGCGCATTTTGACAAGATCGATGTCAAAAAGCAGGGTTCCGTTACCGAGCGCCAGATCGGTGCGTACTGGTCGTCAAAGACCAAGGCACAGATGCAGAAGGAAAGTCCGATCTGGAACTAGAGCGCGGAGGGCTTGGCCCGAGATCTGTCACGCTGACGGGGCGAGCGGAGCACACTGTACCTCCGCTCGCTTGTCGTACCTGGTGGTGATGCCGCCGCGGGACGGACCTTGCCCATCAACTCTCGGGATCATCGCCAAACTCGCGGAGTTCCTGCGAGCAGCGGCAAGCCTTGGCGATCTTCCCAGCCCACAGGATGGCGACTTCGCGCGATGGGAGCCGCAGGACACAGAAGCCGCCGTCGAACTCCTTCATCTGGGGATAGGTTTCGGTGGTGACCGTGCCGTCCGGGGCGACCATGAGCGGCGCGACATCCGCGTTGATCCCGCCACCAAACGCGTACACGCCTGCAGCCTTCGCCTCGCGTATGACCTCGCGCGCCGCTTCGCCCACGGCAGCGAGCTCCTCGGCGGGAACCTTCATCGCCGCTGCAGGAAAGGAGATCAGGTAATTCGCCATCGTTCTGTGCTCCGGTTGAGATCGGTGATGTTTGTCAGGTCTAACGGGTGATGGGGCCGTCTGTCACGCGCCCTGGTACGAATGATCGCACGCTCCTGGAAATGGCAGGACCCTCACCGCCCCCCACGCCGCCTCGCCAGCAAGCCGCTAAACTCCCTCCCCAAAAACTCCGCCGCATGCTCCAGCAAATAAGCCCGGCAACTCTCACCCGCCGGCGATAACCGCTTGCTCGCCATATGCGCGACATGCCAGATGCGCTCGATCGGCGTGCCGGTCACGTCCAGCAGCGCGATCTCGCCGGTGCGCAACTCCAGCGCCATGGTATGCAGCGACAGCAGGCTGATGCCCATGCCGGCCATCACCGCCTGCTTGATGGTCTCGTTGCTGCCCAGCGTGATGATCTTGGCCGGCGTGAACAGGTGGTCGCGGAACATGTATTCGGCCACGGTGCGGGTGCCTGAGCCGGGTTCGCGCAGCAGGAAGGTCTCATGCCGCAGTTCCTGCAGATCGAATTGCGCGGCGTCGTGCAGCGGGTGCCGCGGCGAGGCCACCAGTACGTGCGGATGCGCGGCGATGGGTTCGGAGACGGCGTCCAGCTCGCGCGGCGGGCGGCCCATCAGGGCGAGGTCGATGGCGTTGTCCTGCAGCAGCTGCAGAAGGGTTTCGCGATTGCCTTCGGCGATGCGCAGTTCCACGCCCGGGTGGAGCGCGGTGAAGCCGGCCAGCAGCTTGGGCGCGAAGTACTTCGCGGTGCTGATCAGGCCGATTGTGATCGAGCCACGGTCGACGTCCTTGACTGCCTGCAGCCCTTCCTCGGCGTCCTTGACCTCGCCCAGGATGCGCAGCGCATGGTGCAGCAGGCGGTCGCCAGGCTCTGTCAGCGTCAGTTGCCGGCCGACGCGCTCGAACAGCGCAAGCCCCACCACGGATTCCAGCTGCTTGACCTGCATCGACACCGCGGGCTGGGTCAGGTGCAGCTCTTCGGCCGCGCGCACGAAGCTGGCGTGCCTTGCCACGGTGACGAAGATCTGCAGCTGGCGAAGGGTGAGGGCGCGCAGGAAGGACATGGGCAGTTGGGAAATTCAGTCCAAGGTATCAATTCCTACTGTCATTCCCGCGAAGGCGGGAATCCAGCGTCTTTCACGTCCCCTCCGGGGAGAAAGTCACTGGGTTCCCGCCTTCGCGGGAACGACGGTCGCTGACTGAGAGCATTAGAGCAGTAGGGGCGGCTTTTGGACGGTCGCTTCATGTGCGGTCTGGTGCGCACTTAAAGGACCACTTAAGGGATAGCTTATGCGGTGACTAAGAATATCTGAATTTACCTTATAGAGGTGCGCTTATATCTTTGCATCAACGCAGCAGCCACGAACGCTCAACCACGCAAGGAGACAAGCATGAACGCACCCGAACCGGTCCAAGGCAAGCCGCGCAAGCGCTATGACGCCGGCGTCATGAAGTACAAGGAAATGGGGTACTGGGACGCGGACTACGAGCCCAAGGACACCGACCTGCTGGCGCTGTTCCGCATCACGCCGCAGGATGGCGTGGACCCGGTCGAGGCCGCCGCCGCGGTGGCCGGCGAATCCTCCACCGCCACCTGGACGGTGGTGTGGACCGACCGCCTGACCGCGTGCGACATGTACCGCGCCAAGGCCTACCGCGTCGATCCGGTGCCGAACAACCCGGAGCAGTTCTTCTGCTACGTGGCCTATGACCTGTCGCTGTTCGAGGAAGGCTCGATCGCCAACCTGACCGCGTCGATCATCGGCAACGTGTTCAGCTTCAAGCCGATCAAGGCGGCGCGGCTGGAAGACATGCGCTTCCCGGTGGCCTATGTGAAGACCTTCGCCGGCCCGTCGACCGGCATCATTGTCGAGCGCGAGCGTCTGGACAAGTTCGGCCGCCCGCTGCTGGGCGCCACCACCAAGCCCAAGCTCGGCCTGTCGGGCCGCAACTACGGCCGCGTGGTGTATGAGGGGCTGAAAGGCGGCCTGGACTTCATGAAGGACGACGAGAACATCAACTCGCAGCCGTTCATGCACTGGCGCGACCGCTTCCTGTTCGTGATGGACGCGGTCAACAAGGCCTCGGCCGCCACCGGCGAGGTCAAGGGCAGCTACCTCAACGTGACCGCCGGCACCATGGAAGAGATGTACCGGCGCGCGGAGTTCGCCAAGTCGCTGGGCTCGGTCATCATCATGGTCGACCTGATCGTGGGCTGGACCTGCATCCAGTCGATGAGCAACTGGTGCCGCCAGAACGACATGATCCTGCACCTGCACCGCGCGGGCCACGGCACCTACACGCGCCAGAAGAACCACGGCGTGTCGTTCCGCGTGATCGCCAAGTGGCTGCGCCTGGCCGGCGTGGACCACATGCACACCGGCACCGCGGTGGGCAAACTCGAAGGCGATCCGCTGACCGTGCAGGGCTACTACAACGTCTGCCGCGATGCCTACACCCGTACCGACCTGACCCGCGGGCTGTTCTTCGACCAGGACTGGGCCTCGCTGCGCAAGGTGATGCCGGTGGCCTCGGGCGGCATCCACGCCGGCCAGATGCACCAGCTGATCAGCCTGTTCGGCGACGACGTGGTGCTGCAGTTCGGCGGCGGCACCATCGGCCACCCGCAAGGGATCCAGGCCGGCGCCACCGCCAACCGGGTCGCGCTGGAGGCAATGGTGCTGGCGCGCAACGAGGGGCGCGACATCCTCAACGAAGGGCCGGAGATCCTGCGCGATGCCGCGCGCTGGTGCGGGCCGCTGCGCGCCGCGCTCGATACCTGGGGCGACATCACCTTCAACTACACGCCGACCGATACCTCGGACTTCGTGCCCACCGCCTCGGTGGCCTGACCCCGGCTGGATGCCACCACCGCGAACACCACAGAACGAGAGGACATCATGCGTATCACTCAAGGCACCTTTTCCTTCCTGCCCGAACTGACCGACGAACAGATCACGAAGCAGCTCGAGTACTGCCTGAACAAGGGCTGGGCAGTCGGCATCGAGTACACCGACGACCCGCATCCGCGCAACACCTACTGGGAGATGTTCGGGCTGCCGATGTTCGACCTGCGCGATGCCGCCGGCATCCTGCTGGAGATCAACAATGCGCGCAACACCTTTCCCAACCACTACATCCGCGTCACGGCCTTTGACTCGACGCATACGGTGGAATCGGTGGTGATGTCGTTCATCGTCAATCGTCCTGCCGATGAACCGGGCTTCCGCCTGGTGCGACAGGAAGAGCCGGGCCGCACGCTGCGCTACTCGATCGAGAGCTACGCCGTGCAGGCCCGGCCCGAGGGCAGCCGCTACTGAGCGGCGCCGTCTGAGCCGCGCAGCGCCGCCACGGCGCTGCCGCCAGCGATTTCCTGACGCTGCACGCCAGCGGCCGCGCGGCCTGATCGCCGCGCGCCGGGGGGACGCTGCGCCTCGAATTCCGCGAACCGATTGATCGATTGACTCTCAGGGAGCCGTCATGTCCGCACCCGAAACCACTGCGCCGCTGCAGTCGGCTGGCATATTGCCCCCAGCGGCGCCCGCAGCCGTGCCGGGATCTCTCGCCGAATCGCTGGACAGCTCAGGCATCACCGAACTGCTGGCCCAGCTCGACCGCGAGCTGATCGGGCTGAAGCCGGTGAAAGCGCGCATCCGCGACATCGCCGCCTTGCTGCTGGTGGACAAGCTGCGCGCCGCGCGCGGCTTCAGCGCGGGCGCGCCCAGCCTGCACATGTGCTTCACCGGCAATCCCGGCACCGGCAAGACCACCGTGGCCATGCGCATGGCGCAGATCCTGCACCAGCTGGGCTACGTGCGGCGCGGCCACCTGGTGGCGGTGACCCGCGACGACCTGGTCGGCCAGTACATCGGCCATACCGCGCCCAAGACCAAGGAGATCCTGAAGAAGGCCATGGGCGGGGTGCTCTTCATCGACGAGGCGTACTACCTCTACCGCCCGGAGAACGAGCGCGACTACGGCCAGGAAGCCATCGAGATCCTGCTGCAGGTGATGGAGAACCACCGCGAAGACCTGGTGGTGATCCTGGCCGGCTACAAGGACCGCATGGACCGCTTCTTCGAATCGAACCCGGGCATGTCGTCGCGCGTTGCCCACCATATCGACTTCCCCGACTACCAGCTCGACGAGCTGCGCCGCATCGCCGAGCTGATGCTGGACGAGATGCAGTACCGGTTCGACGACGACAGCCGGGCCGTGTTTGCCGACTACCTGGCCCGGCGCATGGCGCAGCCGCATTTCGCCAATGCGCGCAGCGTGCGCAATGCGCTCGACCGCGCGCGCCTGCGCCATGCGTCACGGCTGCTCGACGATCCCGGCACGGCGGTGGACGACCGTGCCCTGACCACCATCACGGCCGGCGACCTGCTCGCCAGCCGCGTGTTCTCGCAGCCTCAGGCCGCGGAGTAAGCCATGAAAGCCCTGATCTTCGATGTCGACGGCACCCTTGCCGATACCGAGAGCGCGCACCTGCGGGCCTTCAATGCCGCCTTTGCCGAAGTCGGCCTGGACTGGTGCTGGGACGAGGCCCTCTACACGCGCCTGCTCAGGGTGGCTGGGGGCAAGGAACGGCTGATGCATTACTGGCGCATGGTCGACCCCGAAGAGGCGCGCGGCTGCAAGGTCGGGGAAACGATCGACGCAGTGCATGCCGTCAAGACCCGCCACTACGCCGAACTGGCCGGCAGCGGCCAGCTGCCGCTGCGCCCGGGCATTGCGCGGCTGATCGACGAGGCCGGCCGCGCCGGCGTGCCCGTCGCCATTGCCACCACCACCACACCGGCCAATCTGGACGTGCTGCTGCGCTTGCCGCTGGGGGCGGACTGGCGCGCGCGCTTCGCCGCGATCTGCGATGCCGGCACGATCGCGGCAAAGAAGCCCGCGCCCGACGTCTACCTGGCTGTGCTGCAGCGGCTGGGCCTGGAAGCGGCCGAGTGCCTGGCGATCGAGGACTCGGAGAACGGCCTGCGTGCCGCGCAGGCGGCCGGCATTGCCACCGTGGTCACGCCCACGGCCTACACCGGCCACGACCGTTTCGACGGCGCGCTGCTGGTGCTGCCGCACCTGGGCGACCCGGCGCAGCCGTTGCCGCAGCAGCTGCCGGGCGCGGCGCAGCGCTGGGTTGACCTGGGCGCACTGCGCAACTGGCATCGCGGCACCCTGTTCGAGGCAGCCTGACATGCATAGCAACGACCAACGAGCCGTGCGCCTTGCGCCGTCCATCCTGTCGGCGGATTTCGCGCGGCTGGGCGAAGAGGTGTGCGCGGTCGAGGCCGGCGGCGCGGACCTGATCCACTTCGACGTGATGGACAACCACTACGTGCCCAACCTGACCATCGGGCCGATGGTGTGCGAGGCGATCCGGCCGCTGGTCTCGGTTCCCATCGACGTGCACCTGATGGTGGAGCCGGTGGACGCGCTGATCCCGCTGTTTGCCCGGGCCGGCGCGGGGATCATCAGTTTCCATCCGGAGGCGAGCCGCCACGTGGACCGCACCATCGGGCTGATCCGGGACCACGGCTGCAAGGCCGGGCTGGTGCTCAACCCGGCCACGCCGCTGGGCTGGCTCGACCACACGCTGGCGCAGCTGGACCTGGTGCTGCTGATGAGCGTGAATCCGGGCTTCGGCGGCCAGGCCTTTATCCCCGGGGTGCTCGACAAGGTGCGCCAGGTGCGCGCACGCATCGACCGGCAGCAGGCGGCCGGCGGACGCGAGGTCTGGCTGGAGGTCGATGGCGGCGTCAAGGCCGACAACATCGGCGCGATCGCGCGCGCGGGGGCCGACACCTTCGTCGCCGGCAGCGCTGTCTTCGGCGCGCCGGATGTCGATGGCGGCTACGCGGGCATCCTGCGGCGCCTGCGCGAGGCCGTCGCCACGTAGCCGGCATGCCGCCCCCCACAAGAACACATAGCCAATCCAGAGGAGACCTGTCATGCCTGAAGTGCAAAGGATGACCCTGACGCAGTTCCTGATCGAGCAGCGCCGCCGCTACCCGGACGCCAGCGGCGGCTTCAACGGCCTGATCCTCAATGTCGCCATGGCCTGCAAGGAGATCGCGCGCGCGGTGGCCTTCGGCGCGCTGGGCGGCCTGCACGGCAGGGCCGGCGGCCCGGACGCAGCCGGCGCGGCCATCAACGTGCAGGGCGAGGTCCAGCAGAAGCTGGACGTGCTCAGCAATGACACCTTCCTGCGCGTCAACGAATGGGGCGGGTACCTCGCCGGCATGGCCTCGGAAGAAATGGAGGCGCCGTACCAGATTCCCGCGCACTACCCGCGCGGCAAGTACCTGCTGGTGTTCGATCCGCTCGATGGCTCTTCCAACATCGACGTCAATGTCTCGGTGGGCAGCATCTTCTCGGTGCTGCGCGCGCCGGAGGGCACCGCCGATGTCACCGAGCAGGCCTTCCTGCAGCCCGGCACGGCGCAGGTAGCGGCGGGCTACGCGCTCTATGGCCCCACCACCATGCTGGTGCTGACGGTGGGCAACGGTGTCAATGGCTTCACGCTGGATCCCAACCTGGGGGAGTTCTTCCTGACCCATCCGGACCTGCGCGTGCCCGCCGATACCCGGGAATTTGCCATCAACGCCTCCAACAGCCGCTTCTGGGAGGCACCCATCAGGCAATACGTGTCGGAGTGCCTGGCCGGCCAGACCGGGCCGCGGGGCAAGGATTTCAACATGCGCTGGATCGCCTCGATGGTGGCCGAGGCGCACCGCATCCTGATGCGCGGCGGCGTCTTCATGTACCCGCGCGACACCAAGGATCCGGCCAGGCCGGGGCGACTGCGCCTGCTCTATGAGGCCAACCCGATCGCGTTCCTGATGGAGCAGGCCGGCGGGCGCGCCAGCACCGGGCGCCAGGCGCTGATGTCGGTGGCGCCGAACGCGCTGCACCAGCGCATTGGCGTGATCTTCGGCTCGCGCCATGAAGTGGAGCGGATCGAGCGCTACCACAACGAACAGACCGACCCCGACCTTCCCAATCCCCTGTTCAACGAGCGCAGCCTGTTCCGCGCGTCCGCCTGAGGCACCTGCCATGTCAGAACGTTATCCCATCATCGCCATCACCGGCTCCTCCGGCGCAGGCACCACCTCGGTGACCCGTACCTTCGAAAATATCTTCCGGCGCGAGGGCGTGAAGTCGGTGGTGATCGAAGGCGACAGCTTCCACCGCTACGACCGCGCCGAGATGAAGATCAAGATGGCCGAGGCCGAGCGCACCGGCAACATGAACTTCAGCCACTTCGGCGAAGAGAACAACCTGTTCAGCGAACTGGAAGGGCTGTTCCGTTCCTATTCGGAAACCGGCACCGGCATGCACCGGCACTACCTGCACAGCCCCGAGGAAGCGGCGCCGTTCGGGCAGGAACCCGGAACCTTCACGCCATGGGAGCCGTTGCCGGAGGACACCGACCTGCTGTTCTACGAGGGTTTGCACGGCGGCGTGGTCACCGACGAGGTCAATATCGCGCGGTATCCCAACCTGCTGATCGGCGTGGTGCCGGTGATCAACCTGGAGTGGATCCAGAAGCTGTGGCGCGACAAGAAGCAGCGCGGCTACTCGACCGAGGCCGTGACCGACACCATCCTGCGCCGCATGCCGGACTACGTGAACTACATCTGCCCGCAGTTCTCGCGCACGCATGTGAATTTCCAGCGGGTGCCGTGCGTGGACACCTCCAACCCCTTTATCGCACGCGAGATTCCCGCGCCCGATGAAAGCATGGTGGTGATCCGCTTTGCCAACCCCAAGGGAATCGACTTCCAGTACCTGCTGAGCATGATCCACGACTCCTTCATGTCGCGCGCCAACACCATCGTGGTCCCGGGCGGAAAGATGGAACTGGCCATGCAGCTGATCTTCACGCCCTTCGTGCTGCGCATGATGGAACGCCGCAAGCGCGCCACCCAGTAAGGAGCCGAGATGAACGCACCCGAACGCATCGACTCCGCGGCGCGCTGCGCCAACGTGCTGCGCTTTCTCGCCGCCGACGCGGTGGAGCAGGCCCGCTCCGGCCACCCCGGCGCACCGATGGGCATGGCCGAGATGGCCGAAGTGCTGTGGCGGCGCCACCTGCGCCACAACCCGGCCAACCCGGCCTGGCCCGACCGCGACCGCTTCGTGCTGTCCAACGGCCATGCCTCCATGCTGCTGTATGCGCTGCTGCACCTGAGCGGCTATGACGTGCCGATGGCGCAGCTGCGCCAGTTCCGCCAGCTGCACGCGATCACGCCGGGCCATCCGGAAGTGGGCGTGACGCCGGGCATCGAGACCACTACGGGACCGCTGGGGCAGGGGCTGGCCAATGCCGTCGGCATGGCGTTGGCCGAAAAGCTGCTGGCCGCCACCTTCAACCGGCCCGGCTTCGACATCGTCGACCACCACACCTATGTGTTCCTCGGCGATGGCTGCCTGATGGAAGGGCTCAGCCACGAGGCCGCCTCGCTGGCGGGGACGCTCAGGCTGGGCAAGCTGATCTGCCTGTACGACGACAACGGCATTTCCATCGACGGTGACGTGTCCGGGTGGTTTGCCGACGACACGCCGCAGCGCTTTGCCGCCTACGGCTGGCATGTGGTCGCCGGCGTCGACGGGCACGACGCGCATGCCATCGACGCCGCGCTGCAGGCGGCCAAGGCCGAGCGCGACCGGCCCACGCTGATCTGCTGCCGCACCGTGATCGGCCAGGGCGCGCCGGCCAAGGCCGGCGGCCACGACGTGCATGGCGCGCCGCTGGGCGCGGCCGAAATCGCCGCGATGCGCGCGGCGCTGGGCTGGGAAGCGCCACCGTTCACGGTGCCCGCCGACGTGGCCGATGCCTGGGATGCGCGCGCGCAGGGCGCCGCGCGCGAGGCCGAATGGGAGGCGCGCTTCACCGGCTATTGCGCCGCCTACCCGGAACTGGCCGATGCGTTCGTGCGGCGCGTGCATGGCCGCCTGCCCGAGGGCTTCGATGCGCAGCTGCTGGCGCTGCTGGATGCGCCCTCGCCGCTGCAGGACAAGATCGCCACGCGCAAGGCCTCGCAGCTGTGCCTGGAGGCGCTGACCCCCGCCTTGCCCGAGCTGCTGGGCGGCTCGGCCGACCTGACCGGCTCCAACCTGACCAACGTCAAGGCCTCGGTCTGGGTCAACCATGCCGGCCACGGCAACTACGTCAGCTACGGCGTGCGCGAGTTCGGCATGGCCGCGGTGATGAACGGCATTGCGCTGCATGGGGGGCTGATTCCCTACGGCGGCACCTTCATGACTTTCTCGGACTACTCGCGCAACGCCATCCGCATGGCGGCACTGATGCGCCTGCGCGTGGTCCACGTGCTGACCCATGACTCCATCGGCCTGGGCGAGGACGGTCCCACGCACCAGCCGGTGGAGCACGCCGCCAGCCTGCGGCTGATTCCCAACAACCGGGTCTGGCGCCCCTGCGACGGCGCCGAAACCGCGTTCGCGTGGCTGGCCGCGCTGCGGCGCGAGGACGGACCGACCTGCCTGGTGCTGTCGCGCCAGGCGCTGACGCCGTTCGCGCGCGATGCGGCGCAGCGCGACGCGATCGCGCGCGGCGGCTACGTTTTGCGCGATGCACCGGCACCACGCGTGGTGCTGGTCGCGACCGGCTCCGAGGTGGAAATTGCCATGCGCGCGGCCGCGCAGCTGGCCGATGCAGGCATCGCCGCACGCGTGGTGTCGATGCCCTGCGTCGAGCTGTTCTACGCGCAGGACGCGGCGTACCGCGACACGGTGCTGCCGCCAGGCGTGCCGCGCGTCAGCATCGAAGCCGGCAGCACCTGGTTCTGGCGCGGCGTGGTGGGCGAGCGGGGCCGGGCGCTGGGCCTCGACACCTTTGGCGAGTCGGCGCCCGCCGAGGCGCTGTACCAGCATTTCGGCCTGACCCCGGATCATGTCGCGGCAGCTGCGCTGGCCGTACTGGAGGATGCGTGATGACTACCCATGCCATCCATTCCATCAATGCCATGCCCTGCACCGCGGTGCTGATCGACCTCGACGGCACGCTGGTCGACAGCGCGCCGGATATCGTTGGCGCGGCCAGCCTGATGCTGGCCGATCTCGGCAGTCCGCCGCTGCCGTTCGACACCGTGGCCGGCTTTATCGGCCGCGGCGTGCCCAACCTGGTGCGGCGCGTGCTGGAAACCGCGCAACTCGCTACGCACATCGACGCCGCCGACGCGGTGGCGCTGTTCCATCGCCACTATGCCGGCACCAACGGCCGCCTCGGCACCGTGTTCCCCGGCGTGGAAAGCGGCCTCGCCGCGCTCCGGCGCGAGGGCTATCGCCTGGCATGCGTCACCAACAAGCCGCGCGCGCTCGCGGTCCCGCTGCTGGCCATGACCGGCCTGGCGGCCTACCTGGAGGTGCTGGTCGCCGGCGATTCCATTGCGCAGATGAAGCCGGATCCCGAACCGCTGCGCCATGCCTGCCGCCTGCTCGACGTCGATCCCGCGCATGGCGTGCTGGTGGGGGATTCAGCGGTGGACGTGCAGGCGGCGCGCGCGGCCGGCATGCCGGTCTGCCTGGTGCGCTATGGCTACGCCGGCCCCGGTGGGCCGGCCTCCCTCGGCCCTGATGCGCTGGTCGATTCGTTCGAGGCATTGCCGGCGCTGCTGAGGCCGGCATGGCTGGCGCCGGCGGCCTGAGCCACCGCCCGCGCGCGCCACGCAGGGAAGGATTCAAGACAACGACATGGAGACAGCATGACTATCAAGGTTGCCATCAATGGCTATGGCCGCATCGGCCGCAATGTGCTGCGCGCCCACTATGAAGGCGGCAAGCGGCACGACATCGAGATCGTCGCCATCAATGACCTCGGCAACGCCGCCACCAATGCCCACCTGACCCAGTACGACACCGTCCACGGGCGCTTTCCCGGCGAGGTCGCGGTCGATGGCGATGCCTTCCGCGTGAACGGCGACCGCATCCGCGTGCTGGCCCAGCGCAACCCGGCGGAATTGCCTTGGGGCGAACTGGGCGTGGATGTGGTGATGGAGTGCACCGGCCTTTTCACCACCAAGGACAAGGCCTCGGCCCACCTGAAGGGCGGCGCGAAGAAGGTGATCATCTCCGCCCCCGGCGGCAAGGACGTCGATGCCACCATCGTCTATGGCGTGAACCACCACGTGCTGAAGGCGACCGACACGGTCATCTCCAACGCCTCGTGCACCACCAATTGCCTGGCGCCGCTGGTCAAGCCGCTGCATGAAAAGCTGGGCGTGGTGAACGGCCTGATGACCACCGTCCATGCCTATACCAACGACCAGGTGCTGACCGACGTCTACCACGAAGACCTGCGCCGCGCGCGCTCGGCCACCATGTCGATGATCCCCACCAAGACCGGCGCGGCCGCGGCGGTGGGGCTGGTGCTGCCGGAGCTGGACGGGCGGCTGGATGGCTTTGCGGTGCGCGTGCCGACCATCAATGTGTCGCTGGTCGACCTGTCCTTCGTCGCCGCGCGGCCCACCACCGTCGAGGAAGTGAACGGCATCCTGCAGGCCGCGGCGCAGGGCGAGCTCAAGGGCATCCTTAACTACAACGCGGCGCCGCTGGTCTCGGTGGATTTCAACCACAACCCGGCCTCGTCGACCTTCGACGCCACCCTGACCAAGGTCAACGGCACGCTGGTCAAGGTCTCGGCCTGGTACGACAACGAATGGGGCTTCTCCAACCGCATGCTGGATACCGCGGTGGCGCTGGCCGGTGCCCGCTAGCAGGAGGCCATGATGAGCGAATCCCATGCTACGCACGCGCTGCCGCCATCCCCGGCGCCGCACACGCTGGCCGCGCTGCTCGCCAATGGCGGGCTGGCCGGCAAGCGCGTCTTCATTCGCGCCGACCTCAACGTCCCGCAGGACCCCGCCGGACAGATTACCGACGACACCCGTATCCGCGCTTCGGTGCCCGCCATCGCGGCCTGCCTGCAGGCTGGCGCCGCGGTGATGGTCACCTCGCACCTCGGCCGGCCCGAGGAAGGGCAGCCCGACCCGCGCCACAGCCTGGCGCCGGTGGGGCGCCGCTTGTCGGAGCTGCTGAGCCGCCAGGTGCCGCTGCTGTCCGGCTGGATCGAGGGCGGCTTCCAGGTGCCGCCCGGCCAGGTGGTGCTGCTGGAAAACTGCCGCATGAACCAGGGCGAGAAGAAGAACAGCGATGAGCTGGCGCAGAAGATGGCGCGGCTGTGCGATGTCTACGTCAACGATGCCTTCGGCACCGCACACCGCGCCGAAGCCACCACCCACGGCATCGCCAAGTACGCGCCGATCGCCTGCGCCGGCCCGCTGCTGGCCGCCGAGATCGACGCGCTGGGCAAGGCGCTGGGCCAGCCGGCGCGTCCGCTGGTGGCCATCGTGGCCGGCTCCAAGGTCTCGACCAAGCTGACCATCCTGAAGTCGCTGGCCGACAAGGTCGACCACCTGATCGTCGGCGGCGGCATCGCCAACACCTTCATGCTGGCCGCCGGCCTGAAGATCGGCAAGTCGCTGGCCGAGGCCGACCTGGTCGCCGACGCCAGGGCCATCATCGACATCATGGCCGCGCGCGGCGCATCGGTGCCCATCCCCGTGGATGTGGTCTGCGCCAAGGAATTCAGCGCCACCGCTACCGCTACGGTCAAGGACGTCAAGGACGTGGCCGACGACGACATGATTCTGGACATCGGTCCCAGGACCGCCGCGCTGCTGGCGGAGCAACTGAAGGCTGCCGGCACCATCGTCTGGAACGGCCCGGTGGGCGTGTTCGAGTTCGACCCCTTCGGCAACGGCACCAGGGTGCTGGCCGAAGCCATCGCCGAGTCGAAGGCATTCTCGATCGCCGGCGGCGGCGACACGCTGGCGGCCATCGCCAAGTACGGCATTGCCGACCGCGTGGGCTACATCTCCACCGGCGGCGGCGCGTTCCTGGAATTCCTGGAAGGCAAGACGCTGCCCGCACTGGCCGTGCTGGCGCAACGCGCGGCCGCCTGATCGCTCACCCACTCCGCATCAAGCCAAGGAGACTCATCATGGCACTCATATCCCTGCGCCAGCTGCTCGACCACGCGGGAGAGTTCGGCTACGGCGTGCCGGCCTTCAACGTCAACAACCTGGAACAGATCCACGCGATCATGGAGGCGGCGGAGGAAACCGACAGCCCCGTGATCCTGCAGGCCTCGGCCGGTGCCCGCAAATATGCGGGCGAGGCCTACCTGCGCCACATGGTGCTGGCCGCCGCCGAGACCCACCCGGACATTCCCATCGTGCTGCACCAGGACCACGGCTCCAGCCCGGCGGTGTGCCAGGCGTCGATCCGCTCGGGCTTCACCAGCGTGATGATGGACGGCTCGCTGCGCGAGGACATGAAGACGCCGTCCGACTACGACTACAACGTCGACGTCACGCGGCGCGTGTGCGAGATGGCGCATGCGGTCGGCGTCTCGGTCGAAGGCGAGCTGGGCTGCCTCGGTTCGCTGGAAACCGGCCAGGCGGGCGAAGAAGACGGTGTCGGCGCGGCGGGCACGCTGTCGCGCGACATGATGCTGACCGACCCGGCGCAGGCGCGCGACTTCGTCGCCCGCACCGGCGTGGACGCGCTTGCCATTGCCATCGGCACCAGCCACGGCGCCTACAAGTTCTCGCGCCAGCCCACCGGCGACATCCTGGCGATCGACCGCATCCGCGCGATCCACGAGCAGATTCCCGACACCCACCTGGTCATGCACGGCTCCAGCTCGGTGCCGCAGGAATGGCTGGAAATCATCCGCCAGTACGGCGGCGACATCAAGGAGACCTACGGCGTGCCGGTCGAGGAGATCCTGCGCGGCATCCGCAACGGCGTGCGCAAGGTGAATATCGACACCGACATCCGCCTGGCCATGACCGGCGCCATCCGCAAGTCGCTGGCCGAGGACCGTAGCGAGTTCGATCCGCGCAAGGCGTTGCTGGCGGCCAAGAAGGGCGCGCGGGGCGTGGTCAGGTTGCGCTTCGAGGCCTTCGGCTGTGCCGGGCAGGCTGGGCGGATCAAGCCGGTGGCGATGGAGAGGATGGCGGGTCTCTATCGCTGACACCGCCCGCAGCATCACCACCCCACGCATGCGCTCCCCTCTCCCGCTTGCGGGAGAGGGGTGGGGGAGAGGGCCGAAGCCTCAACGAAGTCAAGCGCTTCAGTACTGCCACCGCCGGCCCTCTCCCACGGCCACTCTCCCGCTTGCGGGGGAGGGTAGCAGACCGGCAGCCCTGCCAAAAGTAAGCGCGTATTCAACGCCAACCCCTAGGGGCGGCACAAGGAGCAATCATGGCCAAGCTACGCGATGTACCCGGTATCCGCAAATACGACGGCCCCGCCGGAGGCTGGGGAGCGCTGAAGGCAACCGCCACGGCGATCCGGCTGCAGATGGATACCGTCAAGGCCCCGATCACGCTGCTGCGCACCAACCAGCCCGACGGCTTCGACTGCCCCGGCTGCGCGTGGCCCGACAAGGAGCACCGGTCGACCTTCCAGTTCTGCGAAAACGGCGCCAAGGCCGTCACCTGGGAGGCCACGACCAAGCGCGTGACGCCGGAATTCTTCGCGGCCAACACGGTGTCGGCGCTGCTGAACCGCACCGATTTCGAACTGGAAGACCAGGGCCGCCTGACGCATCCACTCGTCTATGACCGCGCCACCGACACCTTCAGGCCGGTGGAATGGGAAACCGCGTTCGCCCGCATGGGCGAAATCCTGCGCGGACTGTCGCCGGATCAGGTCGAGTTCTATACGTCCGGCCGGGCCTCCAACGAGGCCGCCTACCTGTACCAGCTGTTCGCGCGGGAGTACGGCACCAACAATTTTCCCGATTGCTCGAACATGTGCCACGAGCCGACCAGCGTGGGCCTGCCGCGCTCGATCGGCATCGGCAAGGGTACCGTGTCGCTGGACGACTTTGACCAGTGCGAGCTGATCATCTCGATCGGGCACAACCCGGGAACCAACCATCCGCGCATGATGGGAACGCTGCACGAGGCATCGCGGCGCAAGGTGCCGATCCTGGTGTTCAACCCGTTGCGCGAACGCGCGCTCGAGCGCTTCGCCGACCCGCAGAACATGCTGGAGATGGCGACCTATGGTTCCACCCGCATCGCGTCGTCGTACTTCCTGGTGCGGGCCGGAGGCGATGCCGCCGCCATCAAGGGGGTCATGAAAGCACTGCTGGAGCTGGAAGCCACCCAGGGCAACGTGCTGGACCACGACTTCATCGCCGGCCACACCGAGGGCTTTGCCGCGCTGGCGGAGGACCTGGCTGCGACCGAATGGGCGGATATCGAAAAGACCAGCGGCCTTGCGCGTGCCGACCTGGAACGGGTCGCCGCGGCGTATGCCAAGTCGAACGCCACCATCGTCACCTATGGCATGGGCGTGACACAGCACAACGAAGGCACGGCCAATGTCCGCCTGCTGTGCGACCTGCTGATGCTGCGCGGCAACTTCGGCAAGCCCGGCGCCGGCATCTGCCCCTTGCGCGGCCACTCCAACGTGCAGGGCAACCGGACCGTCGGCATCACCGAGAAACCCTCGGCGGAGTTCCTGCAGCGGCTCGCGGACACGTTCGGCTTCCGTCCGCCGGCAGCGCACGGGCACGATGCCGTGCGGGCCATGCAGGCGATGATCGA
Organism: Cupriavidus taiwanensis LMG 19424; assembly: GCF_000069785.1. Lineage (NCBI taxonomy): Bacteria > Pseudomonadati > Pseudomonadota > Betaproteobacteria > Burkholderiales > Burkholderiaceae > Cupriavidus > Cupriavidus taiwanensis. Next base: position 1,818,108 of record NC_010530.1, on the reverse strand, counting down.
CGGCAGCGCCAGGGCGCTGTTTTGCCTGGGCGGAAACTTCGCGGTCGCGCTGCCTGATCCGGACCAGTGCTTCCCTGCCATGGGCAAGCTTGACCTGAGCGTCCATGTCGGCACCAAGCTCAATCGCACCCACCTGCTGGTGGCGCGGGAGACATATCTGCTGCCCTGCCTCGGCCGCACCGAACTGGATGTGCAGGAAACCGGGCCGCAATCGGTCACGGTGGAGGATTCGATGTCGATGGTCCACGCCTCGGCCGGCAGGCTGGCGCCGGCCTCCGCGTTGCTGCGCTCGGAGCCGGCCATCGTCGCGGGCATTGCCACCGCAACCCTGCCGGACAGCAGGGTGCCGTGGCTGGAGCTGGTTGCCGACTATGACCGGATCCGCGACCTGATCGAGCAGACCGTGCCGGGCTTCGACGACTTCAACACGCGCGTGCGCGTGCCTGGCGGATTCCGCATGCCGTTGCCGCCCACCGAACGCAGATGGGAAACCCCGTCGGGAAAGGCGGAGTTCTACGTGTTCAAGGGACTGCAGGAAGACAAACAGGTCCATGCCGACGATGTGCTGCGGCTGGTGACGATCCGCAGCCATGACCAGTACAACACCACCATCTACGCCATGGATGACCGCTACCGGGGCGTGTTCGGGCGCCGCGATGTGCTGTTCATGAACGCGGCCGACCTGGCTGCGCGCGGCCTGGAACATGGCGACCTGGTCGATATCGAGACCATTGCGGCGGGCCGGCAACTGCGGTTCGACAAGCTGACCGCGATCGAATACGACATTGCGCCGGGCTCGGTCGCCGCCTACTATCCGGAGGCCAACAGGCTGGTGCCGCTCGACTACATTGACGAGGACAGCGGCACGCCGTCCTACAAGTCCGTGCCGGTGCGCGTGCTGCGCTCGACGGTGACGTAATGGCACGCCACGCCTCTTTTCCTTGATTCCACGCGCCGTTGCAAGCCGCACCGGCGGCGTGCCGCGGCGTTTCGTTGACGCTGAACGCGACCTGTCTGTGGAGGAAAGCCCATCATGCCGACCCTATGTGAAATCTGCAGTGCGCGCCCGGCCGTGGCGCGCGTCACGGTGGTTCAGGACGGCCAGCGCAAGTCCATGTCCATTTGCGACTACGACTACCGGCAGCTGCTGCGCCACCAGGACATGCTCAACCCGTTCGATTCGCTGCTGGGCGGGGGCGGCCTGTCCCGCTTCTTCGGCGGCCTCGGCAATGGCGCGGACGACGAGGCGCAGGGCGGCTTCGCCGCCGAAGTGCCACGCGAATCCGTCGACGTGACCGACGCCTTCAGCGAACAGACGCTGGAGCTGCTGCAGCGCGCGGCGGAAAAGGCCCATGAGCTGCGGCGCAATGAACTGGACACCGAGCACCTGCTCTATGTGCTGTCCGATACCGATGTCTGCGTGGCACTGCTCAAGGAGCTCAAGCTATCGCCGCAAGACCTGCGCGGCTATATCGACGCGCATGCGCAAACCGGCAGCGCCGCGCCGGACGCCGCGGTCGACCGGATGACGATCTCGCCGCGCCTGAAGAAGGCGTTCCAGTATGCGTTCCAGGCGTCGCGCGAGCTGGGGCATTCCTATGTTGGCCCGGAGCACCTGCTGATCGGGCTCGCCTCGGTGCCCGACAGTATCGCCGGGACGCTGCTGAAGAAGTACGGCGTCACGCCTGAGGCGCTGCGCCAGAAGGTGGTGAAGGTGGTGGGCAAGGGCGCGGAGGATGGCCGCGTCGACACGCCGACGGGCACGCCCACGCTCGACAAGTTCGGACGCGACCTGACCGCGATCGCGCGGCAGGGCAAGCTCGACCCGGTGCTGGGCCGGGCGCAGGAGATCGAGAACACGATCGAGGTGCTGGCGCGGCGCAAAAAGAATAACCCGGTGCTGATCGGGGAGCCCGGCGTGGGCAAGACCGCGATCGTGGAAGGGCTGGCGCAGCGCATCGTCAACGGCGACGTGCCGGAGGTGCTGCGCGGCAAACGCCTGGTCGAGATCAACCTCAATGCCATGGTGGCGGGGGCGAAGTACCGCGGCGAGTTCGAGGAACGTGCCAAGCAGCTGATCGATGAGGTCACCGCCCGGAACGATGAACTGATCCTGTTCATCGACGAGCTGCACACCATCGTCGGGGCCGGACAGGGCGGCGGCGAGGGCGGCCTGGACGTTGCCAACGTGCTCAAGCCCGCGCTGGCGCGCGGCGAACTGAGCCTGATCGGCGCGACCACGCTGAACGAGTACCAGAAGTACATCGAGAAAGACGCGGCGCTGGAACGGCGCTTCCAGCCGGTGCTGGTGCCCGAGCCCACCGTGGAGCAGACCATCGTCATCCTGCGCGGCCTGCGCGACAAGCTCGAGGCGCACCACCAGGTCACCTTTGCCGACGATGCATTCGTGGCCGCGGCAGAAATGTCGGACCGCTACATCACATCGCGCTTCCTGCCGGACAAGGCCATCGACCTGATCGACCAGGCCGCGGCGCGCGTGCGCATCGGCGCGACCTCGCGGCCCGCCGACATCCAGGAACTGGAGGCGGAGATCGCGCAGCTCAAGCGCGAGCAGGACTATGCCGCGTCGCGCAAGCGCTTTGACGAGGCCAAGGCCTTCGAGGACCGCATCACCGGCAAGCAAAAGCGGCTCGATGAGCTGACGGAGGCATGGCAGCGCAAGACCGGCTCGGAAACACTGGAAGTCACGGTCGCGGCCATTGCCGAGGTGGTGTCGCGGCTGACCGGCATCCCGGTGACCGATCTCACGCAAGAGGAACGCCAGAAGCTGCTGAAGATGGAAGAGCGGCTGCGCGAGCGCATCGTGGGGCAGGATGACGCGGTGGTCGCGGTGAGCGACGCGGTGCGCCTGTCGCGCGCGGGGCTCGGCCAGGCCAACCGGCCGATCGCGACCTTTCTCTTCCTCGGGCCGACTGGCGTGGGCAAGACCGAGCTGGCCAAGGCGCTCGCGGAATCCGTGTTCGGCGACGAACAGGCCATCATCCGTATCGACATGTCCGAGTACATGGAGCGCCATGCGGTGGCACGTCTGATTGGCGCGCCGCCGGGCTATGTCGGCTACGACGAGGGCGGGCAGCTGACCGAGCGGGTCCGCCGCCAGCCCTATAGCGTGATCCTGCTGGACGAGATCGAGAAGGCCCACCCCGACGTGTACAACGTGCTGCTGCAGGTCTTCGACGACGGTCGCCTGACCGACGGCAAGGGCCGCGTGGTGGATTTCAGCAACACCGTCATCATCGCCACGAGCAACCTGGGCGCCCCGATCATCATGGAGAACCTGGAGAAGTCAGAGGCATCCCGCATGGATGACAAGGCGCTGCGCGAAGCGCTGATGAAGGTGCTGAAGGGACACTTCCGGCCCGAGTTTCTCAATCGCATCGATGACATCATCGTGTTCCACGCGCTTTCGCGCGAGAACATCCGCGCGATCGTGCAGATCCAGCTCGAGCGCGTCGCGCGCACTGCCGCCGCGCAGGATATTGCGGTCAGGTTCGATGCGGCGCTGATCGATCATCTGGTCGAGGTGGGCTACCAGCCGGAGTTCGGTGCGCGCGAGCTGCGGCGCCAGATCCGCCAGCAGGTCGAAACCGCGCTGGCGCGGCAGATACTGGGCGACAAGCTGAAATCCGGGGACAGTGTCGAGGTGGGCTTCGACCAGGAGCGCGAGGCGGCGACCTTCAGGAAGCTGGAAGCGGCGCGCAAGCCGAAGGCCGGCAAGGCGAGTGCCAAGGCTGCTGCGCCCGGCAAGGGGGATGGCGGTAAGGGGGATGGCGCCGTTGCTGCCGGTGATGCCGCAGCCTGAGCGCGGCGGGCAACCACGCACGCGATAACGCAGGGAATTCTACGCCGGAGGTTCAACCATGCAGGAGTTCGACTTTTACCTCAACCTGAAGAAACCGACGCTGGGACTCTATGTGCGCAAGGGGGCGGGGCTTCCCGATCTTGCCGATGCCGCGCAGTGGCGGCTTGAAGGAACCGTCGCCGAGACCGATGTGCCGCCCGATGTCCTGAAAGGACTCAGTGCCAACGGTCACGCCTTCCAGGAGCTGGGCGGCTGACCGCGCCAGGCGCGGCCGCGATGGGCCCGAGGGATCGCGGCCGCCAATCGGAAGGAAGGGGAGGCTAGGGCAGGCGGCCGCGTCATTGCCCGGCGCCGCCGCGGTCCGCCAGCGCTTCGAGCAGGTCGGCCGACGGGACAAAGAACAGGCCGCCGGTGACGGCCCGGCTGAAATCGAGCAGCCGGTCGTAATTGCCGGGCGGCCTGCCGACGAACATGTTCTCGAGCATCTGCTCGATCGGGGCCGGCGAGCGGGCGTAGGCGATGAAGTAGGTGCCGAACTCGCCCGCACCCGGGCGGCCAAACACCATGTTGTTGCGCAGGATCTTGACTTCCTGCCCGTTGTCGTCAAGCGTGGTCAGCGCGCTGTGCGAGTTCGATGGCTTGACACTGGCGTCCAGCTCGATGTCCGACAGCTTCCTGCGGCCGATGATCAGTTCCTGCGCCTCGACCGGCAACGCGTTCCACCCTGCCATGTCGTGCAGGTACTTCTGCACCATGACGTAGCTGCCGCCCGCGAACCCGGCGTCTTCTTCCCCGATTACCGTGAAGCCCGCGGCTTCGCGGCCGGTCGGATTTTCGGTGCCGTCGACGAAACCGATCATCGCCCGCATGTCGAAGTTGCGAAAGCCATGCACCTCGTCGACCACCCGCACCGCGTCGCCCAGCTTGCCTAGCAGCTGCGTGGCCAGCTCGAAGCACAGGTCCATCGCTTCGGCGCGGATGTGCAACAGCAGATCGCCTGGCGTTGCCGGGGCCATGCGCTCGCCGGCACCGAATTCGCGGAAGGGATGCAGCGCAGCGGGGCGGGGCGCGCCGAAGAGGCGGTCCCATGCGTCCGAGCCGAAGCCGCAGACACAGGACAGGTTGCCGTCCGGTACGCGATGGCCGACTGCACGCACCACCGCGGCGACGTCGGCGCACCATGCACGCACGGTTTCAGCGTGCGCGTCGCCATCGGCAAGCGTTGCGACGAGGAAGATCGCGCTGCGGGTGATGGAACTTGCAACGGCCTGGGGTTCGGGAAGACTGGTTGGCATAGGCATCTGTAGGGGTTCGGGCTGATCCGTCTGTGCGCAAACGGGCGAGACTTCCACGCATAAGCGTACACGAACTACCTGGGTGCCCGGGTCTCATCCCGGCAAGGCGAACGGATTGAACCCGGTACGTTGAAAGCCTTCCCCCGCCACGGCATCGTCGAGCGCCAGCGTGGCCAGATCATCGGCCACCGCTTCGGCATGCGGATCCCGCTCCAGCGACACCACCTTCAGATAACCGCGGCACACGCCGCAGCTCTCGGCTCGCACCGTGGCTTCGGCGGTATCGAAGCTGAGGTAGTCGAGGTCGGCGGCGGAGCCGCAGTTGCTGCATTTGGCCCGCACCATGTGCCACGCGCTTTCGCACAGCGGGCAATGCAGGTAGCGCATGCCGTGGTGCTCGCCGCTCAGGATCAGGCTTGCCACCGGGGCGGTGCCGCACAGCGGGCAGACCGGCGGCTCGGCGCTGCCGCCGGGGGGCAGCGGCGCCGCACGCGCGGCGCTGGCGCATTGCAGGGACAGCGCGGCCCACAGCAACGGCGCAATCGCCGCCGGCACGGCGTCGAAGCGGCCCGCGGCCAGCGCCTGCGTGGCCGCCAGGCGTTCCGCCGCGGCAAGGCCGCGCAGTGCTGCGAGATGGGGTGCGACCGGCGCGGGAACGTCTTGCGCAAGCCGCTCGATCAGACGGTCGAGCAGGCCCATGCAATGCCCCGCATGCGCAATCGCGCCGCCTGCCAGCGGCCCGCATGCGCCGGCTTCGGGCAGCAGGGTCGCCTGCACCTCGGTCACGCGGGCGGCCCAGTGCAGGTAAGGGGCATGGTCGTGGCCTTCGGCCAGCGCATGCAGGCGCGCGGCGCGGCGGCTGTAAAGCTGGGAAAGGTCGGACTGGATCAGCGGCGCGAAATGCCGCGAGGCCTGGTCCGGCGGCAGCGCCTCCGGCATGTGCGGATGCTGCGTCATTGCCCATGCCCCTTTGCGTTCGCCGCCCGCGCCTCTTTCGCTTCCAGTTCGCCATGCCACCGGTCATGGTGCTGCCTGGCCCACGCGCGCGAGACATAGCCGGTCACCATCCCCGTGATCGAGCCGCGTACCCAGATCGCCAGATAGATGTGGCCCAGGATCAGCAGGATCAGCCCGATCCCGGCCACGGCATGGGCCAGGATCGCCAGGCGCAGGACAACAATCGGAAAATATTCGGCGAAATACGTGCGCCACATGACCAGCCCGGAGACCAGCAGCACCAGTATCGAAGCCATGATCAGCCAGAACAGCACTTTCTGGCCGGCGTTGTACTTGCCGATCCGCAGCGGTTCGCCGCCATGCCGGTTCATCAGCACGTCGCGGATGCGGCGGAACCAGATCGCGTCAGTGCGCGCCGGCAGGTTGTCGCCCACGAAGCGCGCGAACATGAAGCAAAGGCCGGCAAACACCGCAATGCCGAGGAACGGGTGCAGCAGGCGCGCCAGCTGCGGCGTGCCCAGCAGGCCGCTCATCCAGCTCACCGTCGGGAAGAACCATGAAATGCCCGACACCGCGGCAAGGAAGAAGCACAGCACGACCGCCCAGTGGCACAGCCGCTCGGCGAATTTCGTGCGCAGGATGCTGTCGTCGGGGCGCGTCATTTCCCGTCTCCGCTTGTCGTGCCGTCAGTGGCGGGATCACTCGCGCCGTCGTGGCCGGTGTCGGTGGTATTCGGGCCGACCGCCATGAAATGCGCGGCCATGCCCACGACCGCGGCCGCGCCGACGACCGCGGCGGTGGGTTTCAGGCCATCCTTCCAGCCTGCGACCAGGGTGCTGATCTCCGGATTCTTCGGCAGGCCCGCGTAGCGCTCCGCGTCGTCGGCATGCTGCAGCACGTACATCACGTGGGTGCCGCCGACCCCCGCCGGGTCATAGACGCCGGCGTTGGCATAGCCGCGCTCGTTGAGCTCGGCTACGCGCTCGGCGCCAAGCGACTGCATCTCCGCCTTCGAGCCGAAGGCGATGGCGCCGGTGGGGCAGGTCTTGACGCAGGCCGGCTCCTGTCCGACCGCGACGCGGTCGGAGCACAGCGTGCATTTGTAGGCCTTGTTGTCCAGCTTCGAGATGCGCGGCACGTCGAACGGGCAGCCGGCGACGCAATAGCCGCAGCCGATGCACAGGTCGGACTGGAAATCGACGATGCCGTTCGCATACTGCACGATGGCGCCAGGCGCGGGACAGGCTTTCAGGCAGCCGGGATCCTCGCAATGCATGCAGCCGTCCTTGCGGATCAGCCATTCCAGCTTGCCGGCCTGATCCTCATGCTCGGTGAAGCGCATCAGGGTCCAGGTGTTGGGCGACAGGTCGCGCGGATTGTCGTAGATGCCGACGTTCTCCTGCACGTCGCCGCGCAGGTCGTTCCATTCGTTGCAGGCGACCTGGCACGCCTTGCAGCCGATGCAGATCGACACGTCGATCAGCTTGGCTACTTCCATCTGGTGGTCGCGGATGCGCGGCGCCGGCGTCAGCTCGGACGAAGCCGAGCGGCGGATGATGTTCTGTGAGTTCATGCCCGGGCTCCGGCCATCTTTTCAATGTTGACGAGGAATGCCTTGAATTCCGGCGTTTGCGAATTGGCGTCGCCCACGCCCGGCGCCAGGGTGTTGGCGAGATAGCCCTTGCGGGTCGCGCCTTCGAAGCCCCAGTGGCAGGGGATGCCGACCTGCTCGACCGTTTGCCCGGCCACCTGCAGCGAGCGCATGCGCTTGGTCACCACGGCCTTGGCGGTGATGTAGCCGCGCCGGGTGGTGATCTTCACCGTGTCGCCGTGGCCGATGCCCTTGTCGGCGGCCAGCTTCTCGCCGATCTCGACGAACTGCTCGGGCTGCAGCATGGCGTTCAGGTGCGAGTGCTTGGTCCAGTGGCGGAACAGCTCGGTCACCGAATAGGTCGTGGCGACGTAAGGGAAGTCGGTGCGGTTGCCCAGCCGCTGCGCATCGTTCTGGAAGATGCGCGCGGTCGGGTTGTGGGTGACCGTGGCATGCAGCGGATTCTTTGCGAGCGGGCTCTCCACCGGCTCGTAGTGCTCGGGGAAGGGGCCGTCGATCATGCCGCCGGCAGAGAACAGCCGGCCCACGCCTTCGGGCAGCATGATGAAAGGCCCGACCGGTGTGCCCGGCGCCGCAGTCAGCGGAAAATCCGGCACGTCGGCGCCCGTCCATTGCTGGCCGTTCCAATGCAGGATCTGGCGCCTGGGGTCCCAGGGTCGGCCCATCTCATCCATCGAGGCGCGGTTGTAGAGGATGCGGCGGTTGGCGGGCCAGGACCAGGCCCAGCCCGGCGTATTGCCGAGCCCCGTGTCGGTGTTGTCGCGCCTGGCCATCTGGTTGCCGGCCTCGGTCCAGGAGCCGGTGAAGATCCAGCAGTAGCTCGAGGTGGTGCCGTCGTCGCGCAGCTGCGCGAACGAATCCAGCAGCTGGCCCTTGCGCAGGACCTTGTTCCCGGTGTCGTCGAAAGCGTCCGCCAGCGCGTAGCCGTTGGCCTCCTTGGCCATTTCCTCGGGATGCGGGTGGTGGGGGTCGTGGTAGGTGTCGGCGTCCCAGGTCATGTGCAGCACCTGTTCGGGACACGCGCCGCCTTCAGTCTCGTACAGCCAGTTCCATCATGATGCCCGCGAGGATGGCCGGGTCATGGCGCGCCTCGCCCGGCGGCTGCTGGCCGGCGTAGTGCCATTGGAGCCAGCGGCCGGAATTGACCACGGTGCCGTCCTCCTCGGCAAAGCAGCTCGACGGCAGCCGGAACACCTCGGTCATGATCTCCTCGGTCCTGACGTCGTTGAACTTGCCTTCGTTGCGCCAGAAGTTGGAGGTCTCGGTCACCAGCGGGTCGATGACCACGAGGAACTTCAGTTTCGACAGGGCGGCGGACGACTTGTTCTTGTCCGGCATTGCCGCCAGCGGATTAAAGCCCTGGACGATATAGCCGTTGACCTTGCCCTCGTACATCAGGTCGAAGTACGCCAGCATGTCGTAGCTGCGGTCCCATTTCGGCAGCAGGTCGTAAGCCCAGTCGTTCTGCGCCGTGGCATGCTTGCCGAACAGGTTCTTCTGCAAGGAGACGAAGAACTTGGGCAGGTTTTTCCAGTAGTTGACCTGGTCTGGCAGCAGCGCCCTGGGCGTGGCATCCGCCAGGTATTGCCTCAGCGTCTGCTGCCCGTCCTTGGGCAGGTCCATATAGCCCGGCAGCCGTACCGACAGCAGGCCCAGGTCGGTATAGCCCTGGATATTCGAGTGCCCGCGCAGCGCGTTCACGCCGCCGCCAGGCATGCCGACATTGCCGAGCAGCAGCTGGATCATTGCCGCGCCGCGGATGATCTGCGCGCCGCCGGTGTGGTGCGTCCAGCCCAGCGCATACAGCCACGTCAGGGTCTTGTCCTTCGCCGCGCACGTGCCGACGATCTCGGCAATCTGCAGGAAGTCCGCCTGCTTCACGCCGGTGATTTCCTCGACCTTCTCCGGCGTGTAGCGCGATACATGCTGCTTCAGCAGGCTCAGCACGCAGCGCGGGTGTCGCATCGACGGATCGCGCCGGGCGTTGCCCGCGCCGTCGAGTTCATAGGTCCAGGACGATTTATCGTAGCGCTTGCTTTCGGCATCGAAGCCCGAGAACAGCCCCTCGTCGAAGCCGAAATCCTCGCGCACGATCAGCGCTGCGTTGGTGTACGCGCGCACGTAGTCGCGCTGGATCTTGTCGTGCTGCAGCAGCCAGTTGACCAGGCCCATCAGGAAGGCCGTATCCGAGCCCGCGCGGATCGGCGAGAAGATATCGGCCACCGCGGCCGTGCGGTTGAAGCGCGGATCGATGACGATGACCCTGGCCTTGTTCCGGATCTTGGCTTCGATCACCCACTTGAAGCCGACGGGATGGGCCTCCGCGGGATTGCCGCCCATGACCATGACGACATTGGCGTTCTTGATGTCCACCCAGTGGTTGGTCATCGCGCCGCGCCCGAACGACGGACCGAGTGCGGACACCGTGGGCCCGTGGCACAGCCGCGCCTGGCAGTCCAGCGCCAGCATGCCCAGCGAGCGGGCAAACTTGAAGTCGAGCACGCCGGTTTCGTTGGACGCCGCCGACGAGGCGAGCATGCCCGAACTGAGCCAGCGGTTCACCAGCTGGCCCTTCTCGTTGCGCGCGATGAAGTGCTTGTCGCGGTCGTCCTTGAGCAGGCGCGCGATGCGCCGGGTCGCGTCGTCCCAGCTGATGCGCACCCATTCCTTCGACCCCGGCGCACGGTATTCCGGGTACAGCAGCCGGTTTTTCGAATGGACGATGTCGAGCAGCCCCGCGCCCTTGGGACACAGCGAACCGCGGCTGACCGGATGGTCGGGATCGCCCTCGATGTGGAAGATGCGTGGCTTTGCGTTCCGGGCACCATCCCCGAGCGAATACATCAGCAGGCCGCAGCCGACCGAGCAGTAGGTGCAATTGTTGCGCGTCTCCTTGGCACGCAGCAGCTTGTAGGGCCGCACGCCCGCCGGGGTTTGCCCCCATGCCGGCGCCATGCCCAGGGCCGCGGCAGAAGCCGCGAAAGAACCGGCGCCAAGGATCTTGAGGAACCGCCTCCGTCCAATGCTGGTGGGTGTAGTCATCGTGGTCTCATCGTCATTTTTCCGCCGGCCCGCGGATGAACGGGCCGGGGGTCTCCGCCTTTTTTATGTCCGACAAGGAATGAATGCGCGCGCAGGCCCGCTGCGCGGTGTCGGCGCAGTGAGTGAGCCATCCTTGATGGGAACTGCCGCCTTGGGCAGCGTGTCAGGTCGTCTCCGGGCGTCGGGTCAGCGTTGCTGCGCCCGCCAGCGTCGCCGGCATGATCCGCGCCTTTTGCGCAAAGATATCCGCGTGCCAACCGAAGGACAATTCAGCGATTCTTTGCCGGGGCATAAGCAATCCGTTAAGTGACGCCTGTGGGCGCGAAGGGGGGCCGGCGCCTGCACCGGCCGGTCGAATGGTGTCCATGAACACGGTTTCTAGGGCACATGCTTTCCTTACATAGCGCCCCCGGCCAGCCGCCTTTGCTGCAATCTAATGGGCCTGCCCGGAGCGCCGCCCATGAAACGCACCACCACCATTCCGACGCCGCCGCCCGATGCCGCGCACAGCCCGGTGCCGGCCGACGTGCCGGTGGGCAATGGCTGTGCCGATGACCGCAATTTCGTCACGGCGCTGGCGCGCGGCATGGAGCTGTTGCGCGCGTTCGGGCCGCAGGACGATTACCTGGGCAATGCGGAACTGTCGCGGCGCACGGGCATTCCGCGTCCGACGGTGTCGCGGCTGACCTATACGCTGGCCACGCTGGGCTACCTGACCTATATCGAAGCATCGGAAAAGTACCGGCTGGGGCAGGGCGCGATGGTGCTGGGGCATCGCTATGTCGGCGGTGCCGGCATCCGCGAGATCGCGCAGCCGTTGATGCAATCGCTGGCGTTCGCGACGGATTGCACCGTGGCGCTGGCGATGCCGGACCGCCACGCCATGGTCTACCTGGAAAGCTGCCAGCCGCGTGGTGCGCTGGTGATCCGGCTGACGCCCGGTGCGCGGCTGCCGATGGCCACGTCGGCAATCGGGCGGGCGTGGCTGGCGGGGCTGGACGCGCCTCGCCGCGAGGCCGCACTGGCGGAATTGGCGCGCCACTACGGCGAGCGCTGGCCGTGCGTGCGCGCGGGGGTGGAGCGCGCGCTGCGCGACCATGCGCAGCGCGGGTTCTGCGTGGCGCATGCCGAGTGGGACCGCACCGTCAGCGGCGCGGCGGCGCCGCTGCGGCTGGAGGGCAGCAGCGAGGTGCTGGCGCTGAATATCGGCGGCGCCGCGGCGCGGCTGTCGCCGGAAATCCTGGAGGCCAATCTTGGCCCGCGCGTGCGCGAGCTGGCGCAGACGCTGCAGGGGCGGCTGTGGCAGCCTGGCGGCGCGCGCGCAACCGCGCGCTTTGCCTCCGCGCAGCCGGAGCCAGGCGAGGGCAAGCCTGCCTGACGCGCCGGGCACGGAAGCGGTATTCGAATTCAACGAGGAGACAACCCATGGAAGTACGCAACAAGACCGTCGTGGTGACCGGCGCGGCCACCGGCATCGGCCGTGCCCTGGCGCTGGCCTTTGCGCAGGCCGGTGCGCGCGGCGTGGCCGTGGCTGACCTGAACGCGGCCGGCGCCGCCACGGTGGCGGCCGAGGTCCAGGCCGCCGTGCCCGCCTGCCAGGTGTTTGCCCAGCCGGTCGACGTGGCCGACGCGGCCGCGGTGCAAGGGCTGGCCGACCTGGCCACGCAGCGCTTCGGCCAGGTCGACATCTTCTGTTCCAACGCCGGCATCATCCTGCGCAAGGGCCTGGAGGCCAGCGCCGGCGACTGGCAGCGCATCTGGGAAATCAACGTGATGGCGCACATTCATGCGGCAAAGGCGGTGCTGCCGCAGATGCTGGAGCGTGGCGACGGCTACTTCGTCAACACGGTGTCGGCCGCCGGCTTGCTGTCGCAGATCGGCTCGGCACCCTATGCGGTGACCAAGCATGCCGCCATCGGCTTTGCCGAGTGGCTGTCTATCACCTACGGCGACCGCGGCATCAAGGTCAGCTGCATCTGCCCTCAGGGCGTGCAGACCAACATGCTGTTCGGCGAGAACGGCGAGCGCAAGGGCTTCCTGCAGGAGGGCTCGGTCACCGCCGAGCATGTCGCCGCGGTAACGCTGGAGGGCGTGGCCGACGAGCGCTTCCTGATCTTGCCGCACCCCGAAGTGCTTGAGTACTATCGCCGCAAGGGCCAGGACTATGACCGCTGGCTGCGCGGCATGCGCCGCCTGCACGACAAGGTGATGCAGGAGTTCGGCGGCATCGCGGTCTGAAAGGGGCGGGCAGCCTGGCAGGTTCCGGCGGCGGCATTGCCGCCGCCTTCACAAGGCGCGCGGCCACGCAGCCGCGCGCAACCGGAGGAGCATCCCATGCGTTTCGGTACCGTTGCCGCGGCGGCAGTGCTTGCCGCATCCACCCTGGCCGGCCCTGCCGCCGCGCAGGCACAGGGCTATCCCGCCAAGCCCATCCGCATCGTGGTCGGCTTCCCCACCGGGGGCGCGCCCGACACGCTGGCGCGCATCGTCTCGGAGAAGATCTCGCCCGCATGGGGGCAGCCCGTGGTGGTCGACAACAAGCCCGGCGCGGGCGGCAACATCGGCGCCGAGGCCGTGGCCCACGCGCCGGCCGACGGCCATACGCTGGCGCTAGGCACCGTCGGCACGCATTCGATCAACGGCGCGCTGTACAGCAAGATGCCGTACGACATGGTCAAGGACTTCACGCCGGTGATCCTGATCGCCTCGACGCCCAACGTGCTGGTGGTCAATCCCGGCGTGCCGGCCAAGAACGTGGCGGAGCTGATCGCGCTGGCCAAGGCCCGGCCGGGCGGCCTGACCTTCGGCACGCCCGGCATCGGCACCTCGCCGCATGTGGCCGGCGAAATGTTCAACACGATGGCGGGCGTCAAGATCACGCATGTCCCTTACAAGGGCCGCGCCATGGCCATCCCCGACCTGCTCGGCGGCCATATCACCATGATGTTCGACAACCTGCCGTCGGCCCTGCCCGTGGTGCGCGAGGGCAAGCTGCGCGCAATCGGCATCACCAGCGCGAAGCGCTCGGCCTCGGCGCCGGATATCCCGACGCTGGCCGAGCAGGGCTTGCCGGGCTTCGAGGCGGATTCCTGGTTCGCGGTGTTCGCGCCGGCGAATACGCCGAAAGACGTGGTGGCCCGGCTCAACACCGAGCTGAACCGCATCTTCACGCTGCCCGACGTGCAGGCGAAGCTGAAGACGCTGGGCCTGGACCCGGTGCTGGGCACGCCGGAAAAGCTGGCCGCGTACCAGCGCCAGGAAATCGCCAAGTGGGCGAGGGTGGTGAAGGAGTCGGGGGCGAAGGCGGAGTAGGTATCACCCGCGACTCGGAAGCTCACGCATCCGGCTCCACCGCCTCCCGCACCGCGGTCTCTGCTCGGGGATCGCGCAACCGGCTCAGGCTGATCATCGCCCCCACCGCCGCCACCGCTGCCGCCACATACAACGCCGTGCGCGCCGCGCCGGCCGGCGACAGGCTGAACAGCAGCGCCACCAGTGCCGTGCCGGTGGTCTGCCCCAGCAGCCGCGTCGTAGCCTGCGCCCCGCTGGCGCCGCCGCTGCGTTCGCGCGGGGTGGCGCCGATCATGGCGCGGTTGTTGGGGGACTGGAAGAAGCCAAAGCCGGTGCCGCACATGGCCATGCGCCAGGCGATGTCGAAGCTGCCCGCATCGGGCCCGAGGGTGGCCAGTCCGACCAGGCCGCCGCCCAGCATGGCCAGGCCGATGCCGGCGAGGATGCTGGCCGGATAGCGGTCCGACAGCCGGCCCGAGACGGCCGCCATCACCGCCACCATCAGCGGCCACGGCGTGATCAGCAGGCCGGTCTCCTGCAGCGAGCGGCCGAGCTGGTATTCGAGATAGAACGGCAGCGCCACGAACGACAACATCTGCGTCATGAACGAGCAGAACGAAGTCCCTACCGCCAGCGTGAAGGCACGGCTGGCGAACAGGTCCACCGGCACCAGCGGCGCGGCGCGGCCGCGCTGGCGCCGCACCAGCAGCCAGCCCAGCCCCACCGCGAGCGCCACGCCGGCGCAGCCGGCCAGGCGCCAGCCGGGGTGGCCGAGGCCATCGACGCTGAGGATAAACATGCCGAACACCAGCGCCGACAGCAGCGCGCTCGGGTAATCGAAGCTGCGCGGCTGCGGCGGCGTCGATGGCAGCGCGGTCCGGCTGAGCGCCAGCGCGGCGATGGCCACCGGCACATTGACCGCGAACAGCCATGGCCAGCTGGCCACCGCCAGGATCAGCGCGCCCAGCGACGGCCCCACGGCGATGGTCACGCCCACCACCAGGGCATTGAGGCCGATGCCGCGGCCCAGGCGCGTGGGCGGGTAGATAAAGCGCACCAGCGCGGTGTTGACGCTCATGATGCCGGCGCCGCCGATGCCCTGCAGCACGCGCGCGGCCACCAGCATCGGCAGGTTGACCGCCAGTGCGCACAGCAGCGAGCCCACCAGGAAGGTGGCCAGCCCCGCCCGGTAGACGCGCTTGTAGCCGAGGATATCGCCCAGCGACGACAGCGGCAGCAGGCATACGGTCACCGTCAGCTGGTAGGCGTTGACGACCCAGATGGTGCTGGCGGGATCGGCCTGCAGTTCGCGCGAGATCGAGGGCAGCGCGATATTGGCGATCGAGCCGTCGAGCACGGCCATGATCAGGCCGAAGAAAACGGTAAGGATCGCCCAGGTTCGCTGGGGCTGGGGAAGGCCTTGTTCTGGCGACATTGGGGGAGACATTGGAGACAATGCCGCGCCCGGATCGGATCAGCTGGCCAGGCGGGCCACGGCGCGGCGCTGCCATTATGGTCGCGCGCAGCCTTGCTCGCAAATCCGCCGATTGTGGTAATGCGGTGCCGCTAGGGGCCCGCCGCGGCACCCAGCGCGTAGCGCTGCAGCCGCTTGTACAGGGTGTCGGCCGCTTCGGCCATCGCCGGGGCCCAGCCGGAGGCCGCGTCGCACAGTGCCTCCAGGGCCCGGCATTCGCTGACGATGGACTGGCGCCGCACGATCATGAATGCGCCCGCCGCGGCATGTACCCAGTGCCGCAGGCCGGCAAGGTCCTGCTGCGCGAGGATGCGGGCCAGCGCCGGCAGGTCCTGCCGCAGTTGCCGGCGCAGCATGTCGTCGTAGCGGCGGCGCGGGGCTTCCACTGCGCCCGGTTCGAGCTGGTGCGCGGAGGCGCCGGCATGGCTGGCGGCGCCAGGCAGGCCGCGCAGGCAGGCTTGCAGGTCCTGCAGCGAAGCGGGCTTGGCCAGGTAACCGGAGAAGCCGCGCAGGCGCCGGTCGTGCTCGGGGTCGCTGCATGCCACCGCGCTGAAGGCCAGTACCGGCAGGCCTGGATGCCTGGCCTGGACGGCGTGCAGCAAGGCCTGGCCGTCCATGCCCGGCATATGCAGGTCGGTCAGCACCGCGTCGACGCGCGTGCGTTCGAGCACCGCCAGCGCCTGCTCGCCGGTGGCCGTGACGATGGGGTGGCAGCCGAGCGCCTGCAACTGCTCGGCGATCAGGGACTGGTTCAGCGCATTGTCTTCCGCGACAAGGATGGTGAGGGATGACGCGGCGGGCGCGGGCAGCGCAGGCGCTGCGGGGCAGGGCATGGTGGTCGGCTCCTGTGTCGCGCCGGTGGCGGCCGCCACGGCGTCGAGCAGCGCGCGATGGCTGATCGCCGAGGCCTCCAGCATGCCGGGGCGGTGCTGACGCGGGCGATGCGGGCCGTCGGTCGTGAGCCGCACCACCACCAGTGGCGCGGCCTGGCGCAGCGCATCCAGCGCCGCTGGCGCAAACGCTTCGGTCGCGACCACGGTAGCCGGCGGGTCACGCTGCGCGCATGCCTGCGCCGCGGCGACGGAGGCCACCCGCCCGGTGCGCCAGCCCGCCGTCTTGAGCCAGGCTTCGATCGAGGCGCCGGTGCGTTCATCCTGCGACAGCACCAGCACATGGCCAGTGCGCGCCACGCTGGCCGCCGGGGGCGCCTGCCGGTCCGCCTGCGCCAGGGGCAGCGGCACCGACACCGTGAACGCGCTGCCCACGTCCGGCACGCTGTCGACCGCGATGCTGCCGCCCATCAGCTCGCACAGCCTTGCGCAGATCGACAACCCCAGCCCGGTGCCGCCATAGCGGCTGGCGGCAGCGGCATCGCCCTGCACGAAGGGCTGGAACACGCGCGCCGCCAGCGCCGGTGCCATGCCGATACCGGAATCGCTGACGCGGCAGACCAGCCGCTGCGTGCCCTGCGCATCGGCCTGCAGTTCGCCGCTCAGCGTGATGCGGCCGCTGGCGGTGAACTTGAAGGCGTTGTTCAGCAGGTTGTTGAAGACCTGCACCAGCCGTGTGCGATCGCCGACGACTTCCGTGTCCAGCGTCGGCGACAGCTGCAGCGAGAAACGGATCGGGCGGCCCGCCACCATGGGCGCATAGGCCAGCGCCAGGCTTTCCAGGGCCTCGACCGGACGGAACGGCGCGTTCACCAGCGCCAGCTGGCCCGCATCGATCTTGGAGAAGTCCAGCACATCGTTGACGATGCGGCGCAGCGACCCGGCCGCGGTCTCGAGCGCGCGCAGCCGTGCCGCGTGCGGCGCCATGCCGCTGCTGCGCGCCAGCAGCTCCAGGTTGCCCAGCAGCGCGTTCAAGGGCGTGCGGATCTCGTGGCTCATCGCGGCAAAGAAGGTCGAGCGCACGCGCAGCATCGCTTCGGTGGCCTGCTGCGCGGAGCGCAGTTCGCGCTGCAGCGCCTCCTGCACGGTGCAGTCCTGGACCGCGCAGAACA
This sequence comes from Cupriavidus taiwanensis LMG 19424, assembly GCF_000069785.1. NCBI lineage: Bacteria > Pseudomonadati > Pseudomonadota > Betaproteobacteria > Burkholderiales > Burkholderiaceae > Cupriavidus > Cupriavidus taiwanensis. Next base: position 1,800,612 of record NC_010530.1, on the reverse strand, counting down.
GCACGGCTTCATCGCGGTAGCGCGCCGGGGCATAAGTGACCTGCAGGAAGCGCGGTGCCGCGTCGGCGGGGCCGGGCGGCGCGGGGGCCGCGACGGTGATGCTGGACACGGATGCGGGCCCGCTGCCGGCCCCGCACGGCGCCCGGTCCAGCGCCTCGGCCACCGCGGCGGGCAGGGCTTCGTGCGGCCGGGCGCGCAGCAGCGACACAGCCAGCGGATTGCAGGCCAGCACGGCATGGTCGTGCTGGCGCACGATGCACAGGCCAACCGGCGTGGCGCTTACCAGCACCTGGTTCATCCGCTCGGTTTCCAGCGCACGCCGGGCCTGCGCCTGCGAGCGCCGCAGCAGCTGGCGGTTCCACCAGCGCGCGGCGAGCACGATGGCGCCGGTCAGCAGCAGCATCGCGCCGCCGATCACCGCCAGTTCGGCCGCCAGCGCTTCGCCCGGCAACCCCGGGTCGCGGAGGTCCGGCGCGCCGCGGCGCACGAACGACGCTTCGTCCTGCAGCCGCTGCGACACCATGCCGACATAATGCGCCACCAGGCTGCGGTGATCGTCCAGGTGCTGGTCCGCCACCAGCCATGCCAGCAGCATGCCCGCGCACAGCACAATGGCGATCAGCGCCGCGATGGTCACCGAGTACAGGTGTTGCTGGCGGCGGGCGTGGCCGGCCAGCGCGTCGAAGGTGCTGGCCAGGGTGTCGCGGATGGGGTCAGGGTCTTGCTGCATGGTCCTGTGGCGGTCAGGGCAAGGTCGGATCGGGGTCAGATCAGCCCGCTTTCATAGGCGTAGCGGATCAGGGCGGTGTTGGTCTGCACCCCCAGCTTGCGCATGGCCACGGTCTTCTGGCTGGAGACGGTGCTGACCGAGCGCCCCAGCTTGGCGGCGATCTCGGTGAGCTGCGCGCCCTGCGCAAAGAGCCGGATGACCTCGAGCTCGCGCTGGGTCGGCTCGCGGGCGGGCGTGCCGGCCAGCGCCGCGCGCTGCAGCGCGGCCTGCACCGCGGGCGAGCAGAAGCAGCCCCTGCCGAACGCGGCGTGGGCGCAGGCGCGCACCACTTCCTCGAGCGGATCTTCCTTGCTGACGTAGCCGCGCACGCCAAGCTTCATGGCGCGGCGGACGATGGCGGCGTTGGCGCGGGCGCTGATCACCACCACCCGCGTCGCGGGATGGTGGCGCGCCAGGCGGCTGAGCAGGTTGAAGCCGTCCAGCGAGGCGTCGCCGTGGCCCATGCAGAAATCGGTGATGGCGATATCGGCGGGATGCCGCGCCAGCGTGCCCAGCAACTCGGTGCCGTTGCGGCATTCGGCGCTGATCTGGACGCGCGCGCTGCGCTGCAGGCAGTCGCGCAGCGCGGCCATCACCAGGGGATGGTCGTCGGCCAGGGCAACGCGCAGGACTCGGTCGTTCATGGGCAATCTCCAGGTGAGACGCAACCGGTTTCGTGCCGGTGGCGCCGTGCGGTGGCGTCATCACAAGACTCGGATTCTGGCCAGATTCCGCGCCTCGCTGAATCGGAATTCCGCTAGTTCCTGCAGCCCGGCGGCGTGCGAAGGCGGCCGGATCCGGCCTGCGATGACATGTCTGGATGTTCGGCGCCCTGCCGCACCGGCTTGAGCCGGGTTTGCGCGGGATCCCGTCGCTTGCCTGGCGATACACCCATTGCGGGAGATCAATGCATGGCCAAGTGCCGCCCCGGCGACATCTGCGGCCGCCCGGCGGCGCACCGGAATTCTCTGGCTTTGCGGAGCGGGCCGCTGTCCTAGAATGAACCTGACACGCGCCCCGCGGCGTGTGCAACGCGTGGGGGAATGCCATGCCTGTCTATCAATACCGCTGCGAGAAGTGCGGCCATGTGTTCGAGAAAACCGAGCATCTCGCGGAACACGCCTCTGCCCATCCACCGTGCCCGAATTGCGGCAGCCAGTCCGTGCAGCACGCACCGGCGCCGTTCGTCGCGGTGACCCAGCGCAAGAGCTGAGTTTCTAACAATAAGTCCCAGGAGAGTGCGGGCGCGCCGCCGGCCGGATGCCGGGGCGCGTCCTGCTTCATGCGTGGCGCCTGCGGTGCCACGCGCGTTCGCGCTGCGCGCAAGCGGCGATCTCAACCTTGACGGAGGATGCCATGGCAACGAGACCGTTCACTGAATTTCCCGCCGACGAGCAGCAGCAGGTCGTGGACGCATGCAGGCATGTCGGGCTGGCGGCCGAGATGTTCGACATCAGCGACGAGCGCGACGGCGACGGCGCGCGGCGTGTCAGCGTACGCCGCGTCGGCACCGACAAGACCAGCGTCTATGAAGCCGGCGCCGGCACGGCCTGGATGGAAGAGTTCGAGAGCGACCTGGAGTGCGGCCTGTACGGGCCGGTCACGGTGTAGCGCCGCGCCGGCGCTCGCCGGCGTGTCTCAGTGCCGGCCCCGCTCGCCGGCGCGCGACACCACCGATGCGCCGGCGATCAATTCCTTGAGCAGCGCCAGCGAGGCGGCGCCGCCGGTGCGGTAGGGGTCCAGCTCGGCGCCCGCCGAGAACTTGAGCAGGGTGGCGGTATTGAGCCGCGCCGCATTGACCTGCCCCATCGCCCAGCCGGCGAAGTCGCGCGTGCAGGTTTCCTCGAAATGCAGCAGGGTCACGTCATGGTGGCGCGGATCGCGCGCGATCGACTGGAACAGCTGCGACACCGCCTGCCGGTCGCCTTCCAGCGCCTGCAGGAAGATGCCGTTGCCATGGCACAGCACCCCGGTGATGCCGTGGCGCGGATTGCGCTCCAGGCTGGTGGCCAGGATGGCATCGAGCAGCGCGGCATCGATGGCCTGGCGGGCACGGCTGGCATAGAGCAGTCGGACTAGCATGGTCTTGGCGCTCCTTATCTGTCGCGCTTGTGTGCGCTCCTTGTGCGCGCTCCGGGATGGCCGGGCCGGGGCAGGCGGCTAGCCGCGGTTATGGTTCAGCAGCGTGAGGAATTCGCGGCGCAGGCTGTCGTCCTTCAGGAACGAGCCGCGCATCACGCTGTTGGTCATCTTGGCGTCGGTGTCGCGCACGCCGCGCCAATGCATGCAGAAGTGCTCGGCCTCCATCACGATGGCCAGGCCGTCCGGACTCATCTTTTCCTGCAGCAGGTCGGCCACCTGCGCCACCGCCTCTTCCTGGATCTGCGGTCGGCACATGATCCATTCGGCCAGGCGCGCGTACTTGGACAGCCCGATCAGGTTGGAATGCTGGTTCGGCATCACCCCGATCCACAGCTTGCCGATGATCGGGCACAGGTGGTGCGAGCAGGCGCTGCGCACGCGCAGCGGCCCGACGATCATCAGTTCGTTAAGCTGGCCGACGTTGGGGAATTCCGTCACCGGCGGGGCCTTGGCATAGCGCCCGGCGAAGATTTCCTTCAGGTACATCTTGGCCACGCGGCGCGCGGTTTCCTGCGTGTTGTGGTCGTTGTCGACGTCGATGACCAGCGCCCGCAGCACGTCCTGCAGCCGGGCCTGGACTTCGGCCTGCAGTTGTTCCATTTCGCCGGGCTCGATGTAGCGGGCGATATTGTCGTTGGCATGGAAGCGCTCCTGCGCGGCTTCCAGCCGCGCGCGGATGCGGGCCGAGACGCTGCCGGCGGGATGGCTGGCACTGTCGCCGGCGTTGCTGTCCTGTGCGCGGTGCGCGGCGTCCTTGGTGGTCATGGATGGGCGTGGTGATGGCGTGAAAGGCTGCGCGGCGGGGGTGTGCCGGATTCACTATATGGCAGATGCCGTGGCCTCACAACCCGCGCGGTGGCGGGAAAAGGACGCCGCGGTGGGTCGGATGCGCCACAACCGGCACGCCTTCCATGAAGAGTTCGTGACATCGCTCAAGCCCGCCACGCACGGCGCCGACAAGCCCACATAATGTCTGAACAACACCCGGCAGCCCGTTGCAGGCTGCCGGCACCCGGCCGCTGCCAAGCGCGGCCTGACGCTTTGTCGGGATCCACCTCATCATGCCAATCGCCTTTCCGTGCAGCAGCCTGATGTTGCTCCATGTGGTGACAGTGCCGGTACCGGCCACGCCGGTGGAAACCGGCGTGGCGGAACACCATGCCAGTGCCGTGCGCCTCGGCGCGGGGGGACTGCGCCGGCCATTGTCGCCGGCGCCGCGCAGCCCCGCGGCGCAGCTTCCCGCCAGCGGCTGAGCCGGCGGCCTAAAGCAGCAGCAGCGCCAGCGCCGGCAGCATGGCCGCCGGCATCACCACGGCACCCACGCGCAGGAACTGGCCGGCGCTGACCATATGCCCCTCGCGCCGCAGCGCAGTGAGCCACAGCAGCGTCGCGAGCGAGCCGGTGACCGAGAGGTTGGGGCCCAGGTCGATGCCGACCAGCACCGCGCCGCTGACCGCGTGCGAGGCCTGCCCCGCCGCCAGCGCCGAAGCCCCGATCAGTCCGGCCGGCAGGTTGTTGACGACATTGCCCGCCAGCGCCACCACCGCGCCCACGCCCAGCAGCGCCAGCGCGCCGCCGTCGCGCGAGGCGGCCGCGACCGCGTCGGCAAGATGGCGGATCACCGCGGTCTGCTCCAGCGCCGCCACCAGCACGAACAGGCCTGCCACCATCGGCAGCACGCCCCATGACACCTCGCGCAGCGTCGGCAGCAGCAGTTCGCGCCGGGTAGCGCAGACCAGCAGCAGCGTGGCCACGCCGGCGGCGCAGGTGGGCCAGCCCAGCGCGTTGCCGCGCAGCGAGGCCACCAGCAGCACCAGCCCGGTCAGCACGATGCCCAGCGCGCTCATCCACGCCTGCCGCGACAGCGGCGGCACCGGCACGTCATGGGCGATGGGCTCGGCCAGCGCCGCGCGCTGGGTCCACCACAGCGCCGCCAGCGTGGCCAGGATCGCGGCCACCGACGGCAGCGCGAAGCTGGCCAGCCATCCGGCCAGCGGCGGCATGCGCTCGCCGAAAATCACCAGGTTGGCCGGGTTCGAGATCGGTAGCACGAAACTGGCCGCATTGGCGATAAAGGCGCAGGCGTACAGGTAGGGCAGCGGCTGGCGCACGCGTGCGGCGCGGGTTGCGGCCAGCACCGCGGGCGTCAGCACCACCGCGGTGGCGTCGTTGGACATGAAGGCCGTCACCAGCGTGCCGAAGCCGTACACCAGCAGGAACAGCCGCGGTGCCGAGCCCCGCGCCTGCCGCACGGCGAGCGCGGCAACGTGGTCGAACAGGCCGGTCTTGCGGGCCAGTTCCGAGATCAGCATCATGCCGGCCAGGAACAGGTACACGTCGTAGCCCCGCAGCACCGCGGCGAAGGCCTCGGGCAGCGCCATCAGGCCGGTGGCGCACAGCAGCAGGGCGCCGCAGGCAGCCCAGAAGGCTTCAGGCAGGCGGAAGGGACGGAACAGTACGCCGGCAGTGGTCAGCGCGGCAACCGACCAGATCAGCAGCGGGCTGTGGCTGGACATCGGGGGTGGGACGGAAAGCGGGAAAGCGGCAAGTCTACAGCGAGTTGTCGGCCGGCGCTGCCGGCGCGTCGGTGCCTGGCGCCGTGCTGGTAACGGGGGTCGGCGCGGCCGGGGCGGCCGCGCCGGTTGCCGGCGGGGAAGGGGCGCCGAGATTGCTTGCGACCGGATCGGTCAGCGACTGGCTGCCAGGTGCAGTGGCCGGCGCAGAGGTCGGGGCCGGCGGCGGCAAGCCGATCGCGGCGATGCCATGGCTGCCGTCGGCGTTCTCGGCGTACATCCAGTCGCCGCCCGCCCGCACCACGCCGGCGGGTGCCTGCGCGCCGGCCTCCGGCACGCCGGCGAGGCGCCCTTCCATGTAGGCGGCCCACACCGGCAGCGCGGTGGTCGCGCCGAACTCGTGCTCGCCCAGGCTGCGGTTGTCGTCATAGCCCATCCACGCCACCGTGACCACGCCGCCGGCATAGCCGGCGAACCACCCGTCCACCGAGTCGTTGGTGGTGCCGGTCTTGCCGGCCACGTCGTCGCGGCGCAGGTAGCGGCGCACGCCGCTGCCGGTGCCGGCATCGACCACGCTGCGCAGCAGGCTGTCCATCACGAAGGCGTTGCGCGCGCTGATCACCGGCGGCGCGGGGCGTTCCTCCGCGTCCTGCCCGGCGCTGAACAGCACGTTGCCCTCGCTGTCGGTGATGCGCTCGATCAGGTAGGGCGCGATGCGGTGGCCGCCGTTGGCGAACACGCCATAGGCTGCCGCCAGGCGCAGCGGCGAGGTGGTGCCGGCGCCCAGCGCCAGCGGCAGGTAGCGCGGCAGCCGTTTGGGCGAGAAGCCGAAGCGGCTGGCGAATTCCACCGCATACGGGATGCCGATCGCCTGCAGCGTGCGGATCGCGGGCAGGTTGCGCGATTCGGCCAGCGCCTGGCGCACGGTGATGGGACCGGCAAAGCGCCCGTCGTCGTTGGACGGCTGCCAGCGCGAACCATTGGGCAGCGGCGCGTCGTTGATCAGCGTGCCGGGCGACACGCCGCGCTCCAGCGCCGCGGCATAGATAAACGGCTTGAAGGTCGAGCCGGGCTGGCGCAGCGCCTGGGTGGCGTGGTTGAAGCGGCTGGTGTCAAAGTCGGCGCCGCCGACCATGGCCTCGATCGCGCCGGTGCTGGTGTCGAGCGAGACCAGCGCGGCCTGCGGGCCTTGCGACAGGTCCTTGACGAACTTGCGGTGGCGGCGGGCATAGCTTTCCAGCCCGCCGTGCACGGCGTCGTAGGCCAGGGTCTGGCGCACCGATGACACCGTGGTGTAGACGTTCAGGCCGCGTGTGTAGGCCTCGTCGCCGAAGCGCTCGCGCGCGAGCTGGCGCGCCAGTTCGGCCACGTACTCCGCATGGCCGGCAAAGCTGCCGGGGCTGTCGTCGCTGATCGCCAGGCGCGCGGCGCGGGCTTCGCGGTAATCGTCCTGGCTGATCATGCCCAGCGCCAGCATGCGTCCCAGCACATACTCCTGGCGCCGCTTGGCGCGCGCGAAGTTGGCCACCGGGTTCATCGTCGACGGCGCCTTCGGCAGGCCCGCCAGCATCGCGGTCTCGGCCAGCGACAGCGACGCCAGCGGCTTGCCGAAGTACGCGTGCGCGGCGCTGCCGAAGCCGTATGCATGCTCGCCCAGGTAGACCTGGTTCATGTACAGCTCGAGGATGCGGTCCTTGGGCAGTGCGTGGTCGATGCGCCAGGCCAGCAGCATCTCGTACCATTTGCGCGCCAGCGTCTTCTCGCGCGACAGGTAGAAGGCCCGCGCCACCTGCATGGTGATGGTGGAAGCGCCCTGGGCGTAGCCCTGGCCAAGGTTCGCCAGCGCGGCGCGGAATACGCCTGCCACATCGATGCCCTCGTGCTCGTAGAACTGGTCGTCCTCGGCCGCGAGCAGCGCCTGGACCATGCGCCGCGGCATCTGCTCGAAGGGGATGAACTCGCGGTGCTCGCTGCCGAACTCGCCGATCTGGACGTTGTCGCTGGTGTAGATGCGCAGCGGGACATCGGGCCGGTAGTCGCGCAGCGCATCGACCGGGGGGAGCTGCCGCAGGCTGACCACGGCGGCAAAGCCGGCCAGCAGGGCGCCGGCGGCAGCCAGTGCCAGTGCGGCGCCGCCTGCCTTGACTGCGAATGTTTTCATGGGCCGCATTTTAACCGCAGCCACGGGCCGGATCAGCGACTGGCCGCCAGCGGCAGCGGATTGCCCAGCTCGTCATGGTCGACCGGCAGCGGCGCCGGGGCGTCAGGCGGTACCGGCCGTGGCGGCGGATTTTGCGTCGGATCTTGCGTCGGATGTGGCGGCGGCGGCTCAGGCTCGACGGCGGCCGCGCGCAAGCGCGCCAGGCTGTGCTGGCGTGCGAATTCGCACAGCGACAGCCAGGTTTCCTCGCGTTCGATGATGGTGAAGTGATCCGTGTCCGGCATGGTCTGCAGCGCTACCGGGCCCGGCCAGGCCGCCATCAGCCGTTCCGAGCAGGCGTGCGGCACCACTTCGTCGGTGGCGGCCAGCAGCACCTTGGTGCTTTGCACCACCTTCTTGCAATGCGCGATCGAGTCGAAGTGGTGGCGCATCAGCTGGCGCAAAGGCACCAGCGGAAAGCGCTTGCGCACCAGTTCCAGCAGCGAGTCATAGGGCGTGATCAGCTGCAGGCTCTCGAAGTCCTGCAGGTCCGCCAGCTGGATCGCCACGCCGGTACCCAGGCTGCGCCCGACCACGTGCACGCGCGTGTCCGGAAACACGCGCCGCACGTGCAGCAGGAACTGGCTGGCATCGGCCACCGCCGCGCTCTCGGACGGGCGCCCGTCGGAGTGGCCCAGGCCGCGGTAATCGTAGGTGGCAAAGCCCATGCCCGCGGGCAGCCAGCGCGCGTATTGCAGCGTTTCCAGCACATCTTCGCCGCGGCCGGGCAGGTAGAACAGCAGGTCGCGCACGGCGTCGCCGGGCGCGTGGTAGATATAGCCGCGCACCACGCCGCCGGGAATGACGTGCGAATAGCCGATGATGCCGTCCGGCAGGTCGCGTGGCGGGCGCCGGCGCGCGTCGAACAGCAGCCGGTCCTGGTTCAGGGTCAGGTAGGTCCAGTAGCAGGCGAAGCCGCTGGCGGTCATCAGCGCGGCTGCCAGCGCGCGGCGGGTGGTCAGTGGCATGGCATTCGTCAGTGGCCGCGGCCTGGCGTGGCGCATGTGCGCGGGCCTTGCCGCCCAGCCGCGCAGCCTACCCTATTTTTGCCGGGGGCGCCGCCGCGGCGCAAGCCGGTCGGCGCAGTTCTTGTACGATATGCCTCATTCAGGCGCGCGCACCCCACCCAGACGACGCGCCTTCAGGGAGCCAATCGCATGAGCGAACAGAAGCACGAGCAGTACCGCGCCGAAGAGGCGCAGGCCATGGAACGCGTGGTCGCCGCCACGCGGCAGGTGCAGGTAGCCTTCACGGCGCTGCAGGCCCACTATCCGCCGCAGGGCAGCGGCAAGCCGTCGAAGCTGGCGCTGCAGACCTTCGACGCGGCGCTGCAGGCGCTGGAGGACGCCCAGGCCAGGTTCGACGAGATCCTGAACGACCTGCTCGACGAGAAGCGCTGAACCGCCGTGCGGAACGCCGGACACGGCGTGCGGGCATGAGCCGCCCGCACGCCATGCCGGCGGATGGCCTCACGGTTCCGGCTGTTGCGCCAGCCACGCGGCCTCCGCGTCGCTGAACAGCTCGGAGCGCGTCAGGAACCGCCTGCCCGTGCGTCCTTCCAGCGAGAACATCCCGCCGGCGCCCGGCACCACGTCGATCACCAGCCGTGTGTGGCGCCAGTACTCGAACTGCGCGCGCGTCATGTAGAACGCGGCGCCGCCAATCCGGCCCAGGCAGACATCGCCCGGGCCCACCAGCAACTCGCCCGCGGGATAGCACATCGGCGCGCTGCCATCGCAGCAGCCGCCGGACTGGTGGAACATCAGCGGGCCGTGCCGCGCGGCCAGCTCGGCGATCAGCGCGAGCGCGGCCGGCGTTGCCACCACGCGCTCGACCGGCGCTGCGGCCGGCGCGGAGCCCGTGCCCGCCATGGTCAGAAGAACCCCAGCGCGTTGGGGCTGTAGCTCACCAGCAGGTTCTTGGTCTGCTGGTAGTGGTCAAGCATCATGCGATGGTTCTCGCGGCCGATGCCGGACTGCTTGTAGCCGCCGAACGCGGCATGCGCCGGGTAGGCGTGGTAGCAGTTGGTCCACACGCGGCCGGCCTGGATGCCGCGGCCCATGCGGAACGCGCGCGCGCCGTCGCGCGTCCAGACCCCTGCGCCAAGGCCGTAGAGCGTGTCGTTGGCGATGGCGAGCGCCTCTTCCTCGTCCTTGAAGGTGGTGACCGAGACCACCGGCCCGAAGATCTCTTCCTGGAAGATGCGCATCTTGTTGTGTCCGGCGAAGACGGTCGGCTTGACGTAGTAGCCGCCGGACAGGTCGCCGTCCAGCACGTTGCGTTCGCCGCCGCTGAGGCACTGCGCGCCTTCCTTGCGGCCCAGGTCGATGTACGACAGGATCTTCTCCAGCTGTTCGGCCGATGCCTGCGCGCCGATCATGGTGCCGGTGTCGAGCGGATGGCCCTGGCGGATCGCGGCGACGCGCTTGAGCGCGCGTTCCATGAAGCGGTCATAGATCGACTCCTGGATCAGCGCGCGCGACGGGCAGGTGCAGACCTCGCCCTGGTTCAGCGCGAACATGGCAAAGCCTTCCAGTGCCTTGTCGAAGAAGGCGTCGTCGGCGGCGAGCACGTCCTCGAAGAAGATGTTGGGCGACTTGCCGCCCAGTTCCAGCGTGACCGGGATCAGGTTCTGCGAGGCGTACTGCATGATCAGCCGGCCAGTGGTGGTCTCGCCGGTGAATGCCACCTTGCTGATGCGCGGGCTCGACGCCAGCGGCTTGCCGGCTTCCAGGCCGAAGCCGTTGATCACGTTGACCACGCCCGGCGGCAGCAGGTCGCCGATGACTTCCATCAGCACCAGGATCGAGGCAGGCGTCTGCTCGGCGGGCTTCAGCACCACGCAGTTGCCGGCGGCAAGCGCCGGGGCCAGCTTCCAGGTGGCCATCAGCAGCGGGAAGTTCCACGGGATGATCTGGCCGACCACGCCCAGCGGCTCATGGAAGTGGTAGGCGATGGTGTCGCCGTCGATCTCGGAAATGCCGCCCTCCTGCGCGCGGATGCAGCCCGCGAAGTAGCGGAAGTGGTCCACCGCCAGCGGCAGGTCGGCGGCGGTGGTCTCGCGCACCGGCTTGCCGTTGTCGATGCTCTCAGCCACCGCCAGCAGCTTCAGGTTGGCCTCGATGCGGTCGGCGATGCGGTTCAGGATATTGGCGCGCTCGGTGGTCGAGGTGCGCGCCCACGCGGCCTTGGCGGCGTGCGCGGCATCCAGCGCGGCGTCGACGTCCTGCTGGTTCGAGCGCGGCACGCGCGTGAACGGCTTGCCGGTGATCGGCGTGATGGACTCGAAGTACTCGCCCCCGGCGGGCGGCACCCACTGGCCGCCAATGTAGTTGTCGTACTGCTGCTTGTAGGGGTTGCTGACGCCCAGCTGGGCGATTTCCGCCATGTTCATGTCTCGCTCCGTTCGAGTGATCTGTGTGGTGCCGCCACGGCGTGGGCCGTGCGCACGGGAGCAGATCGCAAGAGGTGTGCCGGGGCGGGGAGGGCGGAAAAGAGGGGGAAAACGGAATATCTGGCCGCGCAATCTGGCCTGGTGTGCCAGCGCGTGACAGCGGGTGTTCAAGATTGGAACACTCGCGGAGTTGTTATGCGAGTGCGTTGGCGATTGCCGTTAACCCGCGCAATCGCTCCCCTCTCCCCGCGAAGTGGGAGAGGGGCGGGGGAGAGGGCCGGAGCATCCACGAAGAACGGCGCTTCGGTATGCCAGCGCCCGCCCTCTCCCCCGGCCCCTCTCCCGCAAGCGGGAGAGGGGAGCAAAACGGCGGGATGATTCGCGCCGCCGTCAGTCGTCAATGCCCCGGCCCGGCCGCGCGCAGCGCCTTCACATCACCCGGTTTCACATCGGCCGGCTGCCCACCCCACGTCGCCCGCAGGTAGTTGGCCAGCTGCGCCAGCTCCTCATCGCTCATGCGTTCCGCAAAGCCGGGCATCTCCTGCATCGCCTCCACGCCCGGAAAGCGTTGTGCCGCGATGCCATCGAGCAGCGACACGAGCAGGTTGCGCGCATCGGCGTTGCGCACCGTCGAATTGCCGGCCATCGATACCGCCACGTGCGGCTTGCCTTCGCCCTCGCGTCCGTGGCAGCCGGCGCAGACCGCGACGTAGTGGCGGCGGCCCGGTACCAGTTGCGCGGCGTCGGCGCTCACGGCCTTCACCGGCTGCGGCGCGGGCGGCTGGTCGCCGAGCAGGTAGGTGGTCATCGCCGCCAGGTCGCCCGGGTTCAGGTACTGGCTGCTCAGATGCACCACCGGGTACATCTCGCCGAAGGCCGAGCCCTGCGGCGCGATGCCGGTGGCGAAGAACTGCTGCAGGTCGGCGGCGGTCCAGCCGCGCGCGGCCAGCCCGGCGGGCGTGATGTCCGGCGCGCCGACACGCGCCAGCGCGGAGCCGGCCAGCGGCTTCGACAGGTCCAGCCGGCCGAACGCGGCGCGCGGCGTGTGGCACTCGGCGCAGTGGCCCAGCGCGTTGGACAGGTAGCGGCCGCGCTGCCACGACGCCGAATTGCCCTGCGAAGCATCCGGCAGCTTGTCCTCGAGGAACAGCAGGTTCCAGCCCGCCAGCGCGAAGCGCAGGTTGTACGGGAACTGCAGGTCGTGCGGGCGGTTGGCCACGGGGGCCGGCTTCACCTGCATCAGGTAGGCGTACATGGCATCCGAATCCGCGCGCGACAGGCCGCGGTACGAGGTGTACGGCATCGCCGGGTAGAGCTGCTTGCCAGGGGCCTTGCCGTCATGCAGCGCCTTGTAGAAATCGTCCGCGCTCCAGTTGCCGATGCCGTGGGTCTTGTCCGGCGTGATGTTGGTGCCGTAGAAGGTGCCGAAGGGCGAGGCCAGCTCCACGCCGCCGGCAAACGGTGCGCCTTCCGGCGCGGTATGGCAGGCGGCGCAATCCGCAGCGCGCACCAGGTAGCGGCCGCGCGCGATCTGTTCGGCCGGCGACAACTGCGCCTTGGGCGCCTGGTCGGCTGCGGGCGCAATGGCTTCGGTGCGGCTGCCGCAGCCGGCCATGACCGCGGCCGCGGCCAGCGCTGCCAGCGCGGCGCGCGTGGCGATCATCAGGGGCGTGCGCTGCATCACTTGTCGCTCCCGCTGTCCAGCACCAGGCCCGGCGTGCTGGTGATCACGTCCCTGACCGCCTCGTAGTAGCGCACGTAGCCGGTGCAGCGGCAGATATGGCCGTCGAGCGCCCGGGTGATGGTGGCTTCGACCTGGTCCTTCGGCACCGGCTTGCGCCTGAGCTGTTCCACCAGGATGGTGGCGCCGTTGACGAAGCCCGGCGTGCAGTAGCCACACTGGAAGCTGAAATGCTCCAGGAACTTCTGCTGCACCGGCGTCAGCTCGACCACCTCGCCTTGCTCGTTGCGCTTGCCGTGGCCTTCCACGGTGCGCACCTTGCGGCCGTTGAACCAGTGCGCACCGGTGATGCAGCTGCGCACTTCCTCGCTGGTGCCGTCGGGCTTGTCGTGGATCACCACGCAGGCGTGGCAGATGCCCTGGCCGCAGCCCAGCCGCGAGCCGGTCAGGTCCAGGTATTCGTGCAGGAAATCGATCATCATCAGGCCTTCGGGCACGTCGACCGGGCCGACGTCCTTGCCGTTGATGTGGAGCGTGATGGGCTGGGTGGCGATGCTCATGCCAGTACCTCCTGGATCTTGGCCGCCGTCACCGGCAGGTCGGTGAAGCGGTGGCCGATGGCATGCGCGATGCCGTTGACGATGGCGCCCACCACCGGGATCATCACCACCTCGGCGATGCCCTTGGGCGGGTCGGTTTCGGTGACCGGCGGCAGCACCGTGCCGGTCTGGCTCCACACCGCCACGTCGCTGGCGCGCGGCAGGTGGTAGCGGTTGAAGTTCCAGGTGCCGTTGCCGGGGCCGTCCTCGTACAGCGGAAGGTATTCGTGCAGCGCGTGGCCGATGCCCATGGCAATGCCGCCCTGCAGCTGGCCGGACACCAGTTGCGGCGACAGCTGCGTGCCGCATTCCATGATCGAGTGGTGCGACAGGATCTCCACCTTGCCGCTGGCCTCGTGCACCGACAGCTCCACGAAGGTGCCGACCGCGCTGTAGTAGGTCACCGCGGCGTTGTTGCGCTGCGTGGGCGCGATATGGACCTTGCTGCGATCGAGCACATGCCAGCCGCCGGCGGTGCGCATGCGCGCCTTGCGCGCGGCATCGGCGCCATCGCCGTAGCGCACCGACAGGCCATCGACCGGCAGCCGCGCAGCCTGTCCGTTGATGTCGAAATCGGCCTCGCTCCATTGCCAGCGGTTGAAGGCGTGCACGGTGGCGCCGGTCACCAGCCCCAGCTCATGCGCCTTGGCCGCGAGCTGCTCCAGCGGCAGCGCCTGCAGGCCACCGGCGCTGAGCTTGCCGTCGACCCAGCGCGCGTCTTCCACGCGCACCACCAGTGAAGCGGCCTGGCCGCCGCCGATGCCCTGGCTCCAGATCGCCATCGCCGCCGGCCACAGGCCGTGAAGGAACACCACGCGGGCGGCCTCGCGCGTGCTGTGCGTGAAGTAGTAGGCCGAGTTGGTGGCGCTGGCGGGCGACGCATAGGCCGGCGACCAGCGCGGGTTGGCCGACAGCCTGTCCTGCTCGGCCTGGCTCATCAGGTAGGGGTCGCCGGAGGTGGTCACCGGCAGGTCGGTCCAGTCGGTGACGGAGGTGCGCACCTCGCCCGCCGGCTTGCCCAGCCAGCGCGCCACCGCGGCGGCCTGCGAGGTCGACATGCCGGTGCCGATCTCGGCGCCGGAGTGATGCAGCACGATGCTGCCGTCGGCCTTCAGTTCGACCTTGGCGAACGACGCTTCCGCGCCCGTGCCAAAGTCCTTCTGCACGCAGGCAAAGCCCACGCCATAGCGGCGACCCGGGTGGGCGGCTTCATACTCCGCCTTCTTGCTGGCGCGATGGGTCCACAGCGGATAGGCCTTTGCCGCCTCCAGCACCTCGTCGACGCGGATCGCGCCGGCGGGGATTGCCCCCTGCGTGTTCTTCATGCCCGAGCGCAGCGCGTTCTTCAGCCGGAACTCGATCGGGTCGAGCTTGAGCTGCTCGGCGAACTCGTCGACCATCATCTCGGTCGCGGCCATGCTCTGCAGCGTGCCGTAGCCGCGCGCAGAACCAGCGTCGACGGCGCGCGAGGCGATCGCCACGGCGGTCAGGTCGTTCTTCGGGAAGTAATAGATCGATTGCGCCGCGGTGGCGCCCACCATCGCCACCGACGGCGAGAAGTTGGAGCGCCCGCCGCCGTTGGCTTCCAGGTCGCCCTGGAAGGCCTGGAACAGGCCGGTCTTGCGGTCCACCGCGATGCGGTAGCGCATCCGGAAGGCATGGCGCTTGATCGAGGTCTGGAACTGCTCGTAGCGGTCGTTGGCCAGCCGCACTGGCCTGCCGTCGGCGTACAGCGCCGTGACCAGGCCGTAGAACGGGAAGTTGTAGTGGTCCTTGGAGCCGTAGCCCACCGTGTAGCACGGGTGCAGGAACACCTGCTTCACCGGGAACGCGCCCCTGGCCTTCGCCAGCATCTCGGCCACGCTTTCGGCGACCTCGTTCGGCCCTTGCGTCGGCACCACCATGTGCAGCGCCTGCGCGGCGGCGTCGTACCAGCAATTGGCGTTGTCGGGCTCGAGCGCGGCGGTATCGACCGACTGCGAGTTGTATTCGCGCTCCAGCACCAGCCAGTCGTCGGATGGCCTGGCCAGTTGCGCGCGGATCTGGGCGGCGTGGTGCATGCCCTGTTCGCCGAGCTGGCCGTGGTCCTTGCCGTCCGGCCAGACCGGCTGGTGCTTGCGCATCATGCTGGGGAACACCGGCGCGTGCTTCAGGCTGGAGAACACATCGTCGTCATAGGGCGTGGCGCCGCCCACGCGCACGAAGCGGAAGGTGCCCCACGGGTCGCGTTCCAGCGGGCCGGTCTTCGCGCCATAGCGGATCACGTCGTCGCGGAACTTGAGCTTGTCCTTGGCAAAGCGGAAGCGCGCGAAGTCGTGGTAGATCAGGATCGCCACGGCGTGGCCCAGGTAGGCCGGCGTCTTGCCCTCGGGCAGCAGCATGTCGTCGCCGTAGAAGGCGGGGAAGGCGACGCCGTCGCGGGCCAGGTCATCGGCGGTGACAACGCGATCGGGCCTGAGTTCATCGCCCAGCACGCCGAGGTCGAAGCCCGCATAGACACGGTCGGCCCGGGTTGCGCGCAGGATGAAGGCGTGCGACTGCTGCCGCGGCCAGTGCGGCATGTCGCGCGAGCGGATATCGCGCGCAAACACCTTGGCGCCGGTGACCTTGGCGATGCCGTCGATGCGGAACCGTGGGGCGCCGGCCCTGGCGTCCCACTGCACGGGGGTCAGGATCTTGTCTTCGAACAAGGCCGCGAAAGCCTTGCCGCCGATGGGTGCGATATAGACCGACACCCCGGCCACGACGCTGGCTTTGAGGAAGGTGCGTCGTGAAGGGTTGAAGCTGGGCATGGATTTCCTTGGGGATGGCGCAAGATTGCGCGGCAAGGGCAGCCATCCGCGGGCCAGCCCGAAAGCTGGCGCGGATACGGTTCAGGTGTTCAGGGAGCGCGGCCGCGATGTGCGGCCGCTGCAGGGCATGGCGTGCCGCCAGTCACTACGGCTGCGGCGCGGGTGAATCGGGGCGGGGCATGGTTGTCATGGTCCTGGCGCTGAACGGCTGCGCTGACCCCGCGATTGTCGCCGTGGCCTAGGGTTTACCTCAAGGCGGGGCGTTGAATAGTGGTTATCAGCCGGCGCGAATATTCCCCGCCGGCTGTCCGCTCAAGCCTTCGGCCGCGCCGATGCCGGATCGTAGGGCGCGCGCAGGTGCACGCGCGCCGGCAGCAGCGTGCCGGCCAGGTCGACATGGTAGGTGCCGGCTTCCAGCCATGCGGTATCGGCCGGTCCATCCTCGCGCGCCAGCAAGGCCATGCCCAAGGGGCAGCCCAGCGTATGGCCGAAGGCGGCCGAACTGAGCGAGCCCACCGCGCGCACGCTGCCGTCGGGGCCGGTGCGCAGCACGGCTTCGCCGCCCCACAGCATGGCGTCGCTGGCGCCGTCGACCGTCACGACCACCATGCGCCGCGTGGGCGCGCCCGCCTGCCGCAGCCGCAGCAGCGCGTCACGCCCGCGGAAGTTCATGCCGCTGGCAAGCTTGCAGGCGAATGACAGTCCCGCCTCGAACGGATTGACCGAAGGCGACAGCTCGCGGCCCCAGGCGCGGTAGCCCTTTTCCAGCCGCAGCGATTCGATCGCGTAGTAGCCGGCATTGACCAGCCCGAGCGTGCGGCCCGCCTCGTGCAGGGTCTCGTACACGCCCACCGCGAATTCCACCGGCACGTACAGCTCCCAGCCCAGCTCGCCCACGTAAGTGAGCCGCGTGGCGCGCACGGTGGCATAGCCCAGGTCGATCTTGCGCGAACTGCCGAAGGGAAAGCCCTCATTGGAGAAATCCGCGCGCGATACCCGCTGCAGCAGCTCGCGCGAGCGCGGTCCCATCACCGCCAGCACCGCGTACTGGCCGGTGACGTCGACGATCACGCAGCGCTGGTCGGCCGGGATCAGCCGCTCGATATAGCTGAAGTCGCGCGTGGTCTGCGCCGACCCCGTCACCACCAGGTACTGGTCTTGCGCCAGCCGCGTCACGGTCAGGTCGGACTCATAGGTGCCGCGCTCGTTGAGCATCGCGGTATAGACAGTCTGGCCGGGCGGCACCGCCACGTCGTTGCTCATCACGTACTGCAGCACCGCCTCGGCGTCGGCGCCCTTGACCAGGTACTTGGAGAACGAGCTCATGTCGAACAGCGCCACGCCCTCGCGGCAGGCACGGTGTTCGGTGCCGCTCCACGGCAGCCAGTTCTGCTGGCCGAAGGCATATTCGATTTGCGGCGACGTGCCCGGCGGCGCGAAAAAGTTGGGCCGCTCCCAGCCCATCTTGCTGCCGAAGTTGGCACCGGCATCGCGCAGGTGTGCATACAGCGCGGAGCGGCGGAACGGCCGTGCGGTCTCCAGTTCGCGGTTCGGCCAGGGCATCGCGTAATGCAGCCCGAGCGTTTCCTTGACGCGGTCGTGCAGCCAGCCCTGGTTGCCGTTGAAGCCGGCGAAGCGGCGGATATCGACCGGCCACAGGTCCATGGTCGGCTCGCCCGCGACGATCCATTCCGCCAGCGCCATGCCGGCGCCGCCGGCGGACGCGATGCCCATCGAGTTGAAGCCCGCGCCGACGTAGAAATTGCGCAGCTCCGGCGCCTCGCCCAGGATGAAATTGTTGTCCGGCGTGAACGATTCCGGGCCGTTGTAGAACTGCTTGACCTGCGCCGTTTCTAGCGCCGGCACGCGCACCAGCGCGTTTTCCATCAGCACCTGGAACTGGTCCCAGTCATCGGGCAGCAGCTGGAACTCGAACGGCTCGGGGATGCCCTGCATGCCCCACGGCTTGGCGTCCGGCTCGAATCCGCCCATCACCAGCCCGCCCACTTCCTCCTTGAAGTAGATAAACCCGTCGGGGTCGCGCATCACTGGCAGGTCGGGATGCACGCCGGCAATACGCTCGGTGACGATGTAGTAGTGCTCGGCCGAATGCAGCGGGACGGTCACGCCGCACATCAGCCCCACCTGGCGTGCCCACTGCCCGGCGCAATTGACCACGATCTCGGCTTCGATGCGGCCTTCGTCGCCGGCCTTGTTGCGCCAGCTGACGCCGGAGGCGCGGCCGTCGCGGGTATGGACCGCGGTGATCTTCGTGTCTTGCGCGATACGGGCGCCGCGGCTGCGCGCGCCGCGTGCCAGCGCCTGCGTCAGGTCGGTCGGGTTGGCCTTGCCGTCGCCGGGCAGCCAAACCGCGCCCAGCAAGTCGTCGGTACGCATCACGGGCCACAGTTCGCCGGCCTGCGCGGGCGAGATCACCTCGCATTCCACCCCGTAGGCGCGCGCCACCGCCGCGGTGCGGCGCAGTTGCGTCATCCGTTCGGCGGTGCGCGCGACCGACAGCGAGCCGCATTGCTTCCAGCCGGTGCCAAGGCCGGTTTCCGCTTCCAGTTCGCTGTAGAGCTGCGTGGAATAGCGAATCAGCTTCGTCATGCTTTCCTGCGAGCGCAACTGGCCGACCAGGCCGGCCGCGTGCCACGTGGTGCCGCACGACAGCTGGCCTTGCTCGAGCAGCACCACGTCGGTCCAGCCGAGCCGGGTCAGGTGGTAGGCCACGCTGCAGCCGATGATGCCGCCGCCGATGATGACGACGCGGGTTTGGGAAGGGATGGACATGGTGTTCAGCGCGCGGGGCGAAGGCGGTGGAGGATGATTGCCATGGTATGCCACAAAACGCCAATAAACAACGCAAAACGCAACAAACCTCAGCGCGCCAGTTGCAGTGTGACGATGCCCGCCAGCACCAGCGCGGTAGCCACCACGCGGCGGCGATCGAAGGCTTCGCGCAGCAGGAAGTGGCCCAGCAGCGCGGCAAAGATCACGCTCGACTCGCGCAGCGCCGCCAGCTTGGCCACCGGCGCCAGCGTCATGGCCCACAGCATCAGCGCGTACGAGCCCACGCGGTTGATGCCGCCGATGCCGGCGCGCTTCCATTCCGTGCGCAGCAACGCCGTCAGCGCCGTGCCGCGGCGGACGAAGGCATAGCCGGGCATGAACACATGCGACATCGCCTGCAGCCAGACGATGTAGGTCAGCACCTCGCCATGGCGCTTGACCGCGGTGCCGTCGATCACGGTGCCGCCCGCCAGGCAGGCCCCGGCCAGCAGCGCGAAGCCGAGCAGGTCGGGCGCCTGCCGCCGCCAGTGCACCAGGCTGACCAGTCCGAAGCAGATCAGCGCGATGCCGGCATAGCCGCCAAGCCCCAGCTTTTCGCTGCCGGTCAGCAACAGCAGGATCGCCACCATCATCGGCGCCGAGCCGCGCATCAGCGGATACGCCTGGCTGAAGTCGCCGCGGTTATAGGCGGCCACCAGCGACAGCTTGTAGACCACCTCCAGCGCCACCGTGGCCAGCAGGAATGGCCATACCTGCGGTGCCGGCATCGGCACCACGAACAGGAACGGCAGCGCCACCAGCAGGCAGAAGGTGTCGATCAGCGCCATCGAAGACAGCCGGTCGCCGCCGATCTTGACGATGGCGTTCCACGACGCATGCATCAGCGCCGACAGCATCACGGCGGCAAAGGCAAGGCCGTGGAAATCGGGGGGGAGGGACATGAAGGGGAGTTGTTCTTGTGATCTGCTGGTGCATTCGTACGCCCGCTTGTTTGCTCTCCTCTCCCGCGCGCGGGAGAGGGGAACTTGCTGCTGGCGTCGGAGATAAAAAACGACTTACGCCGCCTCCGCCAGCCGCCCCTGCATCTCGATCCCCATCTCCCTCAGCACTTCGCCGATCGCCGTCACCACGTTGCGCATCTCGTTGTCGTCGATCGCGCCGATGCAGCCGACGCGGAAGGTTTCCACCTGGGTCAGCTTGCCCGGGTACAGGATGTAGCCGCGCTCGCGCACCTTGGCGTAGAAGGTCTTGAAGTCATAGCGCGCATCCGCCGGCGCATGGAAGGTGACGATGATCGGCGCCTGCACCGCCGTGGGCAGGAAGGTGCGGAAGCCCAGCGCCGCCATGCCCTTGACCAGCGTGTCGCAGTTGCGGCGATAGCGCGCGCCGCGCACCGGCTGGCCGCCTTCTTCCAGGAACTGGTCCAGCGCCGCGCGGAAGGCCGCCACCACGTGCGTGGGCGGGGTGAAGCGCCACTGCGTGGTCTTCTGCATGTACACATACTGGTCGTGCAGGTCGAGCGCCAGCGAATGGCTGTTGCCCTGGCTGGCTTCCAGCACGTCCTTCTTCACCAGCACGAAGCCCATGCCGGGCACGCCCTCGATGCATTTGCCGGTGGCCGCAACCAGCGCGTCGAAGGGCATGGTGCGGGCATCGATCTCGATCGCGCCGAACGAGCTCATGGCGTCGACGATCAGGCCCTTGCCCAGCCGCTGGCACAGCAGGGCGATGTCCTGCAGCGGGTTGAGCACGCCCGCGCCGGTCTCGCAATGCACCTGCGCCACATGCGTGATCGACGGGTCGCGCCGCAGCGCGTCTTCGATCAGCGCGGCGCTGGCGGGCTGGTCTTCAGGGATCGGCAGTTCCACGCTGGCGCGCCCGAGCACCTTGCAGATCTTCAGGATGCGCTGGCAGTAGGCGCCGTTCTGCGGCACCAGCACCTTGCCGTCGCGCGGCACCACGTTGGCGATGGCGGCTTCGACCGAGAAGGTGCCGCTGCCCTGCATCGGCACGCAGACATGGGTGCCTTCGCCGTGGACGATGCGCACCAGGTCGTCGCACAGGCTGCGGGTGATGGTGTTGAAGGCGGCGTCCCACGAGCCCCAGTCGCGCAGCATGGCCTGCTTGGTGGCGAGCGAGGTGGTCAGGGGGCCGGGGGTCAGAAGGATCGGGTCATTGCCGCGGATCATGTTGAGCTCCTGATTGGGAAGGCTGGAAAGGGAAGGTCAGTCGTTGCCCTGGCCCTGGCGCCAGGCCTGGGTCTTGCAATCGAGCACGCGTTGCAGCAGGTAATAGAGCAGGCAGGCGAAGGCCGAGGTCAGCACCACCAGCGTGGCCATGGCCGCCGCCGGGCCGATGTCGCCGGACTCGTCCAGGTTGACGATCTCGACCGAGGCCAGCTTGGTGTCGGCGCCGTACAGGAACACCACCGCCGAAACCGTGGTCATCGCATTGATGAACAGGTAGCGCGAGATCTCCAGGATGGCGGGCAGGCAGGCCGGCACCGTGACCTTGAAGAAGGTCTTGTAGAACGGCACCTTGAGCGACGCCGACACGGCCTCGAACTCGCTGTCGAGCTGCTTGAGCGCGGTCACCGCCGTCAGGTGGCACGACGCGTAGTAGTGGACGATGGTCACCAGCACCAGGATGCCCAGCGTCTGGTACAGCCCGTGCAGGGGATTGGCCTGCGGCACGAAGAAGAAGATGTAGCCCAGGCCCAGCACCAGTCCCGGCACGCCCATCGGCAGCACCGCCATCAGCCGCACGAAGCCGCGCAGCCAGTCCATGCCGCGGGTCTTCTCCAGCAGGTAGGCGGTGGCAAAGATGAACACCGGCCCGATCACCGCGGCCAGGCCCGCCATGCGCAGGCTGTTCAGGTACGAGTCGACCACGCCGCCCTCGACCAGCCCGACGCGGTAGTGGTTCAGCGACAGCGAGAAGTTGTACGGCCACAGTTTGACGAAGGACGCATACACCGCCATGCCCATCACCGCCAGCATCAGCGCCGCCATCAGCCAGCAGAACACCGCCATGGCCAGATCGAAGCGGGGGCTGCGGCGCGGCACGTAGGGCACCGAGCGCGCCGACATCAGCGCCATCTGGCGGCGCTGCACGCGGGCGTCGACGCAGTACGTCACGGCCACCGGCACCAGCAGCATCAGCGACACCACCGCGCCCTGCGAGAAGTCCTGCATGCCGATCACCAGCTTGTAGATGTCGGTCGCCAGCATATGGAAGTTGCCGCCGATCACCTTCGGGATGCCGAAATCCGAGATCGCATAGGTGAACACCACCATGGCGGCGCTGACCAGCCCGTAGCGCGCGCCGGGCACGGTGATGGTGAAGAACTTGCGCACGGTCGAGGTGCCCAGCGCATCGGCGGCCTCATACAGCCGCGCGTCCGTCAGCGACAGCGCGGTGATCAGGATCATCAGCGCGTGCGGAAAGGTGGCGAACACCAGCGACGCGACGATGCCCAGCGGCCCGTAGATCTGCGTGCTGCCCATCCACGGCTTGAGCAGTCCCTGGTTGCCGAACCAGAAGATGAAGGAGATGGCCGCCAGCAGCGAGGGCGCCAGCAGGGGGATCAGCGCCAGGTTGCGCAGCAGGCCCTTGCAGGCGATGCGGCTGCGCGTGAGCGCATAGGCAAAGCCGAATGCCAGCGGCACCGTGATGCAGGTGGCCAGCGCCGAGACCCACAGGCTGTTCCACACCGAGCGCAGCAGCGCGGGCGACTCGAAGTAGGCGCGGAAGTGCGCGATGCCGGCGAGGGTACCGTCGCGGTTCTGCACGCTCTTGGCCAGGATCATCACGATCGGCGCCAGCACGAAGCAGGCCAGCGCCAGCGCGGCCAGCGCCAGCAGCACGTGCGCAAGGCGGTCGGTCCAGTGTGCGCGCACCGACGTTGCGACCAGCCCCGGCGGCGCCGGCTGCGCGTCCGGATGGGCAGGTGCCGCCGGCGCGCTGGCGGGGGCGGGGGAGAGCGTATCGGTAGCCGGCATGGTGGCAGACGTGGTGGCCGGCGCCGCAGTGAGGGTCATGCGCATGCGTGGCGGAAGATGCGGATACGGTCAGCGGGAATGGCCAGGCGCAGCCGGTCGCCGGTGTGCGGGCGCAGCTCGTGCAGGTCATTGAGCGAGAGGTCGGCATAGAGCGCGCCACCGGACGCACCGGGGGCACCCGCCGGCGCGGGGGCGGCGTCCGGCAGCCGCAGCGTCAGTCGCGAGAAGGCGCCGAGGAACTCGATCTTGTCGACGGTGGCCTCCAGCACATTGGGGCCATGCTGTTCGACGCCGCGCACGCAGACGTCTTCGGGGCGAAAGAACACCTGCACGTCCTCGTCCGGGCAGCAGCCCGCGGGCGCGGCACAGCGCATGCGCACGCCGCCCAGGTGCAGCTCGCCGTCGCCGCAGACCCGCGCGCCCAGCATGTTGGTCTTGCCGACGAAGTCCGCCGCGAACGGCGTGGCCGGGCGCTGGTAGACCTGCGCCGGGGTGCCGACCTGCTCGATCGCGCCCTGGTTCATCACCACGATGCGGTCCGCCATCGACAGCGCTTCTTCCTGGTCATGCGTGACCAGGATGGTGGTGATGTTCAGCCGCTGCTGCAGCGCGCGGATCTCGCTGCGCAGCCGCACCCGCACGCGCGCGTCGAGCGCCGACAGCGGCTCGTCGAGCAACAGCAGTCCGGGCGACGTGGCCAGCGCGCGCGCAATCGCCACGCGCTGCTGCTGGCCGCCGGACAGCTGCGCCGGGTACTGGTTGCCGCGATCGGGCAGGCCCACCAGCGTCAGCAGTTCGGCGACGCGGGCGCGGCGCTGGTCGCGCGGCATGCGCCGGTTGACCAGGCCGTAGGCGACGTTGTCGGCCACGGTCAGGTTGGGGAACAGCGCGTAGGACTGGAACACGATGCCGTAGTCGCGTTCCATCGGCGGCAGCGCGGAGATATCGCGTCCGCCCTGGTGGATGGTGCCGGCGTTCTGCGACTCCAGCCCCGCAATGATGCGCAGCAGCGTGGTCTTGCCGCAGCCCGACGGGCCCAGGAAGCACAGCAGCTCGCCCTGGCGCACGTCGAGGTCGATGTTGTGCAGGGCGACGAAGGCGCCGCTGCTGCCGCCGAAGCGCTTGTGGATGCCTTTCAGGCTGAGGTAGGTCTCGGCCGTGGATGTGGAGGTCTGCATGGCGTGGGGCCTGTTGTGTTCTGTTGGGGGCCCGGCTGCCGCCAGCCCATGACGCGGGCTGGCGGCAGCCGGTACAGGACGGCGCTCAGGCGCTCAGGGCTGCTTCTCCGACTTGCTGGCGTAGCGCTTCTGCCATTCGGCCAGCACGCGCTCGCGGTTCTTCGCGATATAGCCGAAATCGTTCTTGACCAGCATCTGCTCGTAGTTGGCCGGGATGGTCTCGACCTTCCTTGCCACGCCGGGGTAGGCGACGATGGCCCAGTCCCTGGCGAAGAGCTGGTTGGCCTCCTTGCTGGCCAGCCAGTCCAGGTAACGCTGTGCGGCCTCCATCTTCTTCGTGCCCTTGACGATGCCGGCGGCCTCGATGTCGTAGCCCAGGCCCTCCTTGGGGAAGATCATCTCGATCGGCGCGCCCGAGGCCAGGGTCTTGTGCGCACGCAGTTCGAACGAGATCCCGATCGGGAATTCGCCGGAGCCGGCCTGCTTGCAGGGCTTGGACCCGGAATGCGTGTATTGCGCGATGTTCTCGTGCAGCGCGTCCATGTATTTCCAGCCTTCCTGCTCGCCGTAGAGCTGCAGCCAGGCGGTCACGTCCAGGAAGCCCGTGCCGGACGACGCCGGGTTAGGCATGACGATGGCGCCCTTGTAGACCGGCTTGGCCAGGTCTTTCCAGGTTTCGGGGCGCGGCAGGTTGCGTTTCTTGGCCTCGACGGTGTTGAAGCAGATCGTGGCGCCCCAGACATCCAGGCCCACCCAGGATGGCGGCGTGGCCTTGTCGCTGTAGTCGCGCGTCAGCTTTTCAAAGCCCTTGGGGGTGTAGGGCACCAGCATCCCTTCCTGCTTGAGCAGTTCCAGGCTCGACGCCGCCAGCCCGGCGATCACGTCGGCCTGCGGGTTGGCTTTCTCGGCCAGCGCCTTGGCGGTGATGACGCCGGTCGAATCGCGCACGTATTTCAGTTCGATATCGGGCGCCACTTTGGCAAAGCCCTCGGCATAGGGCTTGAGGGTCTCGATCTCCCACGCCGTATAGACGGTGAGCGTGGTCTTCTGGGCCAGCGCGGTGCCGGAGGCGGCTAGCGCAAGCAGGGTGGCGGCGGTGCGCAGGGTGGTGGTGAAGGACGGTTGCATGGGGACTCCTTCCGGCATTGTAGGTGGAGAAATGTGTCAATGTGGTGAATCTGTTGCAATGCCGCGGGGCGCCTTGCACAACATTGAATCACCGTAAAACCCTTGTGCTACAACACTTGCAAGACATGTGCCTGAATTCTGGCGCTTGCTCCGTCACCCATCTGACCGCGCCGATGCCTTGATTGTTGACAATATACAAACCGCTTGCTTTAATGGCAATAAGGATTTTCGATACTGCTGAATCCGTCACAAACGGGGGTTTTCATGTCACGCCAAGCGCCGCTGGCGAGCGAAATCACCATCCTGCAGAGCCAGTCGCTGACCACGCTGGTGCAGCGCGAACTGGAGCTGCGGATCATGTCCGGCGAACTTGCGCCCGGCGCCAAGCTCAATGAGATCGAAGTCGCGGGCCAGCTCAATGTGTCGCGCGGTCCGGTGCGCGAGGCCTTCCGTGCCCTGGAGCAGGCCGGCCTGCTGCGCACCGAGAAGAACCGCGGCGTGTATGTGCGCGCCATCTCGGTGGAGGAAGCCGATGAGATCTATGAACTGCGCGCCGTGCTGGATGAATTCATCGGCCGGCAACTGGCGGCGCGCATCACGCCCGAGGGCCTGCGCGAACTGCGCGCCATGGTGGAGGCGCTCGATGCGGCGAGCCAGGCGCGCGATGTCGATGAATACACGCGGCTGAACCTGTCGTTCCACGACCGCATGGTCGAGCTGGCCGGCAACCGCAAGCTGCTCGAGACCTACCGGCGCCTGGTCAAGGAACTGACGCTGTTCCGGCGCGAGGCGCTGTCGCGCAGCCACGCCGCCATGCCCGATTCCACCCGCGAGCACCGCGCCATCGTCTCGGCGATTGCCGCGCGCGACGGCGAACTGGCCGCGCGCCTGATGCGCGAGCACGTCGAGCGCGGCCGCGCGCGCATGCATGCCGCGGTGGCCTCGCCCGGCGCCGTCGGCGGCACCGGCACCGATGCCGCAGCCTGAACCCGACCGCATCCACCGCATCCACCGCATCCACCGCAGCTTCCGCCATACGACTGCCTACCGCACAGGAAACGACCATGCCTGACAACAACGCCCGCACCATCACCGTCAACCAGCGCACCTATCGCTGGATGCAGCAGCCCGTCGTGGTGGTCTGCGTTGACGGCTGCGAGTTCGATTACCTGGAGGCCGCCGCGGCCAGCGGCCGCGCGCCTTACCTGAAGCGGCTGCTGGACGCCGGTTCGGCCTTCCGCGGCGCCTGCGTGGTGCCGACCTTCACCAATCCCAACAACCTTTCCATCGTCTGCGGCGCACCGCCCGCGGTGCATGGCATCTGCGGCAACTACTTTTTTGACCGCAGCGCCAACGGCGGGCGCGGCGAGGAAGTGATGATGAACGACCCCAAGTACCTGCGCGCGGGCACCATCCTGGCCGCCTTTGCCGAGGACGGCGCCAGCGTCGCCGTGGTCACCGCCAAGGACAAGCTGCGCCGGCTGCTGGGCCACGGCATGCGCGGCATCTGTTTCTCGTCGGAGAAGGCCGACCAGGCCACCGTGGCCGAGAACGGCATCGACGGCGTGCTGGAGCTGGTAGGCATGCCGGTGCCGGACGTCTATAGCGCGGAGCTGTCCGAGTTTGTCTTCGCCGCGGGCGTGCGGCTGATGGAAACGCGCCGTCCGGACCTGATGTACCTGTCCACCACCGACTATATCCAGCACAAGTTCGCGCCCGGCTCGGACGGCGCCAATGCCTTCTACGCAATGATGGACAAGTACCTGGCGCGGCTGGACGAGCTGGGCTGCGTGGTGGCGCTGACCGCCGACCACGGCATGAACGCCAAGCATGACGAGGCCACCAAGGCGCCCAACGTGATCTACCTGCAGGACCAGCTCGACGCCTGGCTGGGCCGCGGCGTGGAGGCGGGCGGCGCGCGCGTGATCCTGCCGATCACCGATCCCTATGTGGTCCACCATGGCGCGCTGGGCTCCTACGCCACCATCTACCTGCCCGACGATGCCGACGCCGCCGCCATCCAGGCGCGCCTGTCGGACCTGGAGGGCGTGGAAAGCGTGCTGACCAACGCCGACGCCTGCGCGCGTTTCGAGCTGCCGTCCGACCGCGTCGGCGACCTGGTGGTCACCAGCGACAAGCACGTGGTGCTGGGCACCAGCCAAAGCCGCCATGACCTGTCCGGCCTCGATGCGCCGCTGCGCTCGCACGGCGGCGTGTCGGAACAGACCGTGCCGCTGGTGTTCAACCGCGCCACCGGCGGCATTCCCGGCAAGGCCGTGCTGCGCAATTTCGACATCTTCGATGTCGCGCTGAACCACCTGCACTGAACGCCTGGATCGCAGCGGCGGTGCAAGCCGCCGCCTGAACACGCATTTTCCGGAGGATACTCATGAACGCCCCCCAATTTCCCGCTGGCGCCGTCAGCCCCCATTTCCGCGCCGAGGCGCTGCGCATCGACGGCCAGAAGATCGTTCGCGAGCGCGTGATCGAAGTGCGCAATCCGTTCGACGGATCGCTGGTGGGCACCGTGCCCAAGGCCACGCTGGAAGACGTGCGCCGCGCGTTCGAGGTGGGCCAGGCCTACCGCGCCACGCTGACGCGCTACGAGCGCGCCGCCATCCTGAACCGCGCCGCGGCCTTGCTGCGCGAGCGCACCGAGGAGGCGTCGGACCTGATCACGCTGGAATCCGGCCTGTCCAAGAAGGACTCGCTCTATGAGATCGGCCGCGTCGCCGACGTGCTCGGCTTTGCCGCCACCGAGGCGCTGCGCGACGACGGCCAGCTGTTCTCGTGCGACCTGACGCCGCACGGCAAGAAGCGCCGCGTGATGACCCAGCGCGAGCCGCTGATGGGCGTGATCAGCGCCATCACGCCGTTCAACCACCCGATGAACCAGGTCGCGCACAAGGTCGCGCCGTCGATTGCCACCAACAACCGCATGGTGCTCAAGCCGTCGGAGAAGGTGCCGCTGTCGGCGTTCTACCTGGCCGACCTGCTGTATGAAGCCGGCCTGCCGCCGCAGATGTTCCAGGTGGTCACCGGCGATCCGCGCGAGATCGCCGATGAACTGATCACGCACCCGGCGGTGGACCTTGTCACCTTTACCGGCGGTGTCGCGATCGGCAAGTACATTGCCAGCAAGGCCGGCTACAAGCGCGTGGTGCTCGAGCTGGGCGGCAACGATCCGCTGATCGTGCTGGACGATGCCGACCTCGACCGCGCCTCCGACCTGGCGGTGCAGGGCTCGTACAAGAACTCCGGCCAGCGCTGCACCGCGGTCAAGCGCATGCTGGTGCATCAGGCGGTGGCGGCGCGCTTTACCGAACTGGTGGTGGAGAAGACCCGCGCCTGGAAGCATGGCGACCCGATGGACCGCAGCGTCGACATGGGCACCGTCATCGACGAGCAGGCCGCGCAACTGTTCGAGGCCCGCGTCAACGAGGCGGTGGCGCAGGGCGCGCGGCTGCTGGTCGGCAACCAGCGCCGCGGCGCCAGCTATTCGCCGACGGTGCTGGACCGCGTCGATCCGTCGATGACCGTCGTGCGCGAGGAAACCTTCGGTCCGGTCTCGCCCATCATCACCTTCCGCGACGTCGACGACGCCATCCGCATTTCCAACGGCACGGCGTTCGGGCTGTCGTCAGGGGTCTGCACCAACAATATCGAGGCCTTCACCAGGATCGCCAATTCGCTGCATGTGGGCACCGTGAACCTGTGGGAAGTGCCTGGCTACCGCATCGAGCTGACGCCGTTCGGGGGGATCAAGGATTCGGGGCTGGGCTACAAGGAGGGGGTGCAGGAGGCGGCGAAGAGTTTTACGAACTTGAAGACGATTACGTTGCCGTGGGGGTGAGGCCCTGAAGGCATGACCCGGACGCTGTTTTGCTCCACTCTCCCGCTTGCGGGAGAGGGGCCGGGGGAGAGGGCCGGCGCTGGCAATCACGACAGCCCTCACTTCGTGGAGGCTTCGGCCCTCTCCCCAACCCTCTCCCGCAAGCGGGAGAGGGAGCCTGCCAGCGGTCGTTTTCAGGGCAGGGCGCCTTCGCACGCCAAGGATAGGCTGCGCTAAAATCAGCCCCCAAGTCCCCGACCCACCCGGAGTCCCCGTGCTCGCCGAACAACGGCAGAAATACATCCTCGACCAGCTGTCCGCGACCGGCGCGCTGGCCATCAGCGAGCTGGTGAGCGAGCTCGACGTGTCGCGCGAAACCATCCGGCGCGATCTCAACGCGCTGGCCACGCGCGGGCTGCTGGTACTGACCCACGGCGGCGCGCTGGCGCCGGACCGGACCGAGCCCGATACCCAGACCCGCGCCCAGGTCAATGCCGAGGGCAAGCGCGCCATCGGCGTGCGCGCGGCGGAGCTGGTGCGCGACGGCGCCTCGCTGATCCTGGACTACGGCACCACCACGCATGCGGTGGCGCAGGCGCTGCACGGGCACCACAACCTGCTGGTCTACACCAACGACCTGGCCATCGCCCAGCTGCTGGGCCGGCGCAACGGCAACCGCGTAATCGTGCTGGGCGGCGAACTGCAGGACAACGAAGACGCCACGCATGGCTGGGACACCATCGAGCAGCTGTCGCGCTACCACACCGACTTTGCCTTTATCGGCATCGGCGGCATCACGCCGCGCGGCGAGATCTGCGACTTCTCGCGCGCCGCGGCGGAGCTGCGCAGCCGCATGCTGCTGGCCGCCGACGTGGCCTGCGTGGTCGCCGACCACACCAAGTTCGGCCGCAACACCGGCGTCACCATCAAGCATGCGGAACTGGCGGCCTGGGTGATTACCGACATGGCGCCGGAGCCTGAGCTGGGGGCGGCGCTGAAGGAGCGCGGGACGAAGCTGCTGATTGCCTGAGCTGCCGGTGCCTTGGCGCTCTGGATATAATCCTCGCCTCACCGTTTTTGCGAAGGCGGGTGGAGCTTCTCATGCGTCAAGCGATTCCGGCATTTTCTCCCGCCTGCACGCCATTCGATAGACGGATGGCGTTACGCCGCAGATCTTCTTGAACTGCTTGGAGAACTGGGCGTTATCGCTGAAGCCGCAGGCTAGCGCCACACCTTCAATCGAAAGCTCGTCACGGCGCAAGGCGGCGCAGGCAGATTCGATGCGCTTATGCAGGACGTAGCGATAGGGCGGCAGGCCAGTGGCGTCCTTGAACACGCGAGTGAAATAGTAAGGGCTGAGGCCCGCTTGCCGGGCCAATGTCTCCAGCGTTATGCGATGCGTGAGGTGCGCGTCTATGTACTCATCCAGCTGTTTCATGCGCGCGATAGCCAACGCCGGCATGCGGCCGCCAACGCGAGGCCCTTTGCCGTAGCACGTCACGATATGCGCCGCTACGAGGCGTGCATACGTCTCACCGATTAGCGCGCCGTGTGGATTGCCGTTGCGCAGTTCCCGGTCGAGCGCCTCAAAGGCGTTGAGCACGAAGTTGTCTGGCGCCTGGGCAAAGGTTGGCACACCGTCAAAACCTGTGACGCCGAGCTCGTCGGCGACTTCGTGCAGCGTGCAGTCATGCAGCGTCATGAGGCACAGGCTGCCGAGCGGACGCACATAGCGCACGCTGTGGCTGCATCCGTTTGGCACGTAAGCGGTGGAACCGCGACGCTGCACTTCAGTACGCAGTCTGCCGTCGATGCGGCGCTCCGCGATCGAGAGCGGATTGAGCTTGACCATCAGATAGTGCCCGTCAATGGCGTGCTCGCCGGTCTGGAACAGTGCATCGTCGCGCCGCTCGAAATACAACGCTTTCCAGTCGTACGGCGTGCTGCTGCGCACAGGCGCGACGGAAAACAACGAGGCATGGTGGTCCGGATTGCGGAAATCGAGCTTGCGCACCGTCATCGAGGCAGTCCTTTAGGTATGTGCTCGATTCTACCAACGCGCCAACGGTGTCCAATGCCCGCGAAGTGGGTAGATCCTCCGGAAATTTCGCGCTTTCAGGTATGAATTTTCAGTTTTTGACCTTGCGCATTCCGTCGGCCGGAATGGCCGGAGGCAGAGCGCCGTTGCAGCTGGCGCGCAGCGCCTGGGCCAGTCTGGAGGCGCCGATGTCAGCGGACTCGGCGTCGACGGTCGAGTACGACAGGCGGAGGGTATTACGTTCGGGAGTATCGGCAAAGAATGCGGCGCCCGGCACGAAGACTACGCCGGCTTGAATAGCGGCCTGCAGCACCCGCGCGGTGTCTACCTGCGGTGCGAATCGGGCCCACAGGAACATCCCGCCTTCCGGGACATTGAAATGGATAGCCTCGCCCAGGTGGCGGTGCAGTCCGCTAATCAGCGCGTCGCGTCGCTCACGGTACGCGTTCCGTAGCAGCTCGAACCGGGGCTGCAACCGTCCGTTAGCCAGATATGCCGCAACGAGCTGCTGGGAGAGACTGCATGTGTGGAGATCGATCGCCTGCTTAACCAGCGCAGCGCGGTCGAACACCGATGGGGGTAAGACCATCCAGCCGGCGCGCAGGCCAGGAGACAGGATCTTGGAAAACGACGACAGGTAAAGCACGCGACACTGCGCAGCACTTTCCGCTGCGAGCGCCACGATGCTGGCGACGGGGTCGCCGCAGAGTCGCAGTTCGCCATAGGGATCATCCTCGATGATGTAGGTTCCGTTGGAACCGGCAAAGTGGGTGAGTTGCTGCCGCCGTTCCAGGGAGAGTGTGCGCCCGCTGGGATTACCGAAGTTCGGGACGACGTAAATGGCCTTGACCGGATGACGCGAGGCATAGGACTCGATCCAGTCCACATCGATGCCCGCTTCATCGGAGGGCACGGAGACGATGTTGGCCTCGGCAAGGCCGAATGCCTGCAGCGCCGCCAGATACGACGGCCGTTCCACCAGCACCGTGTCGCCAGGGTTGAGCAGAGTACGCGCCGCGAGATCCAGGCCTTGTTGCGAGCCAGATGTGACCAGGATGCCAGCCGGACTCGCGGCGATACCGCGATGCCGCAGCAGGTGCATGATCTGTTCGCGCAGTGCTGGTTCGCCTTCGGTCAGTCCGTACTGAAACGCGGACGTAGCGTCGCTGTCCACGACTGCCGCAAGCGATTCGCGCAGGCCTGCCGCATCGAACAGGTCCGACGCAGGTATTCCACCTGCAAGTGAGATGACGCCGGGCATCTTGCTGTACTTCAGCAGGTCTCGCACAGCGGAACTCTGCACGCGGCCTACGCGACTGGCGAAGCCCTCCGCATTGGGGAATTTGGCGGAAGGGTGTAAATGAGCGTTCGGGAGGATTCCGGCGGCAACATTGGTAATCTGTTTGGTGTCCATGTCGAGGGGAATGTCGGAAGTCGCGGAAGGGAATGATAGGTGGCCGGTCCGGCTACAGCTTGTCGGCGTGCAGCACGAAGAGAGAGGAAGCAGAAAGGCCCATCATCCAGGCCTTGGGGTTGGCGAACCGGAAGACCACCACTCCCTAAAACCGATCTGGCACGCATTGGCCGGGGTGCCGGCAGGCGCCACCGAGATCCCGAGGATCCTGATCGCGAGGTAGACGAGGTGGGCGGCGCCAATGTGGGACTCGGTCATAGAACTCTTTGCTAGAGCGCGGTAAACGAGTCGAACGTCGGCTCGCTGGCCGCAATCGGTGCGCCGCCATGGGCGAGATAGTCCACCGGGATTTCGCTCATGGGCCGTAGTGCGTTATTGACCGCTGCGCAGAACCCCCACGTCTCGCTATGCAGCGGTCGATTCTGCGCGATCCATTCGGGTCGGACATAGAGTGTGTTAGTCCAGTCGCCGCGCGGGTTGCTGTGGTGATAATCGTGTACCGGCATATCCCCTGGCACTACCAACAAGCGCAGCGGCAGGAACCAGCACAGCATCCGTAGCCACCACCCCGCGCGTTGCAGTACATGCCTGACTGCGCTTCCGCATCGACAGGGATAGGGACATCCCATGAAGCGTGCGGAGGTCTGCTGCTGCAGCCATGCGGCCCTGCGCTCGTCCGCCCCTTGCACGCGGAACCATTTGTGCTCGCCGGCAAAGGTCAGCAGGGCCGCATTCTGGAAGCCGACCGTGAGCGGAATTGCCCATACCACCAGAAAGACAGGCCACAGGTTGAACCATGTCAGCGCGCATCCGGCAGCGGCATAGGCGAGTATGGCCGCCATACGGCGCAGTGGCAGCGCACCGACGAAGTTGGCGCGGCCACGCGCCAACGTGTAGCGCAAATGAAAGCGTGGGTTTACCAGCGCCCAGCCGACGGCCAGCCAAAGCGTTTCCAATTGGCGCCCGGGGCGAAGACCGATGCCGTACAGCACATCGGCGTCCGGGTCCCCTTTGCCGGAGAAGTAGCGCGCGTGGTGATCGATTGCGTGATCCTGCCGAAATTGCTCATATGGCAACGTCAGAAGCAGCAACGACACGACATCGACAAACATCCTGTTCACGCTTGCTCGGCGAGAAAATGCCTCATGTATACCTCCGTGGCAGATCACCAAGAAGAATTTTCGCGCAGCGTGTACGGTCAGCAGCCAACCGGGCAGCAGCGCGAGCCACCAAGCGCCGCCCCGCGCGTATGCAAGGCACGAAAGCGCCACCCCGGTGGTCAACGCCAGCGTGTTGAGCGCAACGTGCGACCAGGGGCCGAGAAGGATGGCGGGTTGTTGGCCGGGCAAGGCCTTGCCCGTCAACCAGGTCAGGAAGCGCTGGACAGTGCGATACAGCGGGCCAGGCAGGAAACTGCCGGCATCGCGCATGGATTCGCGCACGTGCCGCTGCTCGGCGCGATCCCCCGCCGCGATGCAGATGCGCGCCGCGCGCTGCAAGATGGAGCGTGTCTTAGGCATGTTGCTGCAGGGTATCGTTGAAAATCGTTCGCCAGTTTCCCGCCGGTGCTCCCGCCGGGTCTCTCGCTGGAAGACGTGCCAGGGCGACGATGCCGCTTGCCTGGGTGCTGGTGCCGCCGTCAGGTGCGAGCAGGCCCGCCTCGATAAATGCCAGTGAATCCGTGCGCCTCACCACGCGGCACTCGAGCGTAGGGAGCGCGATGCGCACCGGCTTCATGAAATCGATCGACAGGTGTACCGTTCCGCACGTGCGGCCGCGGAACTGCAGGATGCCGGCGGTCGATATGCCACAGTCGATCATTCCAGCGATCACTGCACCATTGAGCGCCGATGTTCCGAGGCCTCCCATGTGAGAATCGAGTTGCCGCACCAGACGGAGCCGGACTACGGCAGGGTCGGTCAGGTCAAGCTCCGCGCCCATGTGGCGCAGCACCGGCAGCGCGTTCAGGCGCTGCTGCCATTGCGCGCGATCCTCGGCGGCAACGGGCAGGCGCAGCCCCTGCGCCCGCGACTGCGCATGTTCGTGGCTCGCGACGAAGCTCATGTCAGAATTTCCTCGGAGGCGGATGCCGCGCGCCGGGCGGGGGGCACCGTGCCGGTACTTTTGGCGGACCTGTCCGCGGCCGTTTTACCTGGCGTCTTCCGATAAGGTGACCAAATGAACTGGCGCCAGTAAGACTCGGCCACTTCCACCCACGTGCGCAGGGTTTCCGTCGATGCCAGCGAGCACGCCAGGCTGACGATGAGCCAGCTGTAGACCGCCTGGCTGTCGCGGCAGCCTTCACAGTGGCCGGATGTGCAGCAGCGCTCCAGCGTCTGCAAGTCGGCTTTCCATGTGTTGAAGAACGTCAGGCCGGGATTGCCGTTAGCCAAGCGCTGCTGGTTGTCAGGGTGATCCTGGCTGATGCTCGGGCACGTGTCGTAGCCGAAAGTGCCACACCATGCCTGGCCGGTAACCATTGCCTCGATATGTGCAGGATGGTTCAGGACCGTATTCGGGAAGAGCTGGCGGACGCGCAGCATTTCACGTAGCAACAATTGCTCGTTGCGCATGCGCAGGGGGTGTCCCGTGTTGTACTGGCTATAGAAGTTGAAGGTCACCGTGTTACCGTTCTCCTGAATTCGGCGTACGGTCGGCTCTATGTACGAGATGCCGCCTTCGGTCACGGCATAGACATAACATGCGCGCGGATCGTCTTTGTAGTTGGCCAGCGTGGTCTCGAACAGGCCAGAGAATCTGCGCCCGCCGGGCCGGATGGCGCGCAATTCATCGTCCAGCGGTCCGCCGCCGAACAGCGTAATGAAGACCGTCACATCCTCGAATGGCGCGGTATTCGGGAATGGCTTGAGGCCATTGGTGGAGATCGAGACAAAGCGCATGCGTTCCACAAAGGCGGCAATTCGGTCCACAAACAGCGTCGGCTCTCCGCCGATTAGCAGCGCTGCATTCACCTTTTGCTTGCGCTGTGCATCGATGAATGTGGTCCACTGAGCCAGGTTCTTGGCCTCAGGCGCACGCTTGTCGTGGCCAAACTCAAAGAACCAGCAGCCCTTGCAGCGGATATTGCATGCGTTCGTCAGGTGATACTCGGCCGCCCGCACGCGCGCAGAAAAGCTGCGTACCGCATTGAAGCGCTCGGTCAGTGCGGGATCCCGAGCAAGGAGCCCAGGCAAACGCTCAGCGATCAGATGCTTGCGTTGCTGGTGCAGCGAATCTGTTTCGCTCATGGCGCCTCCTCAAACAAACGCGCGGTTGGTCAGTCCGGCACGAGCAAGCCCATCGCCGTCAGGCGCGGCACCGTTTTCTTGATGAACTGATTGCGCAAGGCCTCGTTGCTTGTCTTACGTAGGCCCCACTTGATATAGAGTCGCGAGCGCTGGGAGTCGGAGCGCCCGAACAGATCGAGCAGGTGCGGCCACAGCCGGCTCAGGGCCTGCTGGGCGGCAATTCGGCCTTCATCGGTCATGCAGGCCTCATTGATAATGCGGTAGCCGTGCGCGACGTGGGTATGCTCATCGCTGATAATCTGCTTGATGAAGATGTCGGCGAACGGCTTGTAGCTGCAGTCGGCGAATTCGAGGAGGTGTTCAAGTACGACCGCCTCGCCAATGAACGAGAAGATGCCGCGCTCCATCCAGTTCCTGACTCCGCGCACCAGCTCGTTCGGGTAGTAAGGACGCTCCAGAAAATGTTGGCGGAGCATGTGACCCGTGTCGACGCCGAGTTCGGCGAGCACGTCTGCACTAAGCCGGTAATGCTGGATCTCCTCCGATGCCCGCTCGCAGCAAACCTGTTTCTCGAAGGCATTGGGCGCCAGGTTGTAAAAGATCTGGGTATAGTCGTCCGCGCCCGTAAGCTCGCCTTCCGTATGGACGAGCATCAGCCGTATGGCGAGCTCCTGATACTCCGACGGCATGTTGCGAAAGTCTGACGCATTTCGGACAGACCCCGGCCCGGCGAGTATCGCAATCTCATGCTGTACGGTGGTTGTTGAGCTCATTTCTCCCTCTCGTTCTTTATGTTGTGACGAGCGGAGTGTAGGGAGCAGTGACTAGTGCCATGCGTCCAGGAATGCCATCTTTGTGCGTTATTGCCGTGATTATTTCTGAGGACAGATTTAAGGGTGACTTCAGATGCTGTCCGCTGATCGCACGGAAATCCCCGCCTGATGCACCAAAATACAGCTTTGATGCTGCTGTCACAGGTGTTTTGACTGTCGTGTGCCCCATGGCGGTGCTAAAGTGCTGGGTTGTCGGACCGGCACGGTTAGTCGTGCCCGTCCGATAAACCGGAGGCGACCCACCTTCCATCGGCGCAACGCCAGACGGCACCGCAGACCGGCATCCAGCCGGCAAGGCTGCCGCATCCAGCCACTCCAGCACAGCAAGAGACATCCGTGAATTCTCCTTCCCTTGAAGCATTTCTGGCGGGGGTTGCCCGCCGCGACCCCAATCAACCCGAATTCCTCCAGGCCGTGAAGGAAGTCATGATGACGCTGTGGCCGTTCGTCGAGCGCAATCCGCGCTACGCCGACCAGGCCTTGCTCGAACGCCTGGTCGAGCCCGAGCGCGTGATCCAGTTCCGCGTGGCATGGACCGACGACCAGAACCGCGTGCAGGTCAACCGCGCCTTCCGCGTGCAGCACAGCTCGGCCATCGGCCCGTTCAAGGGCGGCATGCGCTTCCACCCGACCGTGAACCTGTCGGTGCTGAAGTTCCTGGGTTTCGAGCAGACCTTCAAGAACGCGCTGACCACGCTGCCCATGGGCGGCGGCAAGGGCGGATCGGACTTCGATCCCAAGGGCAAGTCGGATGGTGAAGTGATGCGCTTCTGCCAGGCGCTGGTGACCGAGCTGTACCGCCACCTGGGCCCGGATACCGACATCCCGGCCGGCGACATCGGCGTGGGCGCGCGCGAGGTCGGCTTTATGGCCGGCATGATGAAGAAGCTGTCGAACCAGTCGGCCTGCGTGTTTACCGGCAAGGGCCTGGCCTATGGCGGCAGCCTGATGCGCCCGGAAGCGACCGGCTACGGCACCGTCTACTTCGCCCAGGAAATGCTGCACCGTCGCGGACGCGGCTTCGACGGGCTGCGCGTGCTGATCTCCGGCTCGGGCAACGTGGCGCAGTACGCGGCCGAGAAGGCAATCGAGCTGGGCGCCAAGGTGCTGACGCTGTCCGACTCCGGCGGCGTGCTGCACTACCCGCAGGGCATGACCACCGAGCAACTGGCCGAAGTGATGGCCTTCAAGAATGAAGAGCGCGGCCGCCTGTCGGACTTTGCCGCCCGCCACGGCATGACCTTCGAGGCCGGCCGCACCCCGTGGCACGTGCCCGCCGACGTGGCGCTGCCGTGCGCGACGCAGAACGAACTCGACGGCAACGACGCCGAGACCCTGCTCGGCAATGGCGTGATCTGCGTCGCCGAAGGCGCCAACATGCCGTCGACGCTGGAGGCGGTGGACCGCTTTGTCGACGCCAAGATCCTGTACGCGCCGGGCAAGGCCAGCAACGCCGGCGGCGTGGCCACCTCCGGCCTGGAGATGTCGCAGAACGCGATGCGCCTGTCCTGGCACCATGCCGAGGTCGACGAGAAGCTGCACGCGATCATGAAGGACATCCACCAGAACTGCATCCACCACGGCCAGAAGGCGGATGGCTACATCAATTACGTCGAAGGCGCGAACATCGCCGGCTTCGTCAAGGTGGCCGACGCGATGCTGGCGCAGGGCGTGATCTGACGGGAAAGCGGCGGCCGGCGCGATGCCGGCCGCTATCCCGAGGCAGCTACTGCTGCCGGCGCTGCTCTGCCGGCGGCCGGGTTGTGGCCGCGGCAGCGGAGCGGCGAGCCCTGGCCCGATGGCATAGCAGCAGCGACAGGCACAAGCTTAGACACGCACCCGCGAACGCTTCATCGAGCGGTAAGCGCGGCCTGGCCGGCATCAGCATGGAATAGACGCACAGGTTGAGCGCCAGCACCCCAGCCAGCGCAGCGGCCGCCCAGCCATACAGGCGCCGGTGAAGCGCCGGGATAAACCAATACCTGGGCGCCAGCACGATGAGCACGATGACGGTGTAACCGAACATGGCGATGCCGGGGACGGTGAGCTGGAGATCTGCGATCGGGGTGCCTGTCATCTGCGACGCTCCGCATTGGTGAAGTAGCCGGGATTGTCTTTCTCGATCTTGCAGTGGAGCAGCGCCATCAGCAGGCTCATCACCGGGCCGAAGCATGCGCGGTAGAGTGTTGGCGCGGCTTCGCCGCCGAGGGTCTGCCACAGCAACAGACAGTTTGCTGCCAGCGCCGCGCCCAATATCATCGCCGTGCGCAGATAGCGCTCGGCATACAGGGACGGGAACAGCAGGTACCTGGGCACAAGATAGAAGAAGACCAGGCCGTTGCAGAGCGCCTGAAGTCTTTCGTAGTCAGTCATGCCTAAGTCCATGTCCATGAAAGGTTCCGGGCGGCCGGCGGCGATGGCGCCGGCCCGTTAATCTGACGTGCGTCAGCAAGCCAGCCCGGCAGCGCCGCATTTCTGCAGCGGCGGCTGGGGGAGTGCAGGGATGAACGGCGCGGCGCCGGTTACCAGCACGGTGCCGACCCTTGGCAAGCTTGACGCGATGCCACCCAGGAAGCCGGAGGTAAAGCCCGTTCCCGCGTTCCACGCCAGCCCGGCGGCGGTGGGGTTGGGCGTATTCACCCAATAGGCCCCGCCATTGGCGATCGCGCCGGCGGTCGCCGCAACCCCGGCAATGACGACCGGTGCCACCGACCCTTCCACCGCTTCCATTTCCGTCGCCGACAGATGGCTGATGTACCGGCCTGATACGGTGTCCGCACGCTCGATCTCTTCGAATGTCACCGCCTTGGCGCAAGCCGTGCCGCCGAGGCTGGCCAGCGCCACCGCGGCCAGGGTCTTCTGAACCAGATCCATGGATTTTCTCCTTAGCTCAAAGCGAGTTATTGCAAACGTTCCCTTGCGGGCATGGCGCCCAGCTTTACTACCGTACCGAGCGTGATCTGCGCACCCCCGCGGCCGCTGACATTGGCGTTGCCGCTCAGTGAAATGGTGGTCCGGTCGCTGGCGCGATAGCCCAGGCCAAAGACCAGTGCGGTTTGTGTGTTGCGTTGCGCGGGCAGTCCTCGAGGATTGCTGTCTGCCTGCTGCAACTGCCAGTTGATGCCGCCGTAGAGCGTGACGGTCTCGTTGGCGGCAAATCCCACCTGCGGCGTCAGCATCAACACGTTGCCCGGCGTCGCGATGCCGTCATGCCGCGGCAGGTTCAGGCGATAGGAGGCATTCAGGCTGAGCACCACCGGATCGATCGAGCGATAGAGCGTGCCGCCGGCGGTGAAGCTGCTGAAGTACGAGACAGCATTGCCGCTGTGTTCCACCGCGCCGGTCTCCACGAAGCCGACCAGGCCGGGGCTGCCTTGCTCCTTGAGCAGGCGGTGGCTGATGGCCAAAGTGAGGCTGGAAAAGCGGGTGCTATGGCTGGACTGCTGATCGATGCCCTCGAACAGCGTCCGCTCACTCGTATATGAGCCGGTGCCGGAAAACGACAGTTCGGTATTCGCCGAATAGCCGTAGCGCAAGCCGGCATACGCCACCAGCGAATCGACATTGCGCGTCTTGGGCACGACCCCGGTCGCCACGGGAATGATGTTGGGCCCCACCTGGATATAGATGGGACCACTGGCCGCGGTGCCGCTGCCCTCCTGGTTGAAGTAGGACAAGCCGGCTTCGGCTCGCCACCGGTTCTGGGCCGTCAGCAAGTCTTCCAGCGTGGGTACGATTTGCGACCACGCGTGGCATGGGGCGAACGCGGCCGCGGCGGTGGCTACGCGTGTCAGGCGGCGGATCATGGCCGGAACGGTCTCAGGGTCAACCCGGCGAACCGGGCTGGAATCGGCCGCATGAAGGCCGGATTTGCGGCCCGCCTTGCGTCGCGCGGCATCACGATCAAGGCGCGGCCGGGGTAGTTCCGGTTCAGCCGGGTGGTCCACAGCCTCAGGAAATCCGTCGTGCTGTAGATGCGGTTGCCTAGCGAAGGATCGGCCAGTTCCACCGAATGCGCATCGATACTGCGGAGGACCGAAAAGTGATTGTCGTTACCGACGTGGAGAAACACGATCGCGGGCACATTGATCTGCCGCAGGGCCTCGAGCGACAGCGCATAGCCGCGCGCTTCGTAGCCAAAATGCGTTGCCGCGGCCGACAGGGTGCTGAGCGTGGCCGGTCCCTTGGCGGCGATCTGCTTCAGGACGTCGGTCTCGCTGACCGCTTCTCCGTAGTAGTGCCGCAGCAGCGTGGCCAGCGCCGCGGCGCCGCACGAATAGTCATACTGTTGCCGGACCACGCCTTCATCGCGCATCGCCTTCCATGAGCGCACCGGCGACTCGACTGCAGCGGCGTGGCTAACCTGTCCAAGTGCCAGCGCCAGCAACGTGATGGTGTGGCGTTGCAGTGCAGACTGTCCGCGGCAAGGCCTCCAGGGGTGAGCACATCGCATGGATGAAAATAATTCTCATTGCTGTCGATGTGCTGCAGGTTAGCGGCCCGGCCGCGCTGGCGGCGTTCGCGTATTCAGCAATGGCGTGCAGCGATGGCTGCACGAGGCTGCGAGCTGTCTGCGGAGAGGGAAGAATCTTCCGGGCGACCATGCCAGCGTCGGCCAGCGCGGTCAGCGGTCGAAAGCGTGGCGGGGGTATCGGCGCGCAGCAGCGGGCAGGGCAGGTCAGCCGACCCGCGCATGCGGAATCCGGCTACGATACCGGGATTCCAAAACCGTTCACAAGATCAGGAAGCGAGCACCATGCTGGAACTCAGACCAGGCTGCGAACACTGCAACAAGCCCCTGCCGCCGGACTCCACCGAAGCGCGCATCTGCTCGTATGAATGCACCTTCTGCACGGGCTGCGTCGAACTGCTGGGCAATGTCTGCCCGAACTGCGGGGGTGGCTTCGCGCCGCGGCCGGTGCGGCCGGCGCGCGACTGGAAGAACGGCAATTACCTGGGCAACGACCCGGCCAGTACCAAGGTGAAACACCGGCCGGTGGACCTTGCCGCGCATGCGCGCCTGGTCGAGGCGGTTGGACAGGTCGTGCCAGAGCGGCGCTAGCCGCGGGATTTCGTTTTCGGCTGGAGCAGTTCGCCGGCCTCCTTCACGTTCTGTTCGGCGCGCTGGCTGATCACGGCAAGCGCCTCGGCTTGCGCCTTCTGCGCCGTTTCGGCCAGCGCGCGCATGTTTTCCAGCGCCTGGTGCAGCTGCTGTTGCACGAACTCGCTGTGCCTGGTCATCGCCTCCGCCGGATTGCTTGCCGTGCCGTACTGCTGGGCGGCCGCCTGCAGCTGCTGCATGGTCTGGGCGAAGATCTCCTGCTGCTTCTTCACGATGGCCTGCATGC
The DNA here is from genome assembly GCF_000069785.1 of Cupriavidus taiwanensis LMG 19424. Taxonomy (NCBI): domain Bacteria; kingdom Pseudomonadati; phylum Pseudomonadota; class Betaproteobacteria; order Burkholderiales; family Burkholderiaceae; genus Cupriavidus; species Cupriavidus taiwanensis. Next base: position 1,758,709 of record NC_010530.1, on the reverse strand, counting down.
CTTCATAGGCCAGCCGGTTGGCCTCGGCCAGGGCCTCGATGTCCTTGCGGCGCGCTTCGATCACCGCGCTCATGTCCACGCCTGGCAGGCGGAACTGTTCCATCATCCTGGTGAAATCGGCAAAGGGATTGGGAGGCGTGGCCATGCTGGGTCTCCTGGTGGAAGGACTGGCAGGTCGGCCGGCGGCGGGGACGGCGTGCGCCTTTTGGCCGGGATCCTGTCCACTATAGCCGGTATCCGCACACTTCTGGCCGTCAATCGAGGAAGACCCTAAAGTTACCGCCGCCCCTGCCGTTGGCATCCATAGCCCGCCTGTGCGTCGGCCCGAGCCGGCCCGCCCGCGGACGATGAGAGCGAAGAGCGTTGCGCCGAGCCGTTTCGTGTGCGGCAGCACTTCGCCATGACCAATGCTAATCAGGTAGAAGAAATGAAGAATCTAGGTATCGGGGTTCGCCTCGGCATCGGTTTTGGGGTGGTATTGCTGCTGTCGGCGCTGATGACGGTATTCGGCATGATGCGGCTGCAGCAGGTGGCCGAGCGCACCCACGCGATGATGCAGCAACCGCTGACCAAGGAGCGGCTGGTCAGCGACTGGTACCGCCTCATGCATACCAGCGTGCGCCGCACCACCGCGGTGGCGCGCAGCGCCGACCCGTCACTGGGCCAGTTCTTTGCCGCCGAGACCAAGGCCTCGATCGAAGGCATTGCGCAGCTGCGCGACAAGCTGCAGCCGATGCTCAGCTCCGAGCAGGAAAAGGCTGCGTTCCAGAAGATCCTGAGCGTGCGCGACCCGTACAACAATGGCCGCGACAAGATCACCAGGCTCAAGCAGGAAGGCCTGACCGAGGAAGCCAACCAGGTGCTGGAGAAAGAGTTCGTGCCCGCCGGCGACGCCTACCTGGCCGAGATCCAGAAGCTGCTCGACATCCAGCGTGCCAGCATCGACGCCACCGCGCGCGAGATCAACGCCATCTACGTCAATGCGCGCAACAGCCTGATCGGGCTGGGCGTGGTGGTGCTGGGGATCGGCATTGCGTTCGCGTTCTGGCTGACCATCGGCATTACGCGTCCGCTGCATCGGGCGGTGGCGGTGGCACGCACCGTGGCCTCGGGCGACCTGACCAGCCGCATCGAGGTCGACAGCCGCGACGAGACCGGCCAGCTGCTGCAGGCGCTGGCGGACATGAACGCCAATATCCTGCGCATCGTGCGCCAGGTGCGCGCCGGTACCGAATCGATCGTGTCCGGCACCAGCCAGATCGCGGCAGGCAACACCGACCTGTCGCAGCGCACCGAGGAACAGGCCTCGTCGCTGCAGCAGACCGCGGCCAGCATGGAAGAGCTGACCAGCATCGTGCGCCAGAACGCGGACAATGCGCGCCAGGCCAGCACGCTGGCGGTCAACGCGTCCGATATCGCGGCCAAGGGTGGCGAAGTCGCGGGCAAGGTGGCCGAGACCATGGAAGAGATCAACGGCGCGTCGAAGAAGGTGGTCGACATCATCGCCGTCATCGAAGGCATTGCGTTCCAGACCAATATCCTGGCACTGAACGCCGCGGTGGAAGCCGCGCGCGCCGGCGAGCAAGGCCGCGGCTTCGCGGTGGTGGCGGGCGAAGTGCGAACCCTGGCGCAGCGCAGCGCGACCGCGGCCAAGGAAATCAAGGCGCTGATCGGCGATTCGGTCGATCGCGTCGAGAAGGGCTCGATGCTGGTGACGCAGTCGGGCCAGACCATGGAAGAGATCGTCGCGGCAGTCAAGCGCGTGACCGACATCATGGGCGAGATCAGCGCGGCGTCGGCCGAGCAGAGCTCGGGCATCGAGCAGGTGAACCAGGCGGTGACGCAGATGGATACGGTGACGCAGCAGAACGCGGCGCTGGTGGAAGAAGCCGCGGCGGCGGCAGGTTCGCTGGAGGAACAGGCGCAGCGGCTGAAGGAGGCGGTGGCGACGTTCAGGCTGGCGGCCTGACGGGCCAGCCGGCGGTTTTCCCTCTCCCCAAGGGGGAGAGGGCTGGCGCCCCCCCCCGGTATGGATGTGATCCGTCGGTGGCACCTGCGGTCAGTCGGCGTGCCCTTGCCTGTCCCTACATAGCAGAGCGGCCGCCTGGACGGCACCGTTGAGGTGCAACGAACGCCATCCGGCGCCGCAAGCCGGGTGCCAACCCAAATTTCTGCCCGATTGCCGCCCCGGATGCGGTGGTTTTCAGATTCCTGAAAGCAAACTGAGGCAAAATTCTACTTTTCGCCTAGTTTGTTGCCCTGACCGTGACCCGGCAGGCAGAAGTCCCACCCACCGATAGAGGATCTGAGAGAAGCAATGAGTACCCAGCAACCCACCATCATCTACACGCTGACCGACGAAGCCCCGCTGCTGGCGACCAGTGCGTTCCTCCCGATCATCCAGACCTTCACCAAGCCGGCCGGCATCAACGTGACCACCAGTGATATCTCGGTGGCTGGCCGTATCCTGGGTGAGTTCCCCGACTTCCTGACCGAAGAACAGCGCGTGCCGGACAACCTGGCCGAGCTGGGCAAGCTGACGCAGCTGCCGGACACCAACATCATCAAGCTGCCGAACATCTCGGCCTCGGTGCACCAACTGGTCAGCGCCATCCGCGAACTGCAGGGCAAGGGCTACAAGGTGCCCGACTACCCGGAAGACCCGAAGACCGACGAAGAAAAGGCGATCCAGAAGCGCTATTCCAAGTGCCTGGGCTCGGCCGTGAACCCGGTCCTGCGCGAAGGCAACTCCGACCGCCGTGCCCCCGCCGCGGTCAAGAACTACGCGCGCAAGCACCCGCACAGCATGGGCGAGTGGAGCATGGCCTCGCGCACGCACGTGGCGCACATGAAGCACGGCGACTTCTATCACGGCGAAAAGTCGATGACGCTGGACCGCGCGCGCGACGTCAAGATGGAGCTGATCACCAAGAGCGGCAAGACCATCGTGCTCAAGCCCAAGGTGTCGCTGCAGGACGGCGAGATCATCGACAGCATGTTCATGAGCAAGAAGGCCCTGTGCGCCTTCTATGAAGAGCAGTTCGAAGACGCGCGCAAGACCGGCGTGATGCTGTCGCTGCACGTCAAGGCGACCATGATGAAGGTGTCGCACCCGATCGTGTTCGGCCACGCCGTCAAGATTTTCTACAAGGAAGCGTTCGCCAAGCACGGCGCGCTGTTCGACGAACTGGGCGTCAATGTCAACAACGGCCTGGTCAACCTGTACGAGAAGATCGAGTCGCTGCCCAGCTCCAAGCGCGAAGAGATCATCCGCGACCTGCACGCCTGCCACGAGCATCGCCCGGAACTGGCAATGGTGGACTCGGCCAAGGGCATCTCGAACCTGCACGCGCCGAACGACGTGATCGTCGATGCCTCGATGCCGGCCATGATCCGCATCGGCGGCAAGATGTGGGGCGCCGACGGCCGTCCGAAGGACACCAAGGCCGTGATCCCGGAGAGCACCTTTGCCCGGATCTACCAGGAGATCATCAACTTCTGCAAGACCAACGGCAACTTCGACCCGACCACCATGGGCACCGTGCCCAACGTGGGCCTGATGGCGCAGAAGGCGGAAGAGTACGGCTCGCACGACAAGACCTTCGAGATCGCCGAAGACGGCGTCGCCAACATCGTCGACCTGGCCACCGGTGAGGTGCTGCTGACGCAGAACGTCGAGCAGGGCGACATCTGGCGCATGTGCCAGGTCAAGGACGCGCCGATCCGCGACTGGGTCAAGCTGGCTGTCACGCGCGCGCGCAACTCGGGCATGCCGGCGGTGTTCTGGCTGGACCCGTACCGTCCGCACGAGGCCGAGCTGATCAAGAAGGTAGAAACGTACCTGAAGGACCACGACACCAGCGGCCTGGACATCCAGATCATGTCGCAGGTGCGCGCCATGCGCTACACGCTGGAACGCGTGATCCGCGGCCTGGACACCATCTCGGTGACCGGCAACATCCTGCGCGACTACCTGACCGACCTGTTCCCGATCATGGAGCTGGGCACCAGCGCCAAGATGCTGTCGATCGTGCCGCTGATGGCCGGCGGCGGCATGTATGAAACGGGTGCCGGCGGCTCGGCGCCGAAGCACGTCAAGCAACTGGTGGAGGAAAACCACCTGCGCTGGGATTCGCTGGGCGAGTTCCTGGCGCTGGCGGTGTCGCTGGAAGACGTTGGCATCAAGACCGGCAATGCCCGCGCCAAGATCCTGGCCAAGACGCTGGATGCCGCCACCGGCAAGCTGCTCGACAACAACAAGAGCCCGTCGCCGAAGACCGGCGAGCTGGATAACCGCGGCAGCCAGTTCTACCTGGCGATGTACTGGGCCCAGGAACTGGCCGCGCAGTCGGACGACGCGGAACTGGCCGCCAAGTTCGCGCCGCTGGCCAGGACGCTGACCGACAACGAGCAGAAGATCGTTGGCGAACTCGCCGCGGTGCAAGGCCAGCCGGTGGACATCGGCGGCTACTACCAGCCGGACGCCGCCAAGCTCAGCGCCGCGATGCGCCCGAGCCAGACGCTGAACGCCGCGCTGGCCTCGGTGGCAGCCTGAGCGCCGCCGGCCCGCGTGGCGGGCCGGCCGTGAGCAAGACCCCGGACCCTGGTCCGGGGTTTTTCGTTTGTGCCGCGGGTGCGCCTATTGCTGTGGCGTTTGCGCAGGCAAGTCCCACCCTTGTTCGGGCCCGCTCTTCTGGTCGCGGTAGGTCCACAGCGCGCCGCAATCCTGGCAGACGAAGCTGCTGATGGTGATGGCTGCCGAACGCGGCGGCTTGATGCGGCGAGTGTCGGTGATGCGCAGTGCGGCATGCCCGGGGGCGCCGCGCACATGGCGTTCAATGGCCTGGCAGGCAGTGCAGAGTGTCATCCGTGGTGTTCCGTTCGATGGGCCACTGTAGCATGCATGCCGCGTGCGGAACGGCAAGACCCTCAACCCGCACTTTGCCTGCGATTCTGCAGGGATTCGGCGAAGTTCGTTGACTTGGTGGGGGGTGACCTGTATAAGGGTGGTTGCAGGATCAATCAAGCAGCAATCTCGAAGTCCAGGTGCTTGCCCACACGGCGCCACTTATTCTCCAAGTTACTTCCTTGATCGTCATGCCTTGCCGGCGCTTTTGTCAGGCGAGAAACAATTATTGAGGAATCCAACATGGAAACCGGTACCGTCAAGTGGTTCAACGATTCGAAGGGTTTTGGCTTCATTACGCCTGATGCAGGCGGCAACGACCTGTTCGCGCACTTCTCCGAAATCCAGGGCAGCGGCTTCAAGTCGCTGGCGGAAGGCCAGAAGGTGCGTTACGTTGCCGGCGTCGGCCAGAAGGGCCCGGCCGCAACCAAGATCGAACCGATCTGAGTCGCACCGAACCCAGTTGAGCTGAGCGCCCCGGCGCCAGTTCGATGAAAAAAGAGCTCCGCTATCGCGGAGCTTTTTTATTTTGGCCGGCACGATGCCCGCCAATGGCGAAATAAAGCCACTGCGCAGCGTGCAACAGGCGTAGAGTGGGGGCAAGACCACGATTGCGCCGGAGGCTGCCATGGATATCTATCCCGCTGCGACATACAAGGGGTATGACCTCTATCCCCTGGTGTACAAGCACGCCATCACGCGCGCGTGGCCCGAGCCTCGGCCCGACCGCTCTTTCGATGCCGCGGTGGTGATCTGCCTCGAGGGTGAGTCGCCCGAAGGCGCGCAGGCGCGCACGTTCCGCCTGGAAGCCACGCCGTGGGACAACGTCGGCGGCGCACGCCGCGGCGTGCTGCGCTATGCCGAGGCCATCATCAACGGCGCGGTGCCGGGGCTTTCGATGGCATCGCCTGGCGTGCCGGCGTCCTGAGCGAAACAGGGCGCGCCGGTCCGGAATTTCTTCCCATCAACGCGGTGCGATGCCGCATGGAGCCGTCGTGAGCGACAGCAGCCCCAGCCGAAGTCCCGGCAACAATGTTCCCGGCAGCACGCCCTTTGCCAGCTACAAGGGCTTTGACCTCTACCCCCTGGTTTACCGCCACCAGCCCCAGCAGGCCTGGCCGCGCACCAAGCCCGACAACAGTTTCCTGGCTTCGATCGTGATCTGCCGCGAAGGCTATCGGCCCGGCGAGGACCATGCGCGCGTGTTTCGCGTCGGGCAGTCGCGCTGGGAGAACATCGGCACGGCGCGCCGCGGCGCGCTGCAGTTCGGCGAAGACATCATCGACGGGCTGGTTGCCGGCGAAACCGTGGCGTCGCTCTAGGCGCCGGTATTTGCAGGGTGCCGATCCGTCCGGCGCGTTGCGCAACCGGAGGCGGCGGTGTTATCCGCAGACTGCAAGGAGTCCGTTCATGGACATGCGTACGGGATCATCCGGTTTTTTATGCACGTTGCCCGGCGAGGGCAAAGGCATCACCTATCACGTGGCGATCTGCTTTATCGATGCGGAGCGTCCCACAGGGGTGCTGTTCACCAGCTTCGTGGGCGTGGGGCGGCGTTCGTTCGGCGTGCTGACCGATCCTGCCGCCTTGCGGGGCGAGCTTGCCACCAGCGGCGAGGCCTTGTGCCGCCTGGCCATCGGCCAGGTGGTGCGTGACCAGTTGCACGACAAGTCGCGCGAGGGCGACTACCTGCTGGACCTGGCCGCCGCCCCCTGGGATGGCGAGTTGCGTTCGGTCGGCGCCGGGCTCAGGACGGCCCGGCCGCATGTGCGCGTGCTTGGCTGACGCGCCGGCGCGTCAGGGATAACGCCGGCGTCGTGCGCGGGCACGCCGGCGCTTTGCGCGCCAGTATCAGATGTGGAACACCGGGTCGCCGTGGCGCTCCAGCAGCGCTTCGATCAGCGCCATGTCGGTGATTTCCGGGGTGCGGTCTTCCACCGCGCGCGACGGCCCGCAATAGGTGGCGGTGACGTGGCGCCTGACCGTCAGCACGCCCGCTGCCGGCGGCGCGACTTCCACGGCCTGCCACGGCGCGTGCCGGTAGCTGCCCGGTTGCCAGCCTTCCGGCGTCAGATGCAGGGCTTCCCATTCTTCGATGACGGACATGATCGGTTCTCCTTGATTGAGGGATAGGGCGTTGAGGAAACGGCACGCACCGCTGCGGCGCATGCCATGGCGCGGGCACGTCAGGCTTACGACTTGTGCCGGTAGTTGATGCGTCCCTTGGTCAGGTCATAGGGCGACATCTCCAGCGTGACGCGATCGCCCGCCAGCACGCGGATGCGGTTCTTCTTCAACCGCCCGGACGAATACGCCCAGACTTCGAAGCCGTTTTCCAGGATCACGCGAAAGCGGTTGTCGGGCAGCACTTCCGACACCTTGCCGCCAAATTCGACCAGTTCTTCTTTTGCCAAGGAGGCTCCTTGCTTGTAGCCGCGCGGCTTGCGCGCGTGCTGTGGTGGCGGCCAGCCGGTGACGGCGGACCGAGGGGATGGGGCTTGCCGCGGCTTACTGCTGGCGCAGCCGTGCTGCGGCATGTTCGCCCGCGCGGCGGGCCGCCTGACGGGCACGCGCTTCCGAGCGGTGGGTGTCGTGGCGCATGGCCACGTTGGCGACGATGCGTTCGGCGCCATTGCGGTATTCCGCAATCATGTAGGTCGCGAACCAGAGGCCGGGTTCCTGCTCGATCGGGTAGACGGAAACGGTATAGGGGCTGTGCTGGATAGGGGTGACTCGATTCAATGTGTTACCTGTTCATGGGCGCGGCCGTGGGCGGCGCGGGGCATCGGCAAGCCGATGCGGCGCGGGGCCCGATGGCGGCGTCAGCCGTTGCGATAGGCCAGGCTCTGGCCCGTGCGGCAGCACGGGCGTTGCATCTGGCGTGAAGGGGACCATGCCTGCGCAAGCCGGTGCGCCGCCGTACCGGGCTGCCGTTGGCAGCGGTACGGGCGATGGTTGCGGAGCGGACCAGCCGCCGGTCGGAAAAGGGTGATGGGCCTTCTGGCCCGAAGACGCAGGTGTCGGGTATCGGCCCGGGTTTGCGCCCGATATGCCGCTGCTGGAGTGCTTGCAGTGCGTGCGCCGCGGCAGATGTGCAGCAGTATGGCGTTGCCGGCCTGGTCTGCACATGGGATGCCGGATGATACCACTTCCAGGCCAACCCTGCCCGGGTGACGGCCGCTGCCCGTGGCGCCGGTGCGCTGCCGGCGATCAGGATTCGTCGATCCGGGCGAAGCGCTGCGTCAGGAAATCGATCAGCTCGCGCACCGACGGCAGCAGCCCGCGCCGCGACGGAAACACGGCGTGGATCACGCCGCCCTTGACCGACCATTCCGGCAATACCTTCACCAGGCGGCCATCGCGCAGCTCGTCGGTCATCATCATCACCGGCAGCTGCACGACGCCGGCGCCGGCCACCGCCGCGGCGCGCAGCATGATCATGTCGTCGGTGACCAGCCGGGGCTTGTGGTGCAGGTCGGCGCTGGCGCCGCCAGGGCCGGACAGCGACCACGTGTGCGAAGGGCGGGGCGGGCCCAGGTCCAGCGTAGGGAGGCGGTTCAGGTCCGCCGGCGTCAGCAGCGGCCCGTGGTGGGCCAGCAACGCGGGGCTCGCGACAAAGCACCAGGCGCGCTGGGCCAGCACCCGCATCACCAGGTCGCTGTCTTCCAGCGGCGGCACCCGCACGCGCACGGCCAGGTCGATACCCTCGGCCACCACGTCGACACGCCGGTTGGTTGCCTCCAGATGCACGATGACCTTGGGGTTGGCCGCCATGAAGTCGGCGACCATCTCGCCCACGCGCGCATGCAGCAGCGCCACCGGGCAGGTCATGCGCACCAGGCCGCTGGGCTCGGCGCGGCTTTGCTCGATCGCGCTCTCGGCGGCCTCGGCCTCGACCAGCATGGCCTTGCAGTGGGCGTAATAGGTCTGCCCCAGTTCGGTCACCGAAAAGCGCCGTGTCGAGCGCTGGATCAGGCGCACGCCCAGGCGCTCTTCCAGCAGCGCCACGCGCCGGCTGAGCTTGGACTTGGGGATGCCCAGGACACGCCCTGCCGGGGCAAAGCCCTGGTGGTCGACCACCTGCGCGAAGTAGTACAGGTCATTGAGGTCCGGATGCAAAAGCCGCTCCTGTCGTCCTGCCAGTAGGACGCTGAGGGCAGATTTTCCGGCCTACCGGGCGGATTTGCCAAGTCCTATGCTTTCGCAACACCGTCGGTTCCGGATGGTCCGGTCCGCCGGTTTTGCCCACCGCATAGGAGAATGCCCCATGACCACACCCGCCAATTTCAACGGAAAGCGTCCGGCCATCGATCCCGCCGATACGGCAATGCTGCTGATCGACCACCAGAGTGGCCTGTTCCAGACCGTGGGCGATATGCCGATGCCCGAGCTGCGCCTGCGCGCCGCCGCGCTGGCCAGGATGGCGACGCTGAGCAAGCTGCCGGTGATCACCACCGCTTCGGTGCCGCAGGGCCCCAACGGCCCGCTGATCCCCGAGATCCATGAAAACGCCCCGCATGCCAAATACGTCGCACGCAAGGGCGAGATCAACGCCTGGGACAACCCGGACTTCGTCGCCGCCGTGCGCGAGACCGGCAAAAAGACCCTGATCATCGCCGGCACCATCACCAGCGTGTGCATGGCGTTCCCGTCGATCAGCGCGGTGGCGGACGGCTACAAGGTCTTCGCGGTGGTCGACGCCTCCGGCACCTATTCCAAGATGGCGCAGGAAATCACGCTGGCGCGCATCGTCCAGGCCGGCGTGGTGCCGATGGACACCGCCGCAGTGGCGTCGGAGCTGCAGCAGACCTGGAACCGCGCGGACGCGCAGCAATGGGCCGAGGTCTACACCAAGATCTTCCCGGCCTACCAGTTGCTGATCGAAAGCTACATGAAGGCGCAGGAAGTCGAGAAGAAGCACGAGGTACTGGACTCCCAGCGCTGACGTCCTAACCTGTAGGCACTGCTTCTCAACGCGGGCGCGGCCAGGGATCCCGGCCGCGCCCGCAATTTCTCCACAGGAGCGCGCCATGAGTAAGCCCTACAAACGCCTGGACAAGACCCAGGCAGCCGTGCTGATGGTCGACCACCAGGCCGGCCTGCTGTCGCTGGTGCGGGACATCGAGCCCGACAAGTTCAAGAACAACGTGTTGGCGCTGGCCGACCTGGCCAAGTACTTCAAGCTGCCGACGGTGCTGACGACCAGCTTCGAGGATGGCCCCAACGGGCCGATGGTGCCTGAACTGAAGGCCATGTTCCCGGATGCGCCGTTCATTCCCCGCCCCGGCCAGATCAACGCCTGGGACAACGAAGACTTCGTCGCGGCGGTGCGCGCCACCGGCAAGAAGCAGCTGCTGATCGCCGGCGTGGTCACGGAGGTATGCGTGGCGTTCCCGGCGCTGTCGGCGATCGAAGAAGGCTTTGACGTGTTCGTCGTGACCGATGCCTCGGGCACCTTCAATGAAATCACGCGCGATTCGGCCTGGCACCGGATGTCGGAAGCCGGCGCGCAACTGATGACATGGTTCGGCGTGGCGTGCGAGTTGCACCGCGACTGGCGCAATGACATCGAAGGCCTGGGCACGCTGTTCTCGAACCACATTCCGGACTACCGGAACCTGATCACGGCCTATACCACGGTGAAGGGCGGGAAGTAGGAACACCCCTGGGCAAGCCGCTGGTTAGCTCCCCTCTCCCGCCCGGCGGGAGAGGGGGCAAACAATGGGCATGCGGGAGGACTCAAGTCACAAGCCATTTCCCTCAGGCTTCCCGCACCGCTGCCCGCACCGGCGCAGCGACTTCCGCCTGCGCCGAGGCCGAGCGCCTGTGGTTGATCATCGATACCGCCCCGGCCGCGATCACCGCGGGGATCGCCATCGCCATGAAATTCTGCTGCAGCGGCAGCGACATCCCGACCAGCACGCCGATCACGATCGGCGCCAGGATGGCACCGCTGCGGCCCACGCCCGAAGCCCAGCCGATGCCGGTGCCGCGCACCGCCATCGGATAGAACTGGCCCGCGTAGGCATAGGTGACGATCTGCGTGCCGATGGTGGATGCGCCCGCCAGGCCCACCACCACGAACAGCGCGGCGCTGGGCATCGGATAGCCCAGCAGCGTGATCGACACCGCTGCCAGCGCATACATGCCGATCAGCACGTGCTTGATGGGCAGGCGGTCGGCCAGCCAGCCGCCGCCGATCGCGCCCAGCATCGCGCCGAAGTTCAGCACCAGCACGAAGGTCAGTGCCGAACCCAGGCTGTAGCCAGCGCCTGCCATCAGCTTGGCCAGCCACGAGCTGAGCGCGTACACCATGAACAGGCACATGAAGAACGCCACCCAGAACATCACCGTGCTGACGCCGCGGCCGTCCTGGAACAGGCGGCGGATCGGGGCGCTGCCGGCCGCGCCCTCATCGGCGGGCAGGACAAAGACATCGCCGGCCTGCGGCCGGTGCGACGGCGCGAGCCGCGACACCACTGCCTGCAGCGTCGCGGTCTGGCCGGTGCGGATCAGGTAGGGCATCGATTCCGGCAGCGCGCGCAGCACCAGCGGGATCAGCACCACCGGCAGGCCGGCGGCGAGGAACACCGACTGCCAGCCGTAGCTTTCGATCAGCCCCTTGCCGAGCAGCGCGGCCAGCATGCCGCCGACCGAATAGCCGCTGAACATCAGCGTCACCAGCGTGCCGCGCAGCTTGCGCGGCGAGTACTCGGTCATCTGCGCCACCACGTTGGGCATCACGCCGCCGATGCCCAGCCCCGCGAGGAAGCGCGTGACGCTGAAGCTGACAGGGTCGCTGGTCAGGCCCGCCGCCGCGGTGAACACGCTGAACAGCGCGATGCAGATGGCGATGGCGCGCCGGCGGCCGATGCGGTCGGCCACGGTGCCGAGAAAGATCGCGCCGAACATCATGCCGAACAGCGCCGAGCTGACCATGAAGCCGGCGCTGGTGGCAGTCACGCCCATTTCCTTCATGATCGACGGCAGGGCAATGCCCGCCACCGCCAGGTCATAGCCGTCGAAGATGATGATCAGCGCGCACCAGAACAGGATGAGCGCGTGGAAGCGGTTGAAGCGGGCCGTGTCGGCCAGCTGGTGGACATCGATCTGACGCATGGTTTGTCTCCGGACAGGGTTGGGGTGCGGCGGCGGGCGGCGTTGCCGCTCACGCCACCGCGGCGGCACGCTCTGCGGCGGCCTGCAGTTCTCGTTCGCGCAGCATGAAGCGCTGGATCTTGCCGGTGGCGGTCTTGGGCAGCGCATCCACGAAGGCAATGGCGCGCGGGTATTTGTAGGCCGCCAGCCGTTCCTTGACGAAGGCCTTCAGTTCGTCCTCGGCCAGCTGCGCGCCGGCCTTCAGCACCACGAAGGCCTTGGTCTTGACCAGCCCGTCGTGGTCGGGCACGCCGATCACCGCCGCCTCCAGTACCGCGGGATGCTGCACCAGGGTGGCCTCGACCTCGAACGGCGACACGTAGATGCCGCTGACCTTGAGCATGTCGTCGCTGCGTCCGGCGTAGCTGTAGGTGCCGTCGGGGTTGCGCACGTATTTGTCGCCGCTCTTGGTCCAGCCGCCGCGGAAGGTCTCGCGCGACTTCTCGCGGTTGGCCCAGTACATCATCGCCGCGCTGGGGCCCTGGATATACAGGTCGCCGATCTCGCCGTCGGGCACCGGGCGGCCGTCTTCGTCGCGCAGCTCGATGGTGTAGCCCGGCACCGGCCAGCCGGTGGTGCCGTAGCGCACCTGGCCGGGGCGGTTCGACAGGAAGATGTGCAGCATTTCGGTGGAACCGATGCCGTCGATGATCTCGCAGCCGAAGTGCGCGGTGAAACGCTCGCCGAGGTCCGCCGGCAGCGCTTCGCCGGCCGACGAGCACAAGCGCAGCGCTACCTCGGCGCGGCCCGGCAGCGCCGGGGAGGCGAGCAGGCCGGCGTATCCGGTCGGCGCGCCGAAGAACACCGTCGGCTGGTGCTGCAGCCAGCGCCGGACGGTGGCTTCGGGCGTGGGCCGCTCGGCCATCAGCACCACGGTGGCGCCGACGCTGAGCGGAAAGCTCAGGCCGTTGCCCAGGCCGTAGGCGAAATACAGCTTGGCCGCGGAGAAGCACACGTCCTGTTCGCGCAGGCCGAGCACCGGCCCGGCATAGAGCGCCGCGGTCCAGTACGGGTTGCCGTGGCTGTGCACCACGCCCTTGGGCTGGCCGGTCGAGCCGGACGAGTAGAGCCAGAAGCCGGGATCGTCGCAACCGGTGGCGGCGGGCGACTGCAGCGGCGCCTGCGCGGCAAGCGCCGCGTCCAGCGGGGCCGTGCCCTCGGGCAGCGGTGCCTGTGCGCGCGACACCAGCACCTGCCGTACCTCATGGCCCGGCCGTGCCAGCGCATCCTGCAACACCGGCAGCAGCGCCGCCGACACCAGCACCGCCTGCGCGCGGCTGTGCTGCAGCATGTAGGCGTAGTCGTCGGCGGTGAGCAGGGTGTTGACGGCCACGGGCACGATGCCGGCGTACATCGCGCCGAGGAAGCAGACCGGCCAGTCGGTGCAGTCGTGCATCAGCAGCAGCACGCGCTCTTCGCGGCGGATGCCGGCGGCGAGCAGCGCCGCGGCCAGGCGCCGCACCTGCAGCCCGAGTTCGCCATAGGTGAGCTGGCCGTCGTCGTCCAGATAGGCCACCTTGCCGGGACGGCCGGCATTGCAGGCGAGCAGGTGTGCGGCAAAGTTGAAAGTCTCGCCGGGTGGCGGGACCGGTGGCGCTGCGGGCGTGGCGTTCATGGGTTGTCTCCCCGTTACTGGTGTACGGTGTGCCGCGCGGCGCCATGCGGATGTGGCGGCGCGGGAATGCGGTGGGCCGGATCTCTCAGGCCAGGGTGCCGAGCACCGCGGTGCTGGCCTGGATGGCGCAGCGGCGGTGATAGAAGTGCAGGGCGCGCAGGCCGCCCAGCTCTTCGCCGCCGCCCGCGCGGCCCGGACCGCCGTGCAGCGATTGCGGCATGACGTTGCCGTGGCCGGTATGCAGCTGCGCCACGTCGGGCGAAATCACATGGACGCGGCCGTGGCTGTCCGCCAGTTCGAGCGCGGCGGCGCCGAGCGCGGCCGCGTCGCTGCCATAGAGCGAGGCCACCAGCGACCCCTGGCCACGGCGCACCAGGGCCAGGGCGTGGGCCGTATCCCGATAGGGCAGCAGCGTGGCGACCGGGCCGAATACTTCGGTATCGTGCACCGTGCCGGCCGCGTCCGCATCGGTCACCCCCAGCAGCGTCGGGCCGATGCAGCAGGCCACCGCCGGGTCGGCATCGACCAGGGGCTGGCGGGAACCGTCATGCAGCACCTGTGCGTGACGGCGCAGCCCGTCCAGGCCCGCCTGCACCGCGTCGAACTGCGCGCGGCTGACCAGCGCGCCCATGCGCACCGTGTCATGGCGCGGATTGCCCACCGTCACTTTCGACAGCCGTGCGCCGATGGCCTCGGTAGCCCGGGCATACAGGGCCTCGGGCACGAACACGCGCCGGATCGCGGTGCATTTCTGGCCGGACTTGACCGTCATCTCGCGCACGACTTCCTTCGCCAGCAAATCGAAGGCGGCGCTGTCGGCGCCGTCCTGCGGCAGCAGCACGGCGGCATTGATGCTGTCCGCTTCAATATTCACGCGCACCGAGCGCCGCGCGATGGCCGGATGCGAACGGATCACTGCCGCGGTGTCGGCCGAACCGGTGAACGACACCACGTCGAACGGCTGCAGTGCGTCCAGCATCCCCGCGGCGCTGCCGCACACCACCGACAGCGCGCCCGCCGGCAGTATCCCGGCCTCGACCACGTCGCGCACCATGCGCTGGGTCAGCCAGGCCGTGGCGGTCGCGGGTTTGACGATCACGGGCACGCCCGCCAGCAGTGCCGGCGCGGCTTTCTCCCACAGGCCCCAGGCCGGGAAGTTGAAGGCATTGATAAACAGCGCCACGCCGCGCGTGGGCACCAGCACGTGCTGCGACTGGAACAGCGGGTCCTTGCCCAGCCTGGCAGCTTCGCCGTCCGGCAAGTGATGCCGGTCGCCGAGGGTATCGCCGAGCCGGGCGTAAGTGCCCAGCGTGAAGATGCCGCCATCGATGTCGACCGCCGAGTCGTTGCGCACCGTGCCGCTGTTGGCGGTGGCGATGTCGTAATAGGCATCGCGATTGGCCTGCAGCACCTTGACCACCTCGCCCAGCAGCGCGGCGCGTTGCCGGTAGGTCAGCGCGCGCAGCGCGGCGCCGCCTTGCTCGCGGGCGAAGGCGAAGCCGGCCGCAAGGTCCAGGCCGGTGGCGTCGACGCGCACCAGTTCATTGCCGAGCACCGGGTCGAACAGTGCGGTGCCGGCGCCGCTGCCGCGTTGCCAGGTGCCGCCAAGGTAATTGGAAAGGAGTTCAGTCATGGGGAGATCTCAGCGCGTGAAGTCGATACGGCCTTGCGGCAGCAGGTACAGCACCAGCGCACGGCCGCTGCTGACGGTGGGGCGATGGGCGCTGCCCGGCGGGCACACCAGCCAGCCGGCGGGGCGGCCGTCGAACCGTGCCTCGCTGTCGAGCGGCATGATCAGGTCGATTTCGCCGAGGGGATGGGTGTGGTGCGGGCCGGCCACGTCCTGCATGTCGACCACGTCGACCGAAAAGCCGTGCAGGTCGCCGGCGGGCTTGAAGATGCGGCCATAGCGGATGCCGCCGCCCTCGCGGTCGCATAGCCAGCCTGCGGCCACGCCGGCCTGGCATGACGCCGTCAACTGCTGGTAGAGGGGGCTGCCGGCGCCATGCCGGTCGTTCAGCCAGGCATCGAGCGCCGCATCGAGCGGGCGGCCGGCCAGTTGCGCGGTGAGGCTGGCAATCTGGCTGCGGAATTCAGTGGGGGACATAGGAAAGGGGCTCCGTCTGATTCGCCAGTTGCCTTCACTGGCCTCATGCATTATTGTGCATGTATGAAAAATAGAGCCGCAGGCAAACCATGTCAAGCACTATATTGCATGATGCTGGGTTAACCCGGGATACAGAACTGCACCATGGTTCGGATGGCGGGGCCGCCAACGGAGCGCAGAAGAATCCCTTCCTGGTCTCGCTAGGCGAGCGCGTGCGCCAGCAGCGTGCCTGCCGCGGCCTGACCCGCAAGGCCGCCGCGCAGGCGGCCGGGGTTTCCGAACGTCACCTCGCCAACCTGGAATACGGCAGCGGCAACGCCTCCATCCTCGTGCTGCAGCACGTCGCCGAGGCCCTGCAGTGCTCGCTGGCCGGGCTGCTGGGCGACGTCACCACGTCATCGCCGGAATGGATCCTGTTGCGCGAACTGCTGGAGCACCGCGACGAAGCCACGCTGCGGCGCGTGCGGATCGCCGTGGGCCAGATGCTGGGCACCGGTGGCGAAAATGCAGCCCAGGCGGCGCGCAGCCCGCGCGTGGCGCTGATCGGGCTGCGCGGCGCCGGCAAGACCACGCTGGGCGGCATGCTGGCCGAGGACCTGGATTTTCCGTTCGTGGAACTGAGCCGCGAGATCGAGAAATTCGCCGGCTGCAGCATTTCCGAGATCCAGGGCCTGTATGGCATGAACGCCTATCGCCGCTACGAGCGGCGGGCGCTGGAGGAGGCCATCCAGATCTATCCCGAGGCCGTGATCGCCACGCCGGGCGGCCTGGTGTCGGACCCGGCCACCTTCAACCTGCTGCTGGCCCACTGCACCACGGTGTGGCTGCAGGCCGAGCCCGAAGACCATATGGAGCGGGTGCGGGCGCAGGGCGATTTCCGCCCGATGGCTGCCAGCAGGGAGGCCATGGAAGACCTGCGCCAGATCCTGGCCGGCCGCGCCGCCTTTTATTCCAAGGCGGAGTTCGCGCTGGACACCAGCGCGCAGCCGCTTGACGCCACCTTTGCCGCCCTGCGTGGGCTGGTGCGGCAGGCGTTGCGCATGCCGTTGTGACGTGTCCTGCGCCATAGCATGGCGCGAAGGGCATTGCCAGTCACGCCTCATTGAATCTGCACAATAATGCTTGCTGAAGCCTGACGTAATGAACTATAGTTCGTTAAACCAGATTCCAGTCAATGCACGATAGTGCAGTTTCGCAGAGGAGACCCGCCGTGACCACCGCCCCCCGCGTCGACTACCAGACCGATCCTTCCCAATACAAGCATCTGAAGCTGGCATTCGACGGTCCCGTCGCCACGCTGGCGGTGGACATCGACGAGAACGCCGGACTGCGTCCGGGCTACAAGCTCAAGCTCAACAGCTATGACCTCGGCGTCGACATCGAGCTGAACGACGCGCTCAACCGTGTCCGCTTCGAGCATCCGGAAGTCCGCACCGTGGTCATCACCAGCGGCAAGGACAAGGTGTTCTGCTCGGGCGCCAACATCTTCATGCTTGGCGTCAGCAGCCATGCGTGGAAGGTCAACTTCTGCAAGTTCACCAACGAAACCCGCAACGGTATCGAGGATTCCTCGGCGCATAGCGGCCTGAAGTTCCTGGCCGCGGTGAACGGCGCCTGCGCCGGCGGCGGCTATGAACTGGCGCTGGCCTGCGACGAGATCCTGCTGGTGGACGACCGCTCGTCAGCGGTGAGCCTGCCGGAAGTGCCGCTGCTCGGCGTGCTGCCGGGCACCGGCGGCCTGACCCGCGTGACCGACAAGCGCCATGTGCGCCACGACCTGGCCGATATCTTCTGCACCACCACCGAGGGCGTGCGCGGACAGCGCGCCAAGGACTGGCGCCTGGTCGACGATATCGCCAAGCCGGCGGTGTTCGCGCAGAAGGTGCAGGAGCGCGCGCTGGCGCTGGCCGCGCAGAGCGACCGCCCGGCCGATGCACAGGGCGTGGCGCTCATGCCGCTGGAGCGCACCATTGAAGCCGATGCGCTGCGCTACACGCATGTGACCGTCGAGATCGACCGCGCCGGCCGCACCGCCACCTTCACGGTGAAGGCGCCGACGGGCCCGCAGCCGCAGAACATCGAGGACATCGTGCAAGCCGGCGCCGCCTGGTACCCGCTGCAACTGGCGCGCGAGCTGGAAGACGCGATCCTGTCGATGCGCACCAACGAGCTGGACATCGGCACCTGGCTGATCAAGACCAGCGGCGACGCCGCCGCGGTGCTGGCCAACGATGCCACGCTGCTGGCGCACAAGGACCACTGGTTCGTGCGCGAGACCATCGGCCTGCTGCGCCGCACGCTGAGCCGCCTGGACGTGTCGTCGCGCAGCCTGTTCGCGCTGATCGAGCCGGATTCGTGCTTTGCCGGCACATTCCTGGAACTGGCGCTGGCCTGCGACCGCAGCTACCACCTGGCGCTGCCCGACGACGAGGCGCGCGCGCCGAAGATTACCGTGGCCGACGTCAACTTCGGTCTGTACCCCATGGCTACCGGCCAGAGCCGCCTGGGCCGCCGCTTCTACGACGAGCAGCCCGCGCTGGATGCCGTGCGCGCCAAAGCCGGCCAGCCGCTCGATGCCGATGCCGCGCATGCCCTCGGCCTGGTCACGGCTAATCCCGACGATATCGACTGGACCGACGAGGTGCGCATCGCGCTGGAAGAGCGCGTGGCGATGTCGCCCGATGCGCTCACCGGCATGGAAGCCAACCTGCGCTTCAACGGCCAGGAAAACA
The DNA here is from genome assembly GCF_000069785.1 of Cupriavidus taiwanensis LMG 19424. Lineage (NCBI taxonomy): Bacteria > Pseudomonadati > Pseudomonadota > Betaproteobacteria > Burkholderiales > Burkholderiaceae > Cupriavidus > Cupriavidus taiwanensis. The sequence continues at coordinate 1,740,191 of NC_010530.1, read as the reverse complement.
TGTTCACCCGCATCTTCGGCCGCCTGACCGCGTGGCAGAACTGGATCTTCCAGCGCCCCAACGCGGTCGGCGAAAAGGGGGCGCTCAAGGTCTACGGCAAGGGCGACAAGGCCGCCTTCGACTGGAACCGCGTCTGATTCCGCACCGATCCCGCACCGATCCGCACCGCACGACAACCGCATCGTCCCCAGGAGACCACCATGTCCGGCATCAACTACAGCGACAAGATCCCCAACAACGTCAACCTGAGCGAGGACCGCACCCTGCAGCGCGCGCTCGAGCAGTGGCAGCCCAACTACCTGAGCTGGTGGAACGACATGGGCCCGGAAGGCTCGCACAGCCATGACATCTACCTGCGCACCGCGATCAGCGTCGATCCCCAGGGCTGGGCCCACTTCGGCCACGTCAAGATGCCGGACTACCGCTGGGGCATCTTCCTGAACCCGGCCGAGGCCGACCGCAAGATCCACTTCGGCGACCACAAGGGCGAGGCCGCGTGGCAGGACGTGCCCGGCGAGTACCGCGCCAACCTGCGCCGCATCATCGTGACGCAGGGCGATACCGAGCCGGCGTCGGTCGAGCAGCAGCGCCACCTCGGCCTGACCGCGCCCAGCATGTACGACCTGCGCAACCTGTTCCAGGTCAACGTGGAAGAAGGCCGCCACCTGTGGGCCATGGTCTACCTGCTGCACAAGTACTTCGGCCGCGATGGCCGCGAAGAGGGCGAGGCGCTGCTGGAGCGCCGCAGCGGCCAGCAGGACAACCCGCGCATCCTGCAGGCATTCAACGAACAGACGCCCGACTGGCTGTCGTTCTTCATGTTCACCTACTTCACCGACCGCGACGGCAAGTTCCAGCTGTGCGCGCTGGCCGAGAGCGCCTTCGACCCGCTGGCACGGACCACAAAATTCATGCTGACCGAGGAAGCGCACCACATGTTCGTCGGCGAGAGCGGCGTGTCGCGCGTGATCCAGCGCACCTGCCAGGTGATGAACGAACTGAAGACCGACGATCCGGCCAGGCTGCGCGCCGCCGGCGTGATCGACCTGCCGACCATCCAGCGCTACCTGAACTTCCACTACAGCGTCACCATCGACCTGTTCGGCGCCGATGAGTCGAGCAATGCCGCCACCTTCTACAGCACCGGCCTGAAGGGCCGCTACGAAGAGGGCAAGCGCATGGACGACCATGTGCTCAAGGGCCAGACCTACCGCATCCTGCAGGCGCAGAACGGCCAGCTGACGGAGAAGGAGGTGCCGATGCTCAACGCCCTCAATGAAGTGCTGCGCGACGACTACATCAAGGACAGCATGGCCGGCGTCGAGCGCTGGAACAAGGTGATCGACAAGGCCGGCATCCCGTTCCGCCTGACGGTGCCGCACAAGGCCTTCCACCGCAATATCGGCGCGCTGGCCGGCGTCAAGGTATCACCCGACGGCCGCGTGGTCTCCGACGCCGAATGGCGCGATTTCCGCGACCAGTGGCTGCCCACCGAAGGCGACCGCGCCTTCGTCGCCAGCCTGATGGGTCGCGTGGTCGAGCCGGGCAAGTTCGCCAACTGGATCGCGCCGCCGGTGATGGGCATCAACCGCCAGCCGGTGGATTTCGAGTACGTGCGGTTTAACTGATCCACGGTGTCATCAACTGCTCCCTGTTTGCTCTGGAGACCGCCATGGACATGGCAGAAATTCAAGTCATCAAGCAGCACCTGATCGATCCCGAGATCTGCATCCGCTGCAACACCTGCGAAGCCACCTGCCCGGTGGGCGCGATCACCCATGACTCGCGCAACTATGTGGTCGATGCGGACAAGTGCAACCTGTGCATGGCCTGCATTTCCCCGTGTCCGACCGGCTCGATCGATAACTGGCGCGATATGCCGAAACTGCGCGCCTACAGTGTCGAGGAACAACTGACATGGGACGCACTGCCGGAGCCGTTGTCGCCCGAGCAGCTCGCCGACCTGGCCCCCGGTGCCGACATGCAGTCCGCAGTGCCGGAGATTCCTGCGGCATCGCCGCTGGCCGGCACCGTCGAGGAAGCCTTCAGCACCGCGCGTTACGGCGCCACCGTGCCGCCGTGGTCCGCCGCCCATGCCTACACCAACCTGTACGGCGCGAAGTCGGCGAGCAAGACCATCACCGCCACGGTGACCGGCAACGTGCGCGTGACCGAGGTCGGCCGCGAATACGACACGCACCACATCGTGCTGGATTTCGGCACCACGCCGTTCCCGGTGCTGGAAGGACAGTCGATCGGCATCGTGCCGCCAGGCACGGACGCCAGCGGCCGCCCGCACCACGCGCGCCAGTACTCCATCGCCAGTCCGCGCAACGGCGAGCGGCCCGGCTACAACAACCTGTCACTGACCATCAAGCGGGTGCTGCAGGACCACGACGGCAATCCCGTGCGCGGCATCGGCTCGAACTACATGTGCGACCTGAAGGTGGGCGACAAGGTGGAAGTGATCGGGCCGTTCGGCGCCAGCTTCCTGATGCCCAACCATCCGCGCTCGAATATCGTGATGATCTGCACGGGCACCGGCAGCGCGCCGATGCGCGCGATGACCGAATGGCGCCGCCGGCTGCGCAAGGCCGGCAAGTTCGACAGCGGCAAGCTGATGCTGTTCTTCGGCGCGCGCAGCAAGGAAGAGCTGCCGTATTTCGGGCCGCTGCAGAACCTGCCGAAGGATTTCATCGACATCAACCTGGCGTTCTCGCGCACGCCGGGGCAGCCCAGGCGGTATGTGCAGGACCTGATGCGCGAACGCGCGGCAGACCTCGCGGCGCTGCTGGCTTCACCCGACACGTACTTCTATGTCTGCGGGCTGAAGAGCATGGAGGAGGGCGTGGTGCTGGCCTTGCGCGACGTGGCGCAGCAGGCGGGGTTGCATTGGGAATCCCTGGCGGAAGGATTGAAGCGGGAAGGGCGGTTGCATCTGGAGACGTACTGAAGGCGAGGCGTCGCAGATAGCGCCATCGCCGCCCGCACAGGCTCCCCTCGCCCGCGCGCGGGAGAGGGGAGCAGACCGGTGGGTTTCGCGGGATGTCAGGCATGCTTGAACCGTTTGCGCAATTCGTTCGACGCATCGGCCAACCCGCCCTCCGCCACCTCCACCACCCCATGCAGGTATTCCTCGCTCGCCTCCAGCAGCGCCCCATACATCCCGCTGCACATCCCCCGCGCCGTCCGCCCCGGCCAGTCCTGCGGCAGCAGCGCCTCCGGCAGGTTCGGGTCGCGCAGCAGCACGCGCCGGTATTCATGGACCAGCAGCGTCCTGACAAAGAACGCATCGACCGGCGGCAAGTCTGCCGCTTCCTCCGCCAGTGGTGAAAATCGCCGCAGCAGCGCCTGCCACGCGTGCGCCACATCGCCCAGCTTGAAGGTCTGGTGCATCAGCGCCTGCAGCGGCCGGATCGAGAATGCTGCCAGGCTGCTTGCCTCCATCACCGCCACGTAGTCCTGCGCGCGCGCTGACTGGATAATCTCTCGCAGCGAGCCAAGGTCCGCACTGGGATGCGCCATGACCCCGGGCGCGATCGCGCCGAAGCCTTCCCACAGCAACTCCCGCTTCAGCTTCTGCCGGACGGTGGCGCGCACGTCACCGCGCACCATCACCAGCGTCCAGCGGCCATCCCATTCCTGCGCCTCGCCCGCATAGATGCGCTTGCCGGCGTGCACGACGCGTTGCAGGCCGGCTTCCGACAGGCCGTAATAGCTGCGCCGGCCAATCCTGGTGGCGGCGAGCCAGTCGTCCGCGGTCAGCCGGAACGTAGCGGTCCGCACCAGCCGGTCGTTGATGCCGAACGGCGCCGCGAGGCGGATCAGGCTCCCCAGCCACACTGCCTGCGGCCGTGGCGCCACCACGTCGCCGAATAGCGTCACCAGCAAGGAATTTGCACCCAGCTTGAGGCCGCGCGCCAGCCGGGCAATGCGCGGGGAGGGCTGTTGCGGGTCGGGAGCGGTCGCCATCGCGGTCCTAAAAGTGATACACAATCGTTGATTGCTTGAATCAAATTGTATCACTACCATGCATTGCAACTAATGCGGTTGACGCAAATCAAGACCCCGGGCGGGGCCCGACAAAAGCGGAGCAGGCATGTACGCACAGCTGGTGGAGACAGGAGCAACAAGGCTCCGCGCGATGGAAGAGATGGACCCGCAGGAGCGCGCGTTCCAGGCCCGCGTGGATGACGGCATCAAGATCGAGGCCAAGGACTGGATGCCCGAGGCCTACCGCAAGACCCTGGTTCGCCAGATCTCCCAGCACGCGCATTCGGAAATCGTCGGCCAGCTGCCGGAAGGCAACTGGGTCACCCGCGCGCCCACGCTGGAGCGCAAGGCGGTGCTGCTGGCCAAGATCCAGGATGAAGCCGGGCACGGCCTGTACCTGTACAGCGCCGCCGAGACGCTGGGCGTGTCGCGCGACCAGATGCTGGGCGACCTGCATTCGGGCAAGGCCAAGTATTCCAGCATCTTCAACTACCCCACGCTGTCCTGGGCCGACATCGGCATGATCGGCTGGCTGGTCGACGGCTCGGCCATCATCAACCAGGTGCCGCTGTGCCGCTGCTCGTACGGCCCGTATGCGCGCGCCATGGTGCGCGTATGCAAGGAAGAGTCGTTCCACCAGCGCCAGGGCTACGACATCCTGCTGAAGCTGTGCAACGGCACGCCCGAACAGAAGCAGATGGCGCAGGATGCGCTCAACCGCTGGTGGTGGCCCGCGCTGATGATGTTCGGCCCATCCGACGGCGATTCGCCCAACAGCGCGCAGTCGATGCAATGGCGCATCAAGCTGTTCTCCAACGACGAGCTGCGCCAGAAGATGGTCGACCAGACCGTGCCGCAGGCCGAATACCTGGGCCTGACCATTCCCGACCCGAAGCTGAAGTGGAACGAGGAACGCGGCCACTATGACTTCGGCGAGATCGATTGGTCCGAGTTCTACAACGTGATCCAGGGCAACGGCCCGTGCAATCGCGACCGCCTGCGCACCCGCGTCAAGGCCTGGGACGACGGCGCATGGTTCCGCGACGCACTGGTGGCCCACGCGGACAAGCAGGCCGGCAAGCAGCCGCAGCAAGCCGCCGCCTGACCCATGCGGCGCAGCGCGCCGCTCCCCCATCGAATCGCTTGACACAGGAGGTTGCCATGAAAGAGTGGCCGCTTTGGGAGATCTTTATCCGCAGCCAGCACGGCCTGGCCCACAAGCACGTGGGCAGCCTGCACGCGCCCGACGGCGAAATGGCGATCAACAACGCCCGCGACGTCTACACGCGCCGCAACGAAGGCGTCAGCGTCTGGGTGGTCAGGGCCAGCGACGTGATCGCCAGCAGCCCCGGCGACAAGGGCCCGCTGTTCGAGCCCGCCAACAGCAAGGTCTACCGCCACCCGACGTTCTTCCCGATGCCGGAAGCGGTCAAGCACATCTGATACGGCGCGGACCATGACGAACCACAAGCTCGAATATTTGCTGCGCCTCGGCGATTCCACCCTGGTGCTCGGCCAGCGCCTGTCGGAATGGTGCGGCCGCGGCCCGGCGCTGGAAGAGGACATCGCGCTGACCAACGTCGCGCTCGACCTGATCGGCCAGACCCGCCTGTGGCTCGGCTATGCCGCGGAAGTGGAGGGCGCGGGGCGCACCGCCGACCACCTTGCATTCCTGCGCGATGCGCACCAGTTCCGCAACCTGCTGCTGGTGGAACAGCCCAACGGCAGCTATGCCGATACGCTGGCGCGCCAGTTCCTGTTCGATACGTGGCACTACTTTCAGCTTGAGGCGCTGCAGCGCTCGACCGATGCGCGCATCGCGGAGATCGCCGCCAAGTCGCTCAAGGAAGTGACCTACCACGTGCGCCGCAGCGCCGACCTGGTGGTGCGCCTGGGCGATGGCAGCGAGGAAAGCCACCGCCGCATGCAGGACGCGTTCGACGACCTGTGGATGTTCACCGGCGAGCTGTTCGAAGCCGATGCGGCCGAGACCGCGCTGGCGAACGAAGGCGTGATTCCCGCTCCCGGCACGCTGGCCGAGCCCTGGCAGCGCCATGTCGGCGAGGTACTGGAAGAAGCCACGCTGCGCGTGCCCGCCGGCCAGTGGGCGCAAAGCGGCGGCCGCCACGGCCGTCATACCGAACACCTCGGCTACCTGCTGGCCGAGATGCAGTTCCTTCAGCGCGCCTATCCCGGCGCGCAGTGGTGAGCGTCATGACCGCGCAAGCGCTGGCGCGTCCCGCCGTGGAGCAGGTCTGGACCTGGCTCGACACGGTGGCGGACCCTGAAATTCCGGTGATTTCCGTGGTGGACCTCGGCATCGTGCGCGACGTGGCGTGGGAAGGCGATGCCTGCGTTGTCACCATCACGCCGACCTATTCCGGTTGCCCGGCCATGACCGTGATCCGCGAAGGCATCGAAAGCGCGCTCGCCGCGCAGGGCGTGGACCAGGTGCGCGTGCAGACGCAACTGGCGCCGGCGTGGACCACCGACTGGATGACGCCGCGTGGCAAGGCCAGCCTCACCGGCTATGGCATCGCGCCGCCGGCGCAACAGGTGATCGATATCAGCGGCATCAGCCGGAAGACATCGCCGGCGCTGGTGGTGGCCTGCCCGCACTGCGGCTCGCGCCATACCCGGCTGGTCAGCCAGTTCGGCTCGACCGCATGCAAGGCGCTGTACCGCTGCGGCGACTGCAAGGAGCCGTTCGACTACTTCAAGGCTCACTGAGAAGGAAAGGTGGGGAGATGAGCAAATTCCATGAACTGACGGTGGCCTCGGTCACGCGCGAGACCCGCGACGCGGTCGCCGTGACCTTTGCCGTGCCGGACGAGCTGGCCGATGCCTACCGCTACGTGCAGGGCCAGCACCTGACGCTGCGCGCCGGCATCGATGGCGAAGACGTGCGCCGCTCGTACTCGATCTGCTCGGCGGTGCAGGATGCGCAGCTGCGCGTGGCGATCAAGCGCGTCGACGGCGGACTGTTCTCCAACTGGGCCATCGAACAGTTGCAGCCGGGAATGAAGCTGGAAGTGATGCCGCCGTCCGGGCACTTCCACGTGCCGCTGTCCGCCACGCATGCGAAGCACTACGTTGCGTTCGCCGCCGGCAGCGGCATCACGCCGATGCTGTCGATCATCAAGACCACGCTGCAGGCGGAGCCGGACAGCCGCTTCACGCTGTTCTACGGCAACCGCGCCTCGTCGTCGGTGCTGTTCAAGGAAGAGCTGGAAGACCTGAAGGATACCTACCTGCAGCGCTTCAACCTGGTGTTCGTGCTCAGCCGCGAGCAGCTCGACATCGACCTGTTCAACGGCCGCATCGACGGCGACAAGGTCAACGCGCTGCTCAAGCACTGGGTCAGGCCGCAGGACATCGACGTCGCCTTTATCTGCGGCCCGCATTCGATGATGGAAGAGGTCTCGCAGGCGCTGCTCGACAACGGCGTCGACAAGACCCGCATCAAGCGCGAGCTGTTCGCCACCAGCATCCCCGCGGCGCGGCCCGCCGCGCATGCGCACAAGCAGGTCGGCCAGCAGCAGTGCGAGGTGACCGTGATCCAGGACGGCCGCACCCGTTCCTTCACGCTGGAAAAGAACAAGGAGACCGTGCTCGACGCCGCGCTGGCGCAGGGCATCGAGCTGCCGTACTCCTGCAAGGGCGGCGTCTGCTCGACCTGCCGCTGCAAGCGCATCGAAGGCGAGGTCGACATGGACGTCAACTTCGCGCTGGAAGACTACGAAGTCGCGCGCGGCTTCATCCTGAGCTGCCAGAGCTACGCCGTCAGCGACAGGCTGGTGATCGATTTCGACCAGGAAACCTGAAGCGTTGTCCTGCCACGCCTACCTACTCAAAACTCTTGAGACTTCCGAAACTCACGACAACGCTTTTCCTTGTCGTTCCCGCGCAGGCGGGAAACCCAGTGACTTTTGAAGACGCTGGATTCCCGCCTGCGCGGGAATGACGGTGGTTGTTTTTACGCTGTCGCGAACCAAGGAAAGCCCAATCACTCGCCCCCGGAGCAAGCCGTGTCCCATCCGTTTTTCGAACGCCACCAGGCGCTGCTGGAACAAGCCACCCAAGCCATCGCCACGCGCGGCTACTGGAGCCCGTTCGCTGAAATGCCGAGCCCGAAGGTCTATGGTGAGACCGCCAATGCCGACGGCAAGGCCGCCTTCGAGGCCCGCCTGAACCAGCCGTTCGCGCTGTCGCAGCCGGGCACCGTCGGCCAGGCCGGCAAGGAAGTCTCGCCGTACGGCCCGGAACTGGGCGTCACTTACCCCAGGCCTGACCTGGACCAGCTCTTTGCCGGCGTGGCCCAAGGTATGCCCGCCTGGCGCAAGGCCGGGCCGGAGGCATGGGTAGGCGTATCGCTGGAAATCCTGCAGCGCCTGAACCGCCGCAGCTTCGAGATCGCCTACGCCGTCATGCACACCACGGGGCAGGCCTTCATGATGGCCTTCCAGGCCGGCGGCCCGCACGCGCAGGACCGCGGCCTGGAAGCCGTGGCCTACGCCTGGGACGAACTGCGCCGCATCCCGAAGCAAGCCACGTGGGAGAAGCCGCAAGGCAAAAACGACCCGCTGCGCATGGAAAAGCGCTACACCGTGGTGCCGCGCGGCGTGGGCCTGGTGATCGGCTGCTGCACGTTCCCGACCTGGAACGGCTATCCCGGCCTGTTCGCCAGCCTGGCGACCGGCAATGCGGTGGTGGTCAAGCCGCACCCGGGCGCGATCCTGCCGCTGGCAATCACCGTCGAGGTGGCGCGTGAAGTGCTGGATGAAGCCGGCTTCGACCCGAACATCGTCACGCTGGTGGCCAACGACCCGAGCGAGCGCATGGCGTCGAAGCTGGCGTTGCGCCCGGAAGTGCGCCTGATCGACTTTACCGGCAGCACCGCCAACGGCGACTGGCTGGAGCGCAACGCGCACCAGGCGCAGGTGTACACCGAGAAGGCAGGCGTCAACCAGATCGTCATTGACTCCACCGCGGACTTCAAGGGCATGGTGCGCAATATCGCCTTCTCGCTGTCGCTGTACTCGGGCCAGATGTGCACGGCGCCGCAGAACATCTACGTGCCGAAGGACGGCATCGACACGCCGGAAGGGCGCGTCAGCTTCGACCAGGTCGCCGCGGCGATCGGCGAGGCGGTCGGCAAGCTGACCGGCGATCCGGCCAAGGCGGTGGAACTGATCGGAGCCATCCAGAACGACGGCGTGGTGGAACGGATCGAAGCGTCGCGCGCGCTGGGCGAGATCGTTGCCGACAGCCGCGTGCTCGAACATCCCGAGTTTCCGGGCGCGCGCATCCGCACGCCGCTGGTGCTGAAGGTCGATGCCAGCAACGAGGCGAAGATCATGCAGGAACTGTTCGGCCCCATCTCCTTCGTCGTGGCGACCGACAGCACCGCGCACAGCATCGAACTGGCGCACCGCGGCGCGAAGACGCACGGCGCGCTGACGCTGTCGGCCTATACCACCGACGCGGGCGTGACCGAACGCATCCGCGATGCCGCGGAAGACGCCGGCGTGGCGCTGTCGCTCAACCTGACCGGCGGCGTCTTCGTCAACCAGTCGGCCGCGTTCAGCGACTTCCACGCCACCGGTGCCAACCCCGCGGCCAATGCATCGCTGTCGGATGCGGCCTTCGTCGCCAACCGCTTCCGCGTGGTCCAGAGCCGCTCGCCTATCTGATCGCAAGGCCTGCAGTACCCAGGCGCCGGCCCCCCTCGCACGCGGCGCCATCATAACGAGATGGAGTAGACAATGGTGCAACGCAACCCCAACCCCAATGAGCTGGAGCCGATCGAGCGCGCCAGCCGCGACGAACTGCAGGCGCTGCAGCTGCAACGGCTCAAATGGAGCGTGCGCCATGCCTATGACAACGTGCCGCATTACCGCAAGGCGTTCCAGGTGGCCGGGGTGCATCCGGACGATCTGAAGTCGCTGTCCGACCTGTCGAAGTTCCCGTTCCTGACCAAGCAGGACCTGCGCGACAACTACCCGTTCGGCATGTTTGCGGTGCCGCGCGAGCAGGTGACGCGCGTGCATGCGTCGAGCGGCACCACGGGCAAGCCGACCGTGGTCGGCTATACCGCGAAGGACATCGATACCTGGGCAAGCGTGGTGGCGCGGTCCATCCGCGCCGCGGGGGGACGCGCCGGTGACCTGGTCCATGTCAGCTATGGCTACGGGCTGTTCACCGGCGGGCTGGGCGCGCACTACGGCGCCGAGAAGGCGGGCTGCACGGTGATCCCGATGTCCGGCGGACAGACCGAGAAACAGGTACAGCTGATCCGCGAGTTCCAGCCCGACATCATCATGGTGACGCCGTCGTACATGCTGAACCTGATCGAGGAGATGGAGCGCCAGGGCATGGATCCGTCCGAAAGCTCGCTGAAGGTCGGCATCTTCGGCGCCGAGCCCTGGACCGACGCGATGCGCGCGGAGATCGAGGCGCGCGCCGGCATCGACGCGGTGGACATCTACGGCCTGTCCGAGGTGATGGGGCCGGGCGTGGCGTGCGAATGCATCGAGAGCAAGGACGGCCCGGTGATCTGGGAAGACCATTTCTATGCCGAGATCATCGACCCGGTGACCGGCGAGATATTGCCGGATGGCTCGGAAGGCGAGCTGGTCTTTACCTCGCTGACCAAGGAAGCGCTGCCGGTGATCCGCTACCGCACCCGCGACCTGACGCGCCTGCTGCCGCCGACTTCGCGGTCGATGCGCCGCATCGGCAAGATCACGGGGCGCTCGGATGACATGCTGATCATCCGCGGCGTCAACGTGTTCCCGTCGCAGATCGAGGAACTGATCCTGAAGGCACCGGCGCTGGCGCCGCAGTACCAGCTGGTGGTGACGCGCGACGGTCACCTCGACAAGCTGGAGGTGCGGGTCGAGGCGCGGCCGGAGCGCTCCGCGTCGCTGTCGGCGGATGACCGGGCGGCGCTGGAGCGGGACCTGAAGGACCAGATCAAGACCTATGTCGGCGTGACCACGCGGGTGCAGGTGGTGGCGGCCGAGGGGATCGAGCGCACCACGGTCGGCAAGGCGCGGCGTGTGGTGGATATGCGGCCGAAGGTGACACACGAGCAACCGGTCGGCGCTATCTGACAACGCTGCAATTTCACCCACACCGCTGGCATAGGCTCCCCTCTCCCGCGCGCGGGAGAGGGGAGCACACCAGCGGCATTCAAGACGCAACGAACGAAACTCCACGATGGCGACCACCCAGAGCCGCCACACCCCCCTGCGCCAAAGGAGACACCATGGACGCGCGACAACTGGAAACCATCCAGAACCACCCCGACTTTATCCGCCTGATCCACGGCCGCACGCGGCTGGGCTGGTCGCTGACGCTGGTCATGCTGGCGATTTACTTCGGCTTCATCCTGCTGCTGGCCTTTTCGCCCGCCACGCTCGGCACGCCGTTCGCCGGGGGCGTCATGACGGTGGGTATCCCCGTAGGCGTCGCAGTGATCGTCGCCGCCGTGCTGCTGACCGCCATCTACGTCCACCGCGCCAACCGCGACCTGGATCCGCTCAACGAACGCGTGCGCAAGGAGTGCGAAGCATGAAGCCGGTACACCGTTTCCTCGGCGCGGCCCTGTGCGGGCTCGCGAGCACGGCCGCCACGGCGGCCCCCGCGATCCAGGGCGAAGCCGCGCAGCGGCCGCTGAACTGGAGCGCCATCGTGATGTTCATGCTGTTCGTGCTGTTCACGCTCGGCATCACCCGCTGGGCCGCGCGGCGCACGCGTTCGGCGTCGGACTTCTATGCGGCCGGCGGCGGTCTCACCGGCTTCCAGAACGGCCTGGCGATCGCCGGCGACATGGTCTCGGCCGCGTCCTTCCTCGGCATCTCGGCCATGATGTTCGACAAGGGCTACGACGGCCTGATCTACGCGCTCGGCGTGGTGGCGGGCTGGCCGATTATCCTGTTCATCGTCGCCGAACGCCTGCGCAACCTGGGCCGCTACACCTTTGCCGACGTGGTCTCGTACCGGCTGGCGCAGAAGCCGGTGCGCATCACCGCAGCGTGCGGCACGCTGACGGTGGTCATCATGTACCTGGTCGCGCAGATGGTCGGCGCCGGCAAGCTGATCGAGCTGCTGTTCGGCACCAGCTATGAATCGGCGGTGGTCATCGTCGGCGCGCTGATGGTGCTGTACGTGATGTTCGGCGGCATGCTGGCGACGACCTGGGTGCAGATCATCAAGGCGCTGCTGCTGCTCGGCGGCGTGACCTTCATGGCGGTGATGGTGCTGGCCCATTTCGGCTTCAGTCCTGAAGCCATCTTTGCCAGCGCGGCCAAGGTGCATGACAAGGGCACGGCGATCCTGGCGCCGGGCGGGCTGGTGTCCAACCCGATCGATGCGATCTCGCTTGGCGTCGGCATGATGTTCGGCACCGCCGGCCTGCCGCACATCCTGATGCGCTTCTTCACCGTGGCGGATGCCAGGGAAGCGCGCAAGTCCGTGCTCTACGCCACCGGCTTCATCGGCTACTTCTACGTGCTGATCCTGGTGGTGGGCTTCGGCGCGATCGTGATGGTGGGCGCGGACCCGGCCTATCGCGACGCGGCGGGCAAGCTGATCGGCGGCAGCAACATGGTGGCCGTGCACCTGTCGCACGTGATCGGCGGCGACCTGTTCCTCGGCTTTATCTCGGCCGTGGCGTTCGCGACCATCCTGGCGGTGGTGGCGGGGCTTGCGCTGTCGGGCGCGTCGGCGGTGTCGCATGACCTCTACGCCAACGTGTTCCGCCGCGGGCAGGCCAGCGAGAAGGACGAGATCCGCGTGTCGAAGATCGCCACGCTGGTGATCGGCCTGCTGGCGATGGTGCTGGGCGTGATGTTCGAGAAGCAGAACATCGCCTTCCTGTCCGGGCTGGTGCTGGCGATCGCAGCGTCGGTCAACTTCCCGGTGCTGTTCCTGTCGATGTTCTGGAAGGGGCTGACCACGCGCGGCGCGGTGGCCGGCAGCCTGGCGGGGCTGGTGTCGGCGGTGGTGCTGCTGGTGCTGGGTCCGGCCGTGTGGGTGGGGATCCTCAAGCACCAGCAGGCGATCTTCCCGTATGCCAACCCGGCGCTGTTCTCGATGACGCTGGCCTTTGCCGCCGCCTGGCTGGTGTCGATGCTGGACCGCTCGGCGCAGGCGAGCGCCGAACGCCAGCGCTACGGCGCACAGTTCGTGCGCGCCATGACCGGCATCGGCGCAGCCGGTGCCAGCCAGCACTGAGCCCGCACGAATCCGGCCGCGCTCAGTCGGTGTCCTGCTGCGCCTTGTGGCGGGACGCCATCTTTTCCTGCTGCGCCGGCGGCACGTTGTCGTAATGGCTGAACTGGATGGTGTAGCTGCCGTGGCCGCCGGTCATGCTGTTCAGCCGTGACTGGTAGTCGTTCAGCTCCGACAGCGGCACCTGCCCGGCAACGATCACACTGTTGCCGGCACCGGTGCGGGTGCCATGCACCTGGCCGCGCTTGGCGGACAGGTCGCCGATGACATCGCCCATCGCGGTGCCCGGCACCGTGACCTCGATCTCGACGATCGGCTCCAGCACGCTGGGGCGGGCCTTCATCACCGCGTCGATAAACGCCTTGCGCCCCGCCGTGGCGAACGCCACTTCCTTGGAATCGACCGGATGGCTCTTGCCGTCGTACACGGTCACGCGCACGTCCTGCATCGCAAAGCCGGCCAGCGGACCGCTTTCCAGCACCTGGCGGATGCCTTTCTCTACCGCGGGGATGAACTGGCCGGGAATCGCGCCGCCCTTGACCGCATCGATGAACTCGAAGCCTTCGCCGCGCGGCAGCGGCTCCACGCGCAGCATCACCTCGCCGAACTGGCCGGCGCCGCCCGTCTGCTTCTTGTGGCGGTGGTGGCCCTCGGCCTTGCCGGCAATGGTTTCGCGATAGGCGATCTTCGGCGGCCGCGTGGCGACTTCCAGCTTGTACTGCTCGGTCAGCCGCTCCAGCGCGCAGCGCAGGTGGAACTCGCCCAGTCCGAACACCACGGTCTCGTTGGTGCCGGCCGGATGCTCGACGCGCAGGCAGGGGTCTTCGGCGCTGAGCTTGTGCAGCACCTCGGCCAGCCGCTGCTCGTTGCCGCGCCGCGCCGGCTCGATCGCCAGGCCGTAGATCGGCGTGGGAAACTCCAGCGGCGTCAGGTGGATGTCGCCATCCTCGGTGGCGTCGTGCAGCACCGCGTCGAAGCCGAGTTCATCGACCTTGGCCACCGCGCAGATATTGCCCGGGCCGGCGCGCTGCACCTCCTGCGTCTCCTTGCCTTGCAGCAACAGCAGGTGCGCCACCTTGAACGGCTGGCGGCCCTCGCCGATATAGAGCTGGCTGTCGCGCGTGACGGTGCCCTGGTGGATGCGGAACACCGCCAGCTTGCCGACATAGGGATCGACCACCACCTTGAATACGTGCGCCAGCACGTGCTTGTCCGGCACCGGCTCGGCCCGCACCGCCTTGCGTTTCTCGGTGCCGTCCTCGGCAGTGCCGGTCGAGCGGTAGAACAGCGGCGGGTTGCCTTCGGTGGGATTGGGCAGCAGCCGCACGAAGACATCGAGCAGTTCCGCGATACCGGCGCCGGTGGCGGCCGAGGTAAAGCAGATCGGCACCAGGTGGCCTTCGCGCAGCGCACGCTCGAATGGCGCGTGCAGTTGCTCCGGCGTGATGGCCTCGCCTTGCTCCAGGTACACCTCCATCAGCTCCGGATCGATCTCGATCACCTGGTCGATCAGCGCTTCATGCGCCGACGCCACCGATAAAAAATCCGACTCGCCGGCCGGATTGAAGAAGCAGTCCACCACCTTGCCGCCGTTTCCGGCCGGCAGGTTGATGGGCAGGCATTCCTTGCCGAACGCCTCCTGGATCTCCGCCAGCAGCGCGGGCAGGTCGACCTTCTCGCCGTCGATACCGTTGATGACGATCATCCGGCACAGTTGCCGCGACTGCGCCCAGGCCATGGCGCGGCGCGTGGTCATTTCGATCCCGGTCTGCGCGTTGATAACGATGGCCGCGGTCTCGACCGCCGCCAGGGCACTGATCGCAAGGCCGGAAAAATCGGGATATCCCGGTGTATCGAGCAGGTAGATGCGGGTGTCGCGGTAGTCGACGTGGGTGATGGCGGAACTGAGCGAGCGCTTGTACTTGCGCTCCAGCGGATCGCTGTCGCTGACCGTGGAGCCGCGCTCCACGCTGCCCGGGGTGTGCAGCGCACCCCCCTTGTGCAGCAGCGCTTCGACCAGCGAGGTCTTGCCGCTTCCCGCATGCCCGAGCAGGGCAACGGTGCGGATGGCATCGGGACTGTCGTGCATGGTGGCTCTCTCGTCCGGCAATGGCTGTCAGGGCATTATTGGCCAAATTCGCCGGAAGCGACATATGCCAGTGTCGGCATCGGGACAAAGCCTGATACAGCAACGTGGTGAAGTGGTGCGGCCGGCGCTTGGCCGGCCGCCTACCCGTCTCGCGCATGGCTGCAACGCAGCAATCCGGTAAGACTGCTGCGCCGCAACAGATCAGGCAGTGGCGTGGTCGGTCGACACCGCCACCGCATGCCATGCGGCCAGTTCGCTTTCCACCTTGCGGTTCTTCTCGGCGATGCGGGCCACCGTATCCGAGCCCAGCGGCAGCCGCACCGGCGGGTTGCCGCTGTCGCGATCCCGGCATCTGGCTGCGGTGCGGGTAGTACATGTACAGCCCGACCTGGCTGCTGCTGTATCCGGGCAGGATGGCCCTGAGGCGCCCGCTGACCAGGTCGTCATGGACCATGTAGGCGGGAAGCTGGCCGATGCCGATGCCGGCGCGTACCGCCTCGACCTCGGTCTCCACATCGTTGAAGCTGGCCACCGCCGGGATCTCCCGGTACACCAGGTTGCCGTCCACGTGCAATTCCCATGGCACCATGCGGCCGGTGGCCGGGCGGCGGAAGCCGGTGCACGGGTGCCGCATCAGTTCGTCGAGCGTGGCCGGCGCGCCGTGCCGCGCGAGGTAATCCGGCGCCGCGCAGATGACCAGCGGCAGGTCGCACAGGCGCCGCGCCACCAGGTTCTGGCCCGGGCTGGTGCCGACGCGGAAGCCGACGTCGATCCTGGCTTCGACCAGGTCGGTGAAGAGGTCGCTCAGTACCACGTCGAAGCCGATGCCGGGATGCTGTTCGCGGAAGCCCTTGACCAGCGGCACCAGCACGCGGCTGCCGAGCGACGGCGGCGCGGTCAGGCGGATCAGTCCGTCGTCTTCGCTGCGGCTGGCGCGGACCTGTTCGAGCGCTTCGTCGAGCTGGCGCATGCCCGGCGCGGTCAGTTCGAACAGGCGTGCGCCTTCCTCGGTCAGGCTGAGCTTGCGCGTGGTCCGGTGCAGCAGGCGGACGCCCAGATAGGTCTCCAGCGTGCGCACGGCCTTGCTCGCCGCCTGCGGCGTGACACCGGCCTCGACCGCGGCACGCCGGAAGCTGCCGACGCGCACCACGCCGAGGAAGAGGGTGAGGACCCGGGCGTTGTCCATGACTGGCAATCTGAGGAGGTGGGAGGCGGCCATCATATCGCGGTGCGCAAGACGGAGCGCAGCACGCACGGACCACGTTGATTGCCGGGGCCTCGCCACGGCTTCCCTGTCATGCGTTTGTAATTAAGGCGCTGGCTGTCTTTGTAATCCATGGATCGGTGGCGCCGGCGGCAGGTGTGCAAGCGTGGAGCGGCCACCGATGCGCCACCCGATGCGTCTGCAGCCCAAGGCACGAATGTTGCGGGACTTCATGTCAGCGATGGGTATATCGCTGGCCCGAGAGTCATTTGACCGGGTCGACCATCCACCCGCCACAAGGCGTCGGTTGAGGCCGCGTCGGGACCTTTGGGACAAGGAGAGCTGTCATGAATATCGTCTGGCTTGTTGGAGCCGTGGTCATCATTCTCGCGGTACTCAGCTTCTTCGGCTTGCGCTAGGCCACATCGCGTAGCGTGCCGCGCGGCGCCGCCAGCGCACCAGCCGCGACATGCGCGTACCGCCGGCATCGCATGATGCCGTTGCTGCAGTGCGGCGTGGCGGCGCCACGCCCGCTTCTCTGATTTCCCCTTGATTTCCCCCGCCGGGCGAATTTCATCTGTTCCGACGACGAGCTTTTGCGCGTGTCCTGCCAACAATGTCCGGCCAAGACAGCGACAAACCATCCGAGGAGACAGACATGAGCACGCATCCGTTCGACCTGACCGGCAAGGTGGCACTGGTGACCGGCGGCAATGGCGGCATTGGCCTGGGCATTGCCGAAGGACTGGCCGCGGCCGGTGCCGATATCGCGATCTGGGGCACCAACGCGGACAAGAACGCCGCCGCGGCGGACCGGCTGGGCCGGCACGGACGCAAGGTGCATACGGAGCTGTGCGACGTGGGCGACGAGCAGGCGGTCGATGCCGCGATGGCGCGCACGGTGGCGGCGCTCGGCCGCATTGACGGCTGCTTTGCCAACGCCGGCGTCGGCAGCGGCAGCAAGGCACCGTTCGACCAGATCGCGACCGAGGTCTGGCGCCGGACCCTGCGCGTCAACCTGGACGGGGCGTTCTTCACGCTGCGCGCCGCGGTGCGGCAGATGCTGGCGCAGGGCGACGGTGGCGTGCTGTGCAGCACGGCTTCGGTTGCCGCCATCGAAGGGGCGCCGCGCGCCGAACACTACGCCGCCACCAAGGGCGGCGTGATTTCGATGATGCGTGGGCTCGCCGTCGAGTATGCGCGCATGGGCATCCGCGCCCATTCGATCCTGCCGGGCTGGATCAAGACCGAGATGACCAGCGCGGCGCAGGGCAACGATGCCTTCCAGGAGATGGTGCACAAGCGCGTGCCGATGCGCCGCTGGGGCGAGGGCAGCGACTTCGCCGGCATCGCGGTCTACCTGATGAGCCCGGCCTCGGCCTACCACACCGGCGATACCTTCGTCATCGACGGCGGCTATACGTTGTTCTGACGCGCCGTGCGCGCCGGCCAGACCCTGCCGCCACCGACGACATAGGCGCGCTCATCGGCCTGCGGCCGCACCGTGGCATGCCCGGTGAAGGCGCCGAACGCCGGCAGGATGGCGCCCCGCGGCCCGAACAGGAAGCAGGGCAGGCGCAGGCGGTCCGCGCCGCTGCCGCGCAGCAGGCAGGCCGGGTGCAGGTGGCCTGCCAGTACATAGCCGAGCGGCGAAGCGCCGGGCATATGGCACAGGGCGAACGGGCCCGCCAAGGCGGGCTCGGACACCACGGCAATGTCCAGCGATGCAGGCGGGTCGCCGGCGCGGGCATCGTGGTTGCCGCGGACCAGCGTGCAGCGCAAAGGCGCGGGCAAGCCGTGGCGCCAGTCGTACAGCGCTTGCAGCACCGATGGCGTACGCGAGGCGCGCGCATGCAGGAAGTCGCCCAGGAACACCAGTTCATCGACGGGCAGCTGCCGCACCAGCCGGGTCAGCAGCGCCAGGTTGTCGCCGGTGGTGCCATGCGGCACAGGCTGGCCCAGCGCGCGGAACGCCGCGGCCTTGCCGAAGTGCACGTCCGCCACCATCAGCATGCCGGCCGCCGGCCACCACAGCGCGTGTTCCGGCAGCAGCCACAGGGTTTCGCCGGCCGCCGACACGGGCAGCGCGCCGCCCTGCTGCAAGGTGCGGGCGTCGGGCGTCATAGCAGCGGCAATGGCTTCGACGGCTTGCGCGGGCGCCGCGGCCGTCGCGGCGTCCTGCCGGATGGGCCGGCATGGTCGGCCATGCCGAAGCGCGCGGCCTCGGCCACGGCATCGGCCATGGCTTCGGCCGGCATGCCCGCCGCTTCGCCGGGCTCTGGCCCGGCCGCCAGTTCGAGGTCGGCCAGCATCCGTGCGATGCGGTCGGCGAGCTTTTCGGTGCTGAGCTTCTCGCGCAGGAATTCCACCACCAGCGGGAACGACAGCGGGGTGGGCCGCTTCAGCGCGTGCAGGTCGAGCTTCAGCGCCGCCAGCCGCTCCAGCGTTGCGGCGAGCCGGTGCGCGTCCAGTTCCTGCATCAGCACTTCGCGTTCGGCCTGGCCCAGCAGCAGGTTGCCGGGATCGTGCTTGCGGAAGACCTCGTAGAACAGGCTGGACGACGCCTGCAGCTGGCGCGCGCTCCTGGGCGCGCCGGGGTAGCCCTGGAAGATCAGCCCGGCGATGCGGGCAATCTCTCGAAAACGGCGCAACGACAGTTCGCCCGCGTTCAGGCTGCCCAGCACGTCGGCGGCCAGGTCGCGCCGGCGCTCATCGGCCAATACCTGCGGCAGCCAGCGGGCCCAGTCCACCGGCGCCGACGCCAGCAATTCCAGCCCGTAGTCGTTGACCGCCACCGAGAACGTGGCCGGCACCTGCTGCCCCAGCCGCCATGCCAGCAGGCTGCCCAGGCCAAGGTGGACCGAGCGGCCGGCAAACGGATAGAGGAACAGGTGCCAGCCCTCGCGCGAATGCAGCGACTCGGCCAGCAGGGTGTGGCGCGTGGGCAGGGCCGACCACTGCGCCTGCAGGTCCACCAGCGGCTGGATCAGCGGCAGCTCGGGGGTGTCGCGCGGATCCAGCCGGCCCGCCGCGGCGGCCGCGAGCGTGTCGATCACGGCCTCGGCCAGCTCGGTCGACATCGGCATCTTGCCGCCGTTCCAGCGCGGCACCACCGGGCGGCGGCCGGTCGCACGGCGCACGAAGGCGGTCATTTCCTGCACCCGCACCAGCTCCAGCAGCCGGCCGCCGAACAGGAAGCAGTCGCCCGGCGCCAGCCGCGCGATAAAGCCTTCTTCCACCGATCCCAGCGACGCGCCGCCGGTGCCTGCGCGGCTCCAGTAGCGCACCTGCATGGTGGCATCGCTGACGATGGTGCCCACGCTCATGCGGTGGCGCCGCGCCAGCCCCGCGTCCGGCACGCGCCAGACGCCATCGTCGTCGGGCACGGCGCGGCGGAAATCCGGGTACGCCGTCAGCGTGACGCCACCCTGGCGCACGAAGTCCAGGCACCACTGCCATTCCTCGCCGGTCAGGCCGCGGTAGGCCCAGGCCGAGCGCACCTCGGCCAGCAACGCTTCGGGCCGGAAGCCGCCGCCCAGCGCCACCGTCACCAGGTGCTGCACCAGCACGTCGAGCGGCTTGTCGGGCGACTCGCGCGCCTCGATCCGTCCCGCCCGCACCGCATGCCGCGCGGCCACGGCCTCGACCAGTTCCAGGCTGTGCGTGGGCACCACCGTCACGCGCGAGGCGCGGCCCGGCGCGTGGCCGGAGCGCCCGGCGCGCTGCAGCAGGCGCGCCACTCCCTTGGGCGATCCCACCTGCAGCACGCGCTCCACCGGCAGGAAGTCGACGCCAAGGTCCAGGCTGGAGGTGCACACCACCGCGCGCAGCGCGCCGTTCTTCAGGTTCAGCTCGACCCATTCGCGCACCGCGCGGTCTAGCGAGCCGTGGTGCAGGGCAATCTCGCCCGCCCACTCCGGGCGCGCGTCGAGTAGCGCCTGGTACCACAGCTCGGCCTGCGAGCGCGTATTGAGGAACACCAGCGTGGTGCCGCCTTGAGCCAGTTCTTCGACCACATGCGGCAGCATCGACAGGCCCAGGTGGCCGGCAAACGGGAAGCGGCTGGCGTTGTCGGGCAGCAGGGTATCGATCACCAGTGTCTTCGGGGTATGGCCGTGCACCAGCACGCGCCGCTCGCCAGGCACGCCGCTCAGCAGCACGTCGGCCGCGTGCGGCAGGTTGCCGAGCGTGGCCGACAGCCCCCACACCATCAGCGCGGGCTGCCATTGCCGCAGCCGCGCCAGCGCCAGCTGCACCTGCACGCCGCGCTTGTTGCCCAGCAGCTCGTGCCATTCGTCGACCACCACCATGCGCACGCGCCGCAGGGTGTCGTGCGCGTCGGCACGGGTCAGCATCAGGTTCAGGCTTTCGGGCGTGGTCACCAGTGCGGTCGGCAGGCGGCGCTGCTGCGCCGCGCGCTCGGCGCTGCCGGTGTCGCCGGTGCGCAGCGCGACGGTCCAGTCGAGGCCCAGCTCGGCCAGCGGCGCCTGCAGCGCGCGCGTGGTGTCGGCGGCGAGCGCGCGCATCGGCGTCAGCCACAGCACCGTCAGCGGCGGCGCGGGCTTGTCGTGCGACGGGGCCGCGCGCGGCGTGGCGAATGCCATCAGCGCGCCGAGCCACGCCGCATAGGTCTTGCCGGTGCCTGTGGTGGCATGCAGCAACCCGCTCTGGCCGCGCGCGATCGCGGTCCAGACTTCGCGCTGGAAGGCGAAGGGCTGCCAGCCGCGCGCATCGAACAGCGCCTGCATGCCTTGGGCCACGGTCAATGGCGGCGGGGTGGGCGCCGATTCGATCGCTGGCCGGCGCGCGCCGCGCGGCGGGTTCATGCCGCATCCTCCCGCGGCGCGCCGGTGGCCGGCAGCATCGCTTCGAGCGTGGCCAGCGTGTCGGCCTCGTCGATCGGCTTGTCCGTGCGCCAGCGCAGCATGCGCGGAAAGCGCACCGCAATGCCGCTCTTGTGGCGGCCGCTGCGGGCAATGCCTTCGAAGCCGAGCTCGAAGACCTGGGTCGGCTCCACGCTGCGAACGGGGCCAAACTTCTCGACCGTGGTCCGGCGCACGATGGCATCGACCGCACGCATCTCGTCGTCGGTCAGCCCGGAATAGGCCTTGGCGAAGGGCACCAGCGCCCGCCCCGGCGTGCCGGGCGGGCCGTTCCAGACCGCGAAGGTGAAATCGGTATAGAGGCTGGCGCGGCGGCCGTGGCCGCGCTGCGCATAGACCAGCACGGCATCGACCGAGTACGGGTCGATCTTCCACTTCCACCAGACCCCCACGTCCTTGGTGCGGCCCGCGCCATAGGCCGCGCCGGCCGCCTTCAGCATGAAGCCTTCCACACCGAGCTCGCGCGAGGCATCGCGCAGGCGGGCATAGCGTTCCCAGCTGTCGGCCTCGACCAGCGGACTCAGTTCCAGCGCGGGATGGACGTGCGCAGCCACCACCTGTTCCAGCCGCGCGCGTCGTTCGGCCTGCGGGCGGGTACGCCAGTCCTCGCCCTGCCACTCGAGCAGGTCGTACGCCATCAGGATCGCCGGCGCTTCGCGCAGCAGCCTGGCGCTCAGCGTCTTGCGGCCGATGCGCTGCTGCAGCAACGCAAACGGCTGCACGCGTCCCTGCTGCCAGATCACGATCTCGCCGTCGAGCACGGTGCCGTCCGGCAACGTCGCGGCGGCTTGCTGCAGTTCCGGGAAGCGCTCGGTGATCAGTTCCTCGCCGCGCGACCACAGCCAGGTCTGGCCGCCGCGCCGCACCAGCTGGGCGCGGATGCCATCCCACTTCCATTCGACCAGCCACGCGCCGGGCGTGCCCAGCACGGTGTCGAACTGTTCGGCCGGGGCTTGCAGCGGGTGGGCCAGGAAAAACGGATACGGCTGGCCGCCGGCGCGCAGCGCCCGGTCGTCTTCGTCCTCGGGCGCCAGCAGCGCCAGGAAGCGCGCCGCGTCGGGCCGCGCCGACAGATCGGTGTAGCCGACCATGCGCTCGGCCACACGCTTGGGATCGATGCCGGCCACCTCGCCCAGCGCCCGTGTCACCAGCAGGCGCGACACACCCACGCGAAACGCGCCGGTGATCAGCTTGAACAGCACCAGCCGGCCATGCGCGTCGAGCGGTCGCCACAGCGCATCCAGCCGCGGCATCAGCGCGTCCGGCGGCAGGCCGCGCAGCGGCAGCAGGCGCTGCTCGACCCATTCGGCCAGGCCGGCGTGGTCCGCATCGCGCGGGTCCGGCAGCAGCAGCGCGATGGTCTCGGCGAGATCGCCGACCGCCTGGTAGCTTTCCTCGAACAGCCAGTCGGGCAGGTCGGCGGCCTGTCGCGCCAGGTCGCGCAGCAGCGATACCGGCACGATCTGGCGCGGCTTGCCGCCCGCCAGGAAATAGACGGCCCAGGCGGCGTCCTCGGCCGGCGCGCTGCGCAGGTAATCGACCAGCGCGCCCAGACGTGCCTTGGTCGACGTGGTGCCGTCCAGCGCGGCATAGAGGTCGGCGAAGGCCTTCATGGCGCGGCCTCTTCCTGGCCCGCTTCGGCCGACGGCGCCAGCTCTGCGCGCGCCGCTTCATCGTCGTCGCCGTACTCGGTATCGAAGGCCTGCGCCTGCCAGCCGCGCTCGCTCAGATAGCGCACCATCACCGGCACGTTGCCGTGGGTCACGATGATGCGTGCGGCGCCGGTGGCGCTGATCGCCTGCAGCAGACCGGGCCAGTCGGCATGGTCGGACAGCGCGAAGCCTCGGTCCACGCCCCGGCGGCGGCGCGTGCCGCGCAGCTGCATCCAGCCGCTGGCGAAGGCATCGGAGGCATCGCCGAAACGCCGCAGCCAAGGCGAACGTTGTGCCGATGGCGGCGCCACCACCAGCGCCTGGCGCAGCAGCGGGCTGCGCGCCGGCAGCTCGGTGGCCAGCGCCATCGGCGGAAGCGCGACGCCGGCCTCGGCATAGGCGGCGTTGAGCTGCGTCAGCGCGCCATGCACGATCACCGGCCCAGGCATGCCATCGCCACCGGCATGCCGCAGCAGGCCGTGCAGGATGCGCTGCGCCTTGCCGAAGGTATAGGCGTAGACGATGCTGGCCCGCCCGACGCGGGAATTGGCCTGCCACCAGTCGAAAATCTCGGCCATCAGCGTGGCCTGCGGCGGCCAGCGGTAGATCGGCAGGCCGAAGGTGCTTTCGGTGATGAAGGTGTCGCAGGGCACCGGCTCGAACGGGTCGCAGGTGCCGTCGGCTTCCAGCTTGTAGTCGCCCGAGGCCACCCAGACCTGCCCGCCATGCTCCAGCCGCACCTGCGCAGAGCCCAGCACATGCCCGGCCGGATGCAGGCTCAGCGTAACGCCATGGTGGGTAATGCGTTCGCCGTAGCGCAGGGTGTCGAGTTGGATGCCAGGCAGCCGCGCCAGCAGCACGCCGCGGCCGGGCGCGGCACACAGATAGTGCGCATGGCCGAAGCGGGCATGGTCGGAGTGCGCGTGCGTGATAACGGCGCGCTCGACCGGGCGCCATGGATCGATGTAGAAATCGCCGGGCGGGCAATAGAGGCCTTCCGGGCGGGCAACGATCAGGTCGCCGGGGCTGGCGGAGTCTGGGAGCTGCCGGGTGGTTTCCAAGCGTGCCTCCTGATGCACTGCAGCCGGTGCGCGGCCGCGATGCTCCCGCGGAGGGAGACCTGGGCATCATACTGCGCTAAGCCACGCGGTGTGGAGGCGGTGGGGGCTGGTTCGGGTGTCGGTGGCGGTCTGACAATATGCAGGCCCTATAGGCTGTGCTTCGGCGCAACCGCGCTGACTGTTTGCTCCCCTCTCCCGCCGGGCGGGAGAGGGGAGCGATCACGCTGGGCGGTGGCAAACGCAGTCGTGCTCGGCAAGCCGCGCCGCACCTTCAGAACACGTCGTCCTTCCAGTGATACCAGTGATACAGCACCCGCTGTCCCAACCTCCGGAACGGCGCGAACATCTGCGATTCGACCATCTCGCGCACGTTGGGGAACGGCAGCGGCGAGCGGAAGATGGGCAGTTCCGGCAGCGCCGAGGACTTGCCGGCGATCAGCGCCGCCAGGCGCTTGCCGGCCTGGGCGGAATACATCACGCCGTTGCCGCCGTAGCCCATGGCGTAGTAGATCGACTGCGCCGGGTCGGGCTGGGTGATGCGCGGCATCATGTCGTGGCTGACGTCGACCCAGCCCCACCAGGAATAGTCGATCTGGATGCCCTGCAGCGCGGGGAATTTGCGGTGCATGTCCGCGATCAGCTTCTGCTTGTACTGGTCTTGCGGAGCATCGTTGCCGGTGATGGCGCTGCGGCTGCCGATCTGCAGGCGGCCGTCGGGCATCAGCCGGTAGTAGTGGCGCAGGATGCGGGTGTCGGTGATGACCTGCGTGGTGCGGAAGTTGCACGCGGCCAGCTCGTCCGCCGTGAGCGGGCGTGTGACGATGGAGTTCGACAGGATCGGGAACAGCCGGTTCTTCAGCTCGCGGTGCAGCGACTGCGAGGTATAGCCGCCGGTGGCCACGCCCACGGCGCGCGCGCGCACGATGCCGCCGGGGGTGCGCAGGTAGTGCACGCCGTTGCGCGTTTCCCAGCCGGTCACGGGGCTGGACGGATGCACCTTCGCGCCAAGCGCGCGCGCGCGGCGCAGGTAGCCGAAGGCGAGCTTGCCGGCATGGATGCCGATGCCCTCGGGCTCGTGCATCGCGCCCGCGGCTTCCTTGTCGTCGACGTATTCGCGCCGCACGGTGTCGGCGTCAAGGATGCGCGCGTCGTAGTTGAACACCTCGCGCAGGATTTTCGCTTCCTTCTCCAGCGCGGGCATTACCTTGTCGCGGTGCGCGATATACAGGTGGCCGCCGGGCTGCGGATCGCAGTCGATGTCCTTGATCAGCCCCTTGAAGGTCTCCATGCCGTCGCAGACCTCCTGGTGCAGGCGCAGCGCGGTATCGAGGCCGTAGCGCTGGATCCACTGCGAGCGCTTGAGCCGGCCCGACGCGCATTGCGCCTGGCCGCCGTTGCGCGTGCTGCAGCCCCAGCTGACGCGGTTGGCCTCGAGCACGGTGGCCTTGATGCCGTATTCCTGCGCCAGGAAGATGGCGCAGGTCAGGCCGGTGAAGCCGGAGCCGATGATGGCCACGTCGACATCGATGTCATGCGTGATCGGGCCGTCGTCGGCGGGCGGCTCTCCCGCGGTGCCGATCCAGTAAGTTGGGGCGTATTCCCGGCCATGGCCGGGCGTGGGCGTGTGCAGCGGATCGTAGGCGGGGTCGTACGGCCGGGTCGGGGCGGTCGACTGCTCGCCGGCCAGGAGGCTGCTGCGGGGGGCTACGGCTTGCATGGCGCGTCTCCTCGCTTCAGGCTACGGCTGCCACCGGCGGGCGGTCCTTGCGGTAGGCGTTCTTCACCGCGATCTTGCCGCCGCGGAAGGTGAACACGTCGACCATGCGCGCTTCGATGCGCGCGCCGTCGGCGCGGGTGCCGCGGAAGGTGGATTCGCTGACGCCGCGGTCGCCGACGACAAAGTGGTCGCCATCGACCCATTGCGCATCGGGGAAGGTCTGCCAGGCCAGCTGGAAGCCTTCGCGCACCGCCTCGCGGCCGACGAAGCTGCGGCCGAGCAGGTCAGGGCCGGCCACGCCGTGGAAGACGCAATCATCGGCCATGCAGGCCATCAGCGCGTCGATATCGTGGCGGTTCCAGGCGTCGTTGAAGGCTTGCAGCAGTTCGATGCCGGCGGCGGTATTGTCCTTGGACATGGCTTGGTCTCCGTGAGTGTTGTGGGCCGGTCCGTGTGGAACTGGCCATGACTCGAGGATAGGGAAACCGGCCGCGGCGCTGTAGCGCCAGTTCGGGACTATCGCTTGGGCCAGCGGCGCAGGCGCGGCCGGGCCGCGCTCAGGCGGCGGGGCGGGCTCGGGAAGTGACGGCGGCGGGGGGCGTTGCGCTGCCCGCGGTGGCCTGCAGTTCACGCGCGACGCCGGCCAGCACGCGGATGCCGGGCTCGATGCGGTCCAGCGAGATCGACGAGTAGCCCAGCCGGAAGCCGTTGCGCGGCGCGGGCTCGGCCATGAAGAAGACGCTGCCGGGCTCGATCAGCACGCCTTGCAGCTCCGCCAGCCGCGCCAGTGCATCGGCGTCGAGCCAGGACGGCCCTTCGATCCAGCAGGAGGCCCCGCCGGCGATGGGCACCGCATGGAAATCCGGCATATGCGCGGCCAGCGCGGCCAGCACCGCTTCGGCGCGCTCGCGGTGCGCGGCGGCGAGCCGGCGCAGGTGCGCGTCATAGTGGCCGAGCGACAGGAACAGCGAGAACGCGCGCTGGATATAAGCAGACGGATGCCGCAGCATCAGCCGGCGCGCGCCGCGCAGCTCCGCGATCAGCGCGGCCGGGCCGACGATGTAGCCGATGCGCAGGCCCGGCGCCAGGCTCTTGGACAGGCTGCCGACGTAGATCACGCGGTTGCTGCGGTCCAGGCTCTTGAGCGTGGGCGTGGGATCGCCTTCGAAGCGGCTCTCGGCCTCGTAGTCGTCCTCGATCAGCACGAAGTCGGCTTCCTCGGCCTGCCGCAGCAGCGCCTGGCGCCGCGCCAGCGGCATGGTGACGGTGGTCGGGCACTGGTGGCCCGGGGTCACGTAGACGTAGTCGCACGCGCGCTGCGCATCGGACAGCATCAGGCCCCCGTCATCGACCGGCAGCGGCACCAGGTTCGACGTGTGCGAGCCGAAGATATTGCGCGCGTCCGGATAGCCGGGGTCCTCGATGCCCACCGGCGTGTCGGGGCTGACCAGCAGGTCGGCCAGCAGGTACAGCGCCTGCTGCGCGCCTACGGTGACCACGATCTCGTCGGTGCCGGCCCAGACCCCGCGGCGCGGCAGCACGCGGGTGCGGATCTGCTGCACCAGCGACTCGTCGTCGCGCAGGATCATGTCCTGGGCCCAGTCGTGGATGTCGAGCACGCTCAGCGCCTTCAGGCAGCATTCGCGCCAGTCCGCGGTGGGGAACAGCGCCGGGTCGTACTGGCCGTAGATGAAGGGGTAGGGGTAGTCGCGCCAGTTGGCGCGCTTGACGATATTGCGCTGCTGCGTGGGGCGGAACACGAAACGCCGTTCCCAGTCGGGCTCGCCCGCGCGCGCCGGCACCGGCTCGCCGCGCAGCGAGGCCACGCCGCTGACGCGGGTGCCGAGGATGCCGGGGTTGACGAAGTAGCCGCTGCGCTCGCGCGCGACCAGGTAGCCCTCGTCGACCAGCTGCTGGTAGGCCAGCACCACCGTGTTGCGCGCCACGCGCAGCTGCGCCGACAGCTCGCGGCTGCTCGGCAGCGGTTCGCCTTGCGGCAGCTGCTCGTCGAGGATGGCCGAGACCAGCATCTGCCGGATCTTGCCCTGCAGGCTCAGGCCCGACAGGGCGTGCTGCTGGAACAGCTGGGACCACATCGTGGCGGGGGACTTGAGGCTCATGGTGCGGGGGCAAAAACAACGACACTGCAAACGACACAGCGCGCCAGCTTACTGCACTGGCGCGCCGCGTGGCACATCAATACTTGTGGAGGTCAGGCCTTGGCATTTCGGCCAGCGGCACTACCGGCTCGGCGCCACGGCGAAACAGTTGCCGCGCGCCGTAGGCAATCAGCAGGATCAGCAGGCTGATGACCCCCAGCGCAAGCGGCGTGCGCTGGTCGGGGATAAAGGCCATGGCGACCACGATGCCCAGCATGCCCAGGATCGCGACATAGGTGAGGTACGGGTAGCACCACATGCGCACCCGCAGCTGGCCGGGGGCCTCGCGCTCCAGCCGCGAACGCAGGCGCAGCTGCGAGATCGCGATCAGGATGTAGACGAAGATCGCCACCGTGCCGTACGAATTCACCAGGAAGGCGAACACCGTATCAGGCGAGACATAGGACATCACCACCGCGCCGTAGCCGAACAGCGTCGCCACCAGGATGGCGCGCACCGGCACGCCGTTGCGGCTGACGCGGGCCAGCGACTGCGGTGCGTCGCCGCGGCGCGTCAGCGCAAACAGCATGCGCGAGGAAGCGTACAGGCCCGAGTTCAGCGCCGACAGCACCGCGGTCAGCACGATCGCGTTCATGATCTGCGCGGCCGCCGGCACGCCCATCACGTTCAGCGCGCTGACGTACGGCGTGGCGATGCTGGTGGAATTCCACGGCACCAGGCACACCACCAGCAGGATCGAACCGACATAGAACACCAGCACACGCGTGATGACCGAGCTGGTCGCCTTGGCCACGGCCTTCTGCGGCTCGGCGGTCTCGGCGGCGGCGATGGTGACGATCTCGGCGCCGAAGTAGAAGCCGGTGGCCGCCACCGCGCCGGTCAGCACCGGCACGATGCCGTTGGGCATGAAGCCGCCGTTGGCGGTCAGGTTGGCCACCTCCATGCCGTGCGACCCGGGAGCCAGGCCCAGCACGTAGACGCCGGCGACGAACAGGAACACCATGATCGCCGCCACCTTGATCGAGGCGAACCAGAATTCGAACTCGCCGAAGGACTTGACCGATACCAGGTTGGTCAGCGTCAGCATCACCAGCAGCACCAGGCTGATGATCCAGTTTGGCACGTCGGGCAGCCAGTAACGCACCAGGTCCGCCCCCGCCACCGCTTCGAGTGCCACCACGATGACCCAGAAGTACCAGTACATCCAGCCGGTCAGGAAGCCAGCCAGGTTGCCCACCGCCGGGCGATCGCGCCAGGCTTCGCGTGCATACTCGTAGAAGCCGCCGCCGCCGGGCATGGCGCAGGCCATCTCGCCCAGCATGCGCATCACCAGCACCACCAGCAGGCCGGTGATCAGGAACGAAAGGACCGCGGCCGGGCCGGCCGACTTGATGACGACGCCGCTGCCGACAAAGAGCCCCGCGCCGATCACGCCGCCGAGCGCGATCATGGTCATGTGGCGTTGCTTGAGGCCGTGGGATAGTCCGTTGCCGGACGATGGTTGTTGGATCATGTTGTGTCTCCTGTGCTGCGCTTGCTGTCGGTACTGCGTTGCAGCCAGTCCAGCGATTAAGGCAGGCGCCACGGCTTCTCTTCGGTATAGGTGGCGGGGCAGTAAATGCCAGCCTGGGGCCGTGGTCGTTCAGTATTTGCAATCCCGGGAGAGGATGGCCTATCCGTACATGTCGACTTGTCTCCGGTGTTCGCTTAAAAAATGGAACCAGAAGTTCCAAAAAATTATTGTTTAACCGGAATGTAGGCCGTCTGCTCGGGAAGGTCAACCAGAAGTTTCGATAATTGATATGATTTGACTCTGAAAATGAAACTTACCTATGATGGAGCCAGGCATGAACGATATGCGCTTCGCCAAAAGTGAAGCCAGGCCGGACGGAGACACGCCGGCGCTGCGCTTGTTCGGCCTGCTCGAGGTCATCGCGGAGAAGGACCAGTCCTTCAATCTGCAGGCGCTGGTGGAAGAGACCGGCCTGCCCAAGCCCACGCTGCACCGCATGCTGCAGCAGCTGGAGGCGGCCGGACTGATCCAGCGCAACGGCGACGGGCGGCAATACGGCACCGGCCTGCGGCTGCGCCGGCTGGCGGAGAACCTGTTGCTCAACAGCACGTCGCACGGCGCGCGTCACATGGTGCTGCGCCGGCTGGTGGAAGAGGTGGGCGAAAGCTGCAACCTGACCGCGTTCTCCGGCGGCGAGGTGCTGTACCTCGATCGCGTCGAGACCGCTGCGCCGCTGCGCTTCTACCTGCATCCGGGTTCGCGCGTGCCGGCGCACTGCTCTGCCACCGGCAAGCTGTTCCTGGCGCAGCTGGCGCCGGCGCAGCGGCAGCGTCTGCTGGCCAACGTGGAGCTGGAGCGCTACACGCAGAACACGCTGACCGACCATGCGCAGCTGGAGTCGGAACTGGAGCGCGTGAAGCGCGACGGCTACGCCATGGACGACGAGGAATTCCTGCCGGGGCTGGTCTGCATCGGCGTGCTGGTGCCGGCGGCAGACGGCGGCAAGTCCAACCTGGGGCTGGCGCTGCAGGCCCCGGTGATGCGGGTGCCGCGCGACAAGGCGGTGCAGCTGCTGCCCGCGCTGCAGCGGGCGGCGGCAGCGCTGGCGAAGATCGAGGCCGACAGCGCCGGCAGCTGGCAGGGCGGCGCCGAGGCCACGGAAGCCGCGGAAGAGGACGAATAGCGCACGGCGTCACGCGGAAATGCTCCGCTTGCCGCCGTGCCGATTGGCATGGATGGCGAGAAGCCACGAGGCAACGAGGAGCACAAGGTGACGCAAGAGCAGTTTGGCAAGCCGGACCGGATGATTCCGGTGCGCAGCGTGTTCGGCATCGATTCCGGCCTGATGGTGCCGGCTTTCAGCCAGCGCGATGACCACGTGCCGGAGATCGATCCGGCCTACCGCTTCCAGCCCGAGGTGACGCTGGCGATCCTGTCGGGTTTTATGCGCGACCGTCGCGTGATGGTGCAGGGCCTGCACGGCAGCGGCAAGTCGACCCATATCGAGCAGGTGGCCGCGCGGCTGAACTGGCCCTGCGTGCGCGTCAACCTCGACGGCCATATCAGCCGGCTCGACCTGGTCGGCAAGGATGCCATCGTGGTGCGCGATGGCCGCCAGGTCACCGAGTTCCAGGAAGGCATCGTGCCGTGGGCGCTGCAGCGCCCGGTGGCGCTGATCTTCGACGAATACGACGCGGGCCGGCCCGACGTGATGTTCGTGATCCAGCGCATCCTGGAGCGCGACGGCAAGTTCACGCTGCTGGACCAGAACCGCGTGATCCGCCCCCATCCTTCGTTCCGTCTCTTTGCCACCTCCAACACCGTGGGACTCGGCAACGTCAATGGGCTCTATCACGGCACGCAGTTGCTCAACCACGCGCAGATCGACCGCTGGAACGTGGTGGCGACGCTGGACTACCTGCCTCACGAAGAAGAGGCGGGCATCGTGCTGGCACGCGTGCCGGAGCTGGACGACGCCGACGGGCGCGCGCTGGTCGATGCCATGGTGGCGCTGGCCGGCCTGACCCGGCGCGGCTTTGCCGCGGGCGATGTGTCGGCGCTGATGTCGCCGCGCACCGTGATCAGCTGGGCCGAGAACTGCCAGATCTTCCGCGACCCCGCGCTCGCGTTCCGGCTGACCTTCCTGAACAAGTGCGACGAGGCCGAGCGCCCGGTGGTGGCGGAGTACTACCAGCGCTGCTTCGGCCACCTGCCGGGCGAGGCCGCCGGCACCAGCGCCGCGACGGAGCCGGCGCAATGAATGCGGCGGCGCTCGCCCGGCGCTTGCGCCGGCGCCAGCGGCAGGATGAACTGTCCGGCGCGGCGGTGCGCGCGCTCACCGGCGATGCGGCGCTGCATTTCCGCGATGGCCAGCTCTGGCGCGCGCTGCGTCCGGTGCCGCTGCATGCGCCGCACCTGCGCACCGATGCGGACACCGACACCGCCGCGTGCCTGCGCGGCGCAGCCGATGGCGCCGCGCTGCGCCAGGCGCATTCCGACGCCGCGCTGCACCGGCGGCTGTGCCCGGCCGATGCGGTCGAGCGCCTGGTGTTCGAGCTGCTCGAACAGCTGCGCTGCGAGACCCGCCTGCCGCGCGGCATGTCCGGGGTCGAGGCCAACCTGCGCCATCGCTTTCTGGCGTGGTCGCGCGCCTACCATCGTTCCGGGCTGACCGACGGGCATCTCGGCATCCTGCTCTATACCGTGGCGCAGGTGGCGTGGTCGCGCCTCTGCGGCGAGCCGGTGCTGGAAGAGACCGAAGACCTGATCGAGGCCACGCGCGCGGCCATCGTGCCGATGCTGGGCACCGCGCTGGCGGGGCTGCGCGCGCAACGCCACGACCAGGCCGCGTACGCCGTGCATGCGCTGACGCTGGCGCATGCGGTGGCGCAGATGATCCGCACCGAAGCGCCGCGTGCAGGCGAAGACGACGACCATGCCGCTTCCGCCGCGCGTGCCGGGTTTGCGCTGTGGCTCGACTTCGACGAACCGCCCGTGGAAGACTTCGCCCTGGCCGACAGCGGCCACAGCCGCGTGCTGGCCGACGCCACCGATGGCTACCGCATCTACACCACCCGCTACGACCGCGAAGTGCGCGCCGCCACGCTGGTGCGCCGCGCCTTGCTGGAGGAATACCGCACGCGGCTGGACGCACGCATCGCGCGCGCGGGCGTCAACATCGCCCGGCTGGCGCGCCGCCTGCGTGCCGCGTTGTCGCAGCCGCGCGTGGACGGCTGGTCCTTCGGCGAGGAAAGCGGCCGCATCGATGGCCGCCGCCTGGCGCAGCTGGTCAGCTCGCCCGCCGAACGCCGCCTGTTCCGCCAGGAAGCGCACAAGGCCCATGCCGACTGCGTGGTCGGCTTCCTGATCGACTGCTCCGGCTCGATGAAGGCGCAGGCCGAGCCGCTCACGCTGCTGATCGACATGCTCACACGGGCGCTCGATCAGGCCGGCGTGGCCACCGAGGTGCTCGGCTTCACCACCAATGCGTGGAACGGCGGGCGCGCGCGCAGCGACTGGCTCGCGCGCGGCCGCCCGCAACACCCCGGCCGGCTCAACGAAACCTGCCACATGGTATTCAAGGACGCGCAGCGCAGCTGGCGGCGCGCGCGCACCGACATCACGGCGATGCTGAAAGCCGACCTGTTCCGCGAAGGCGTGGATGGCGAGGCGGTCGAATGGGCCTGCGCGCGCCTGCATGCCAGCGGCAAGGCACGGCGCATCCTGGTGGTGGTGTCCGACGGCAGTCCCATGGATACCGCGACCGGGCAGGCCAACGACGCCTGCTACCTCGACAACCACCTGAAGGCCGTGGTGGCGCGGCACGAGGCGCTGCGCGATGTGGAAATACTCGGGCTCGGGGTCGGGCTGGACCTGAGCCCGTATTACCGGCACACCCTCGCGCTGGACCTGTCGCAGCCGGTGGATATGGCGATGCTCGACGAGGTGGCGGGGCTGGTGGGGGCGAGGCGGCGGTAGTGGCCGCGCCATCGGCGCCCGATGGCGCGCACCGCTGGTTCAGTCGCCGCTGGCTGCGGCCGGCCGGGGCCGCTCGGCCATGGTCTTCGGCTGCCACGAGACCGCGATATCGCCCGCCATGAAGGTCTGGCATGCCAGCCGGAATCCATCGGCCAGCTCGGCTTCGGTCAGCAGCTTCCTTTCCTTCGGCTTGACCGCATCGGTATGCTCGCGGCCTTGCTCGATGCGGCACTTGCAGGTGCCGCACAAGCCGCCGCCGCATTTGAACGGGATGCCGCCCTGTTCGCGCAGCGATACGCGCAGCAGGTTGCTGTTGGCCGGTGCACTGACGGTCTTGCCGTGGTTGGTGAGGAAGGTGATCTGGATCATGGCGATAAATGCCTGGCGTGCAGGTGTAAGGCTTCAGGGCCGGCCGTCCACGGCAACCGGCACGGGGACGAGGGTAATGTCCATGCTGCCGAAGCTGGCCAGCTGGCGCAGCGCGTCGCGGGCGGCATCGAGCGTGGCGTACTTGTCGAGGAATCGGGTCGACACCAGGTTGACGACGCCGGGCGGCGTGTCTTCCCGTATGCGGACCTTGGTATCGGCGGCCAGCTCGGCAATGACGAAACGGGCGGTGCGCTTGCCGTAGAAGACGTAGTCATAGGCCTCGACGGCCGTGATGCCGTCGGTGGGTTCGGTATGGAACTGGCCGGGGCGGCTGGTCAGCAGCACGAACATGTCAGGCTCCTGCGCTCGCCCCGGCCAGCGCGGCAGCGGCCGGCACATCGTCCTGGGCCAGTTCGATGTCATGCTCGATCCACAGCTGGCAGGTCAGCCGGTAGCCCTGTTCGAGCCGCTCGCCAAGCTGCTTCTTTTCCTTCCAGTTGGGCGGCGGCAGGTGCTCCGCGCCGGCGATCACGCGGCACGCGCACTTCGAGCATTTGCCCATGCCGCATTCGTAGCGCAGGTTGGGGTAGGGGAACTGCCGGATGCCGGCGCGGACCACCAGGTTGGTCCTGGGACCGACCTCGTCGGTAAAGGTCTGGCCGAGCTTGTGCAGGGTGACGGTTGGCATCGTTATCTGGGCAGAGGTCACGAAACAGGTCAGGGAAAATCGTTGCGGTGCGGCGTCGCTACGACCACAACACCATCGCCGCCACGGTGGAGCAGGCCAGCCCGATCAGCACGGGGATCAGCAGCGCGCGCACCGCCTCGAGCACCGGCACGCGGGCAAAGCCGGCCACCGCGATCAGCGACGACCACGCCACCAGCGTGCCGCCGCCGGTCCAGACCGCGCCCATCTGCCCTACCGCCGCCAGCGTGGCGGGGTCGAAGCCGACCACCGGTCCCAGTGCACCGGCCAGCGTGCCGGTCAGCGGCAGGCCGGCGAAGCCGGAGCCGTCGATGCCGGTGATCATGCCGACCAGCAGTACGCCGAAGGCGACCAGCATGTGGTTGTCGGGAATCAGGTGCTGGTAGGCCTGGATCAGCTCGAACAGCAGGCTGGGCGCCTTGCCCGGCGGCAGGCCAAGGATGTGCGCCGCGGTCTCGCCGGCGCCGACGAAGAAGAAGCCCGCGATCGGCAGCACCGAACCCATGGCCTTGAAGGCGAAGACGAAGCCGTCGGTGATGTGCTCCGGGCAAACGTCCAGCATGCGGCGCGGGCCCTCCGCGGCCAGCGTCGCCAGCATCATCAGCACCGCGGCAACCCCGCCCACAAGCGCGGCCGCGTCGCCGCCCTTCAGGTCTTGTACGCCGGCGCCCAGCTTGGGCAGCACCATCACGGCGACCACGGCGAGGAAGGCCAGCGGCGTCACGATGGCAAAGCACTTGGACCACTTCACCCGCCGCTGCGCGACCATCAACAGGCTGGCTTCGATATTGCTGTCGGTGGCCAGGGGTTCGGCATGGGCGGTGCCCTTCGCGATCTCGGCCTTGTCGAAGGTGATGCCGCCATCGATCGCTTCGGCGCTGCCGCCGGCGCGTGCCTGCCAGCGGTCGAGCAGCGTGCCGCAGGCCGGCACGATGTGCTTGCGCATCGACAGGTAGGCCAGGCACAGCGCAATGCTGCCGGTAATCAGCGACAGCGCCAGCGCGCGGTCGGCCACCACCGCGGCGCTGACCGCCGCGCCGGCGGCCTTGGCGCTGATGCCGGGCGCGACGCCGATCACATAGTCGGACGACAGCGCCATGCCTTGTCCGGCGATGGCAATCGCCATCGCCCCCGCCAGCGGCGGCAGTCCGGCTGCGATCGCGGCCGGCAGCAGGATGGCCGACACCAGCGGCACCGCAGGCGTCGGCCAGAAGAACAGCGAGATCAGGTAGGTGATGCCCGCCAGGATAAAGAACGCGGAATGCCCGTTCTTCATTACCACGCGGAAGGGCTCGACCATGCGGATGTCCGAGCGCAGCGTCTTGAGCGCATTGAGCAGCGCCGTCATGAAGGCGATCACCAGGAAGATGTTGAACAGCTCCCGCGCGGCGACCAGGCTGGCCGAAAACACCCCGGCCAGCGCCGACACCGGGCTGCCGGTCAGCGCAAACACCACCAGGGCGGTGCCGACGATCGACGGGACGACAACATTGGCGCGCAGGATCATCGTCAGCACGATGACTGCTACCCCTGACAGATAGATCCAGTGCGCGGCACCGATCACGACTTGTTGTGACATGAAGACTCCCTGGGGGCGGAGGGGGTTGGGGGGCGGTTTCACCGGACTGCGTTGGTCCGTGTCGGTATACTATATTCCAGCGCTGTTTGGCGCCAAGCGTTTTTTCATTGGGATTAACGCGCATGCCGGAACGGTGCAGTGGCCCGCAAAACCGCACATTTATTGGGATTTCCGGCTGTTGCATGCCATATGGTGGTGCGTCGGCCTGGCCATGAGTTGCCGTCGCGCCATATCAGCATGTAGACTGTATACCAATATGGTTCAATTCCCACCGGGAATGCGTGCAAGATGGGCGGGGCGCACAGGCGACGTCCCGTTAGCGCGCCCGCCGTCCCGCCGCCATGCTTTTTCCGGACCCCATGACCGACGCCATGCCCGCTACATTGCTGTCGCTGCTGCCCCCGGGCCTTTCCGCTCCGGACTACCTGTGGATGGGCGCGCTCATCCTGGCCGGCGCCTGCCTTCAGGGCGTGGGCGGGATTGGCTTTGCCATGCTGTGCGCGCCGCTGGGCGCGATCTTTTTCCCGGAACTGGTGCCGGGGCCGCTGCTGGCGATGGGTTGCTGCCTGTCGCTGATGGGCGCGCTGCGCGAGCGTGACGCCATCGTCTGGCCTGTCGCCGGCTTTGCCCTGGTGGGACGGGCGCTCGGCGGCGCGGCGGCGGTGCTGACCATCGCCTGGCTGGCGCCCGGGCCGCTGTCGGTGCTGTTCTCGCTGTCGATCCTGGCCGCGGTGGCGCTGAGCCTGCTTGGCTGGCGCCTGCTGCCGGGCGCTCGCAATGTGGTGATCGCCGGCACGCTGTCCGGGTTCATGGGAACCATCACCTCGGCCGGCGCTCCGCCGTTCGCACTGGTCATGCAGCACATGCCGCCGGCGCCGATGCGCGCGACCATGGGCTGCATCCTCTCGGGCGGGGCGGTGCTGTCGCTGGCCATGCTGACGCTGGCCGGGCGCTTCGGCATGCCGCAACTTTTGCTGGCACTGTCGCTCGCTCCGTTCCTGCTGGCCGGCTTCGCGCTGTCGAACCGGCTGCGCGGGCGCGTTTCCGCCAGCACCGTGCGCCGCTTGCTGCTGGGCTTGTGCGCGGCCGGCGCGCTGGGCGTGCTCGGCCGCGCGGCGTTTGCCTGAGGGGCGGCGCAACGCTTTCGGATATCCCGGTTTTTCAGATCAACCCACCAGCGGAGTTTCCATGCAGCACATCTCAGACGCCATGATCGATGCCCATGTCACCCCGGAAGCGGCCCTCGAGGTCATGGCGTCGGCGTTTTCCAGCTTCGGGCGCGGCGATGCCGCAATGCAGGCGCGGATCCGCACCGAGGCCGGGGGCGTCAAGCTGTCCACGCTGGGCGCGGTGATCCCCACGCAGGGCGTGGCCGGGGCCAAGGTCTACACCACCATCAATGGCCAGTTTTCCTTCGTCATCCTGATCTTCTCCACCGACGACGGCCGCCCGCTGGCTTCGTTCGACGCCGGCGCCATCACGCGCCTGCGCACCGCCGCCTGCACCACGCTGGCGGCGCAGCGGCTGGCCCGCGCCGGCGCGCGCACGCTGGCCTTGTTCGGTGCCGGCACGCAGGGCGCGCAGCACGCGCGCCAGCTCAGCGCCGCGCTCGGGCTCGAGCGCATCCTGGTGTCAGACCCGCACGCCGACGCCGCCATGCCGGAACGGCTGTCGGCGCAGTGCGGCATCCCGGTCGCGCTGGCCGAGCCGGATGCCGCGGTGGCCGAGGCTGACATCATTGTCACCGCCTCGCGCGCGACCACACCCCTGTTCTCCGGTGCGGCCATCCGTCCGGGCGCCTTCGTCGCCGCCATCGGCTCCAGCCTGCCCCACACGCGCGAACTGGACGACACCGCACTGCGCCGCGCCGCCGCCGTGGTGGTGGAGTGGCGCCCGCAATCGACGCGCGAGGCGGGCGATATCGTGCTGGCCGGTCCCGGCGCGCTGCCGCCGGAAAAAATCGTCGAACTGGCCGACGTGGTCATCGGCAAGGTGTCGCCGCGGCAGCGCGATGACGACATCGTGATCTACAAGTCGGTCGGCGTGGGGCTGGAAGACGTCGCCTTGGCGGGATACGCGTGGTCGCGTATCGCGGGCGAAGCGGATCGCCGTGCTGGCTGACGCCCGCCGCCTCGGAAGTCTCGGGTAAACACTGACGTGGATGAGTCAACAGAGCCCTTGTCGCCCCCGAGGAACTGTATATAGTATACAAACATGCCGGGACACACCGAAGCCAGCTTTCCGGCATCCCCACCCATCGCATCGCCTCACACCGACAACCAGGAGCCCGTCATGGCCGAACTGATGAACCGCGAAGCATTCCGAGCCGCCCTCGAACAAGCGATCAAGGGCAAGAGCGCCAACCAGGCACCGTTCAGCGTGGCCTGGGCCAGCGGCAAGCTGACCCGTGCCCATCTCGCGCGCTGGGCCGAGAACCACTACCACTACGTCGGGCCGTTCGCGGATTACCTGGGCTACATCTATGCGCGCACGCCGGATCGCTACACCGAGGCCAAGGACTTCCTGCTGGCCAACATGTACGAGGAAGAGATCGGTGGGGACCGCCACACCGACCTGCTGATCCGCTTTGCCGAAGCCTGCGGCACCACGCGCGAGCGCGTGATCGACCCGGACAATATGTCGCCCACCACGCGCGGCCTGCAGAGCTGGTGCTACGCAGTGGCGATGCGCGAGGACCCGATCGTCGCCGTGGCCGGCCTGGTGGTGGGGCTGGAATCGCAGGTGCCGTCGATCTACCGCAAGCAGACGCCGACGCTGCGCGACAAGTACCAGTTCACCGACGAAGAGGTCGAGTTCTTCGACCTGCATATCGTCTCGGACGAGATCCACGGCGAGCGCGGCTACCAGATCGTGCTGGAGCACGCCAACACGCCGGAACTGCAGCAGCGCTGCCTGAAGATCTGCGAGATCGGCGCGCAGATGCGGCTGCTGTACACCACCGCGCTGTATCACGACTACGTCGAGAAAGAGCTGCCGCTGCCCGAACTCGACATGGCTGCCTGAGCGCCGTCACGCAACGGGATCGACGATGACCGTATTCCTGAACCATATCGACGGCGAATGGACCGCCTGCCAGTCGGGCCGGACCTTCGACAACATCAACCCGGCCGATACCGCGGACCTCGTGGGCCGCTTCCAGGCGTCGTCCGCGGTGGACGCGCACGCGGCCGTGGCGGCCGCGGCAGCGGCCTTTGCCGGCTGGAAAAAGACCCCGGTCGGCAAGCGCGCCGCCATCCTCAACCGCGCGGCCGAGCACCTGGAGGCCAACGCCGACAGCATCGCCGCCGAGCTGACCCGCGAAGAGGGCAAGGCGCTGGCGCTGGCGCGCGACGAGGTGCTGCGCTCGGCCCAGACGCTGCGCTTCTATGCCGTGGAAGGGCAGACCTTCACCGGCGAAGTGTTTCCGAACGACGATCCCGACCAGCTGGTTTACAGCCAGCGCGAGCCGCTGGGGGTGGTGACGGTGATCGCGCCGTGGAATTTCCCGGTATCGATTCCCGCCCGAAAGATCGCGCCGGCGCTGGTGACCGGCAACACGGTGGTGTTCAAGCCGTCGTCCGAGGCGCCGCTGTCCGGCTACCGGCTGGCCGAGGCGCTGGTCAAGGCCGGGCTGCCCAAGGGCGTGCTGAACTTCATCACCGGCAGCGCCGCCGAGATCGGCGCAGCCATCACGGAGGCGCCGGCGGTGCGCGCGATCTCGTTCACCGGCTCGTCGCGCGCGGGTGAGCAAATCCATCGGGCGGTGCCACTGACCACCCGCACGCAGATGGAACTGGGCGGCAAGAACCCGCTGATCGTGATGGAGGATGCGGACCTGGACCGCGCTGTCGATCTCACCATCAAGGGCGGCTTCTCGCTGTCGGGTCAGGCCTGCACCGGCACCAGCCGCGTGCTGGTGGGCGAAGCCGTGAAGGCGGCCTATACCGAACGCCTGCTGGCGAAGGTCGCAACGCTCAAGGTCGGCAGCGGCATGGCGCCGGGCATGGATCTGGGGCCGCTGGCCTCGCAAAAGCAGCTGGAAACCGTGCTGCGCTACATCGACATCGGCAGGTCCGAGGCGACGCTGCTCTGTGGCGGCATGCGCCTGACCGGCGGCGATTTCGACAAGGGCTACTACGTCGCGCCGACGGTATTCACCGACGTGACGCAGCAGATGCGGATTGCGCGCGAGGAGATCTTCGGCCCGGTGATCGCCATCCTCGGCTTCACCGACTACGCCGACGCCATCGCCAAGGCCAACGATACCGAATACGGTCTGGCCGCGGCCATCGTCACCAGCAACCCGCGCTA
Organism: Cupriavidus taiwanensis LMG 19424; assembly: GCF_000069785.1. NCBI lineage: Bacteria > Pseudomonadati > Pseudomonadota > Betaproteobacteria > Burkholderiales > Burkholderiaceae > Cupriavidus > Cupriavidus taiwanensis. The sequence goes on along the minus strand of NC_010530.1, from coordinate 1,699,779 downwards.
CATCCACCACTTCGCCAGCGACATCGAGGCGGGCACGGTCAAGATCAACCGCACCACCACCGGCAACCTGGTCAACGCACCGTTCGGCGGTGTGAAGCGGTCGAGCACGTCGACCTTCCGCGAATCGGGCCGCACCGGGCTGGAGTTCTATACGCAGGTCAAGACCGTCTACCGGGGCGCATGAGCCCGTCCCGCAGCAAGGAGTCATCGTCATGAAGAAAGCCATCAAGCTGGAACTGCGCGAAGCGCGCCACATGGTTGCCGCCGCGATCCGGCGCTCGGAAGAGATCGGCGTGCTGGAATCGATCTGCGTGGTCGACGAGGGCGGTTATCCGCTCGCGCTCGAGCGCATGGACGGCGCCCGCATCACCGGGCCGCAGATCGCGTGGAACAAGGCGTTTACCGCTGCGGGCCACAAGCGCTCCACGCACCTGTTCACCACGCCGCCGAACGGCCCGGCGCTGCCGGGCAACGAGGCCTTCGGCATCCAGTGGAGCTTCGAGGGCAAGTTCGCCGCTTTTGTCGGCGGCTTCCCGATCGTGGTGAACGACGAAGTGATCGGCGGCATCGGCCTGTCCGGCGGCAACGGCGAGCAGGACACGCAGGCTGGCCTGGCGGCACTGCAGGCGCTGGCCGAACTGCTGGCACCGCAGGACCTGCGTGTGCTGGTGCAGGCCGACATCAAGAAGTAAGCGCGCTCGCCGGGAGGTTCCATGTCATACCGCATCCAGGTCGCCGAAACGGAGCAGGTTTTCTTTGTCGAGCGCGGCGAGACGCTGCTGCAGGCCGCGCAGCGCGCCGGCGTTGCCTTGCGCCACGACTGCCAGCTGGGCGGCTGCGGCACCTGCCGCATCCGCTTGCTCGACGGGCAGGTGCGCTATGACGAGGAACCGTTCGGCCTGGCCCCCGACGAGGCCGCCGCCGGTTACGCGCTGGCGTGCCAGGCGCAGCCGCAGGCCGACCTGGTCATCAGCACGGCGCGCGACGACGAGGCCTGCGCCGAACCGGCGCGACATCGCGCGGTGGTGCGTGCAGTGCGGCCGCTGTCGGCCGACGTCTTGCACGTCGAACTGGAGGTGCCCGGCGCGGGTACGCTCGACTACCGGCCGGGCCAGTACCTGAAGCTGCTGAGCAGCGAAGGCCTCGCGCGCAGCTTCTCGATGGCTTCGGTGCCGCGCGACGGGCGCATCGACCTGCACGTGCGGCGCATTCCCGGCGGCGCCTTTACCGACGGCATCCTGCCGCGCATGCGCGCCGGCGATGCCATCGAGGTCGAGTTGCCGCTGGGCAGCTTCTTCTACCGCGCGCGCGACTACCGGCCGCTGCTGATGGTGGCCACCGGCACCGGACTGGCACCGATCAAGGCGATCCTGGAATCGCTGATGGACGATCCCGACTGCCCGCCGGTGTCGTTGTACTGGGGCATGCGGCAGGCGCAGGACCTGTACCTGCACGGCGAGATCCCGGCCTGGGGGGACCGGCTCTACGACTTCCGCTACGCGCCGGTCCTGTCGCGCGCCGGCGCGGACTGGCAGGGCAGGCGAGGCTATGTGCATGACGCGGCGCTGGCCGACCTGGGCGACCTGAGCGAATACGCCATCTACCTGTGCGGCTCGCCCGACATGATCCGTGACGCGCGTGCGGCCTTTATTGCGCATGGGGCGAGCCCCGACCACCTCTACGCCGACAGCTTCACGTTCCAGCACCCTTGTTAAGACATGGCGGTATGGCATAAATGGCTGGTATACAATGACGCCAGCCTCTCTGCTTACGCCTCTGCCGACCCATGTCCCTCACTCCGTCTTCTGCCGCGCCCGCCGAGCCGCTGAGCCTCGGTGCCAGCCACTCGCCGCTGTTCGCCCTTGTCACCGACAAGCTGCGCGAAGGCATCCTGAACGGCAAATATGCCCCGGGCGAACGGCTGGTTGAGAACAAGCTCTCGGCGGAACTGGGCGTATCGCGCATTCCGGTGCGCGAGGCGCTGCGCGCGCTCGCCAGCGAAGGGCTGGTGGTGATCGAGCCGCGCCGCGGCGCGACCGTGGCCAGCCTGTCGCCGGTGATTGCGCGCGAGATGGTCGAAGTGCGTGCCACGCTGGAGGGCCTCAACGCCAAGCTCGCCGCGCAGCGGCGCGACCCGGCGCTGGTGGCGGAGCTGGAAAACGTCTTGCGGCAGGGCATGGAGGCCGCGGCGCAGGGCCGCGCGGATGAACTGCTGGCGCTCAATACGCGCTTCCACGAAGTGCTCGGCACCATCGCGGCCAACAGCGTGCTGCAGGAAATGATGCGTTCGCTGCGCGAGCGCACCGCTGTGCTGTTCGGCCCGGCCAACGTGGTGCGCGCGCGCCAGAACTGGGACGAGCATGCGCAGATCCTGCAGGCGGTCATTGCCGGCGACGCCGATCTCGCGGCCCTGCTGGCCGCGCGCCATGTCTACAGCGCCGCCAAGGCGGCCGACCTGCCAGTGGACGGGCAGGGCAGCGCGGCGCAAGCGGCCTGAACGCCCCGGCTGGACTTGATGCACGCCCGCAGGGCACGGCGTGCCCCGGTATGACGCAGTGCACCAATTTAGTGTATACTGTAGTCATTCAAGGTCACGAGATTTGCCATGCAGTCGTCCGAGCAACGCTATCTTTCCCAACCCATCGGCCAGCAGTTGTTGGGCCACTTTGCCGCGCGCGATGCGGTGCGCCACGCCATGCCGCTGGTACCGCTGCGGTGGCGCGATATCGGCCGCTTTTTCCTTGCGCTGGGCGGCCGAGCGCCACGCCGCGGCCATTGCTGAGCCGCACTGACTAACGCGCGACGCGGCTGCCGTCGCGCGGCCCCGCTGTTCCCTCCTTGCTGCCTGGCACGCGTCCTGCGGGCCATTCTCCCTGTCATCCAAGCATCCCCGAGCGCCGCCGCACGGTGTTCTTCGCGCGCATTCTCCTTGCGCTGTGCTCGATTCGGAATATAGTATACCAACGCAGTCGAAACACGCCTGAGCCCCTCATACGCCCCCACCGCGCCGAACGCGCGCGGATCACGACAAGGAGCCGATGTGAACCTGCCGGACTGGACGACTGGCGGCTTTCCGCCGCTATGGGAGGTGGCGCAGCGGCTTGCCGCTGGCACGGTGTCGTCGGAGCAACTGGTGGATGCCTGCGAGGCGGCGCAGCGGCAATGGCACGGCATCATCAACGCGCTGGTGCTGTCGGATTTCGACGCGGCCCGCGCTGCGGCGCGCGACAGCGACCGGCGCCGCCGTGGCGGGCACGCACGCGGCGTGCTCGACGGCGTGCCGTTCTCGGTCAAGGAGTCGTTCGACGTTGCCGGCTGGCCCACCACCTGCGGCAATCCGGCGCTGCGCGGGCACGTGGCCGGGCGCGACGCGGCGGTGGTGCAGCGGCTGCGCGATGCCGGCGCGATCTTGCTCGGCAAGACCAATGTCCCGCTCGGCCTGCGCGACTGGCAGAGCTACAACGCGATCTACGGCACCACCCGCAACCCGCACGATCCGGCGCGCACGCCGGGCGGCTCGTCCGGCGGCAGCGCCGCGGCGGTCTGCGCCGGCCTGTCGTTTTTCGACGTGGGTTCCGACATCGGTTCGTCGCTGCGCAACCCGGCGCACTACTGCGGCATTTTCTCGCTCAAGCCGAGCCACGGGCTGGTGCCGCTGGCCGGCCACGGCACCGGCGCCGCACGCTTTGGCGAGCAGGACATCAATGTCGCCGGCCCGCTGGCGCGTAGCGCGCGCGACCTGGAGCCGGTATTGCGCGTTATCGCGGGCCCGCACGGTGACGACGCACTGCCTTATCGCCTGCAGTGGCCGGAATGCCCGCGCCGCAAGCTCGCCGATTTCCGCATCGCCGTGCTGCCCACCCATGCCCAGGCGCCAGCGGACGACGAGGTCGCCGCGCAGATCGAGAAGTTGGGCCAGTGGCTGGCGGAGCAAGGTGCCCACGTCGGCTGGCATGAACGGCCGGACTTCGACGCCGGCGAACTCTGGCATGCCTACGTGACGCTGCTGCGCGCCACCACCTCGGTCCACATGGATGATGCGGCCTTCGCCGATGCGCTGGCCCGCAGCGCCACCGCCACCGCTGGCGAGCGCGACTACGCGGCCCTGCAGTACACCGGCGCAACGCTGTGCCATCGCGACTGGCTGCGCCTGCAGGTCACGCGTGAGCGATTTGCCGCCGCATGGCGCAGCTTCTTCACCCGCTACGACGTGCTGCTGTGCCCGGCCGCCGCCACCACGGCGTTTGCGCTCGACGAGGCCGGCGAGCCGTGGCAACGCACGCTCACCGTCAACGGCCGCCCGCAGCCGATGACCACGCAGTTGTTCTGGGCCGGCCATTCCGGGCTGTGCGGCCTGCCTTCCGCGGTGGCGCCGATCGGGCCCGGTGCCGGTGGGCTGCCGGTCGGCGTGCAGATTGTCGCCGGCCGCTACCAGGATCTCACCGCCTTGCGTTTTGCCTGCCTGCTGGAGGAAGCAGGCTACGCCTACCGGACGCCAAGGCTGCCGCAGTCCTCGGCGCACCACAACTGACCACAACCAACCACAACACATCACACACCACAGGGGAGGGGATCATGTTCGATTGGTTCCGTGATTTGTCGCGCATGGAGCGCAAGGGATTCTATGGCGCGTTCCTGGGGCATGCCGTCGACGTGTTCGACTTCATGATTTATTCCTTCCTCATTTCCACGCTGCTGGGGCAGTGGGGCATGAGCAAGTCGACGGCGGGGGCGATCGTCACCTGGACGCTGGTGTCATCGCTGGTCGGGGCCATCGGCGCCGGCATCCTGGCCGACCGCTATGGCCGCGTGCGTGTGCTGCGCTGGACCATCATCGTGTTCGCGGGCGCGTGCTTCCTGTGCGGGCTGGCGCAGTCGCCGGAGCAGCTGATGGTGTTCCGCATGATCCAGGGGCTGGGGTTCGGCGGCGAGTCGTCGCTTTGCATGGTGCTGGTGACCGAGATGATCCGCAACCCGGCGCACCGCGGCAAATATTCGGGCTTTACCGCGAGCAGCTATTCCTTCGGCTGGGGCGCGGCGGCGATCGTGTATGCCATCACGTTCAGCGTGCTGCCGGCCGAGACCGCATGGCGTGTCTGCTTCTTCCTCGGCATCCTGCCGGCCCTGGTGGTGATCTACCTGCGCCGCAACCTGGAGGAGCCCGAGATCTTCCTGAAGAGCCGCGCCGCCGGCAACCACGGCTCGGCGCTGGCGGGGCTGGGCCGGCTGTTCCGCGGGCCGCTGCTGGCCAAGACGCTGCTGTGCAGCCTGCTGTCCGGCGGCATGCTGGGGGCCTACTACGCCATTGCCACGTGGCTGCCCACCTTTCTCAAGACCGAGCGCGGCCTGTCGGTGTTCGGCACCAGCTCGTACCTGACGGTCACCATCATCGGCTCACTGGCCGGCTACGTGGCGGGCGCCTATGCCACTGACCGCTGGGGCCGGCGGCTGACGTACATCGTCTTCGCGGCGGGCGCGTTTATCGCGGCGCTGGTCTACATGGTGATCCCGGTATCCAACACCTCCATGCTGTTCCTGGGCTTCCCGCTTGGGGTGCTGATGCAGGGCGTGTTCGCCGGCATCGGCGCAACCATCGCCGAATCCTATCCCAACGATATCCGCGCGACCGGGTACGGCGTCTCCTACAACGCCGGCCGCGTGATCGGATCGCTGTTTCCGTTGTCGGTGGGATGGCTCAGCTCGGGGCACACCTCGCTGCCGACCGCGATCGCGATCGTCGCGGGGGTAGGCTATGCGATGGTGGTGGTGGCCGCGGCACTGCTGCCCGAAACCACCGGCATGGACCTGGAGCAGGCTGGCGGCGGTGGCGGCAAGGAAGACACCGCACCGCTGGCGCGGCCGGCGGGGACGGTGGCCTGACAGCAAGCGGAGGACGCTGCCGGCGCCTCAGCGCAACCACGCCGAAAGCGCCGGCAGCATCAAGCTCACCCCGATCCCGATCAGCACGCCAAACGCCACGCGCCGCGTCGTGGTCGGCGAGAACGGCGGCGGAAAGCGCCGGCCCAGCAGCGTGGCGATCACCACTACCGGCACCCCGACCGCGGCCTGCAGCCAGATCGCGGCATCCAGCTGCCCTTGCCAGGCAGAGAACAGCGTGCGCACGGACGAGGTTACGGTGAAGACCAGGATCAGCGCGCAGCGGATTTCCACCGGCTTCATTGGCTGCCGGTAGAACTGGAAGATCAGCGGCGGCCCGGAGACGCCGAACATGCCGCTCAGCAGGCCGCCGAAGACGCCGCTCATGAAGAAGCTGCCGTCGCCGGAGCGTTGCGGCAGCGGCTCGGGTCTGAAGGCGGCGCTCAGGCCGCCGTACAGGATCACCGCGCCCAACAGCAGCTGCAGCAGCGTGGCGGCGGTGCTGCTCAGGTATTCGAGCACCAGCACGCCGACCAGCACCGAAGGCAGGATGCCGATCGCCGCCGCGCCCACGGCGCGCCAGTCGATATGCTGGAACTTGCCGGGCAGCGCGCAGGCGCTGTTGGCCAGCGTCACCAGACTGACCACGGCGGCGACGGTGGCCACCGGCGCCAGACCCAGCCCGCTGGTGGCGCCCATCACGATCATGCCGAGGCCAAAGCCGGTCACCGTCTGGAAATAGGTGCCGGCACCGAGCAGCGCTTGCAGGCACAGCAGCGGCAACAACAATTCTGCCTTCATGCCGCCGCCTGCTCGCCCTTGGGTGCCTGCGCCGCGGTGGCTTGCGCCTGGACCACGGTGACGGCGATCACATGGAACACGTCGTCGGCGCTGCAGCCGCGCGAGAGGTCATTGGCCGGCTTGTTCAGTCCCTGCAGCATCGGGCCGATGGCCTTGGCGCCGCCGACGCGCTCGGCCAGCTTGTAGCCGATATTGCCGGCCTCCAGGCTGGGGAACACCAGCACGTTGGCGTGGCCGTTCACCTGCGAATGCGCGACCTTGCGTGCGGCGATCTCGGCGACGATGGCGGCATCGAGCTGCACGTCGCCGTCGATGGCCAAACCGGGGCGCTGCGCGCGTACGCGCTCGGTGGCGGCCACGACCTTGTCCACGGCGGCATGGTGGGCGCTGCCGCTGGTCGAGAACGACAGCATCGCCACGCGCGGCTCGTCGTTCAGCAGGGCGCGCGCGCTGTCGGCGGCGGCCATGGCGATATCGGCCAGGGCCTCGGCATCCGGGTCGACCACCAGTCCGCAATCAGAGAAGATCAGCCCGCCCTTGAGCGTGTGGAAGGGCTCGCACAGCATCATCAGGAAGAAGCTCGACACCAGCCGGAAGCCCGGCGCCAAGCCGATCAGCTGGATCGCGTTGCGCACGACGTCGGCGGTGGTGTGGGCGGCGCCCGCGACCGAACCGTCGGCATGGCCCAGCCTCACCATCAGGTTGGCAAAGGACAGCGGGTCCAGCACGGCGCGCTTTGCTTCGTCCAGCGTCATGCCCTTTTTCTGGCGCAGCGCGAAGAGCTGCTGGGCGAAGGACGGCGTCAGCGCCGAGGTGGCGGGGTCGACCAGCGTCATGCCCTCCAGCGCAATGCCGTGGATGGCCGCGGCGGCATTGATCTGGCGTGGGTCGCCAACCAGCACGATACGCGCGATGCCTTCCTGGACGGCGCGCTGCGCGGCCTGCAGGATGCGCGGGTCATCGGCCTCGCACAGCACGATGCGGCGGGGCGCGGCGCGGGCGCGGTCGATGATGCGGAGGATGGGTTTCATGGTGGGATGGGCTCTGTAAAACGGAAAAAAGGGCCAGCGCCTTGCGCTATGCCCTTGGTGTTCTCCCCTCTCCCGCTTGCGGGAGAGGGGCCGGGGGAGAGGGCAGGCGCTCGCCATGCCGAGGCGCTTTACTTCATGGATGCGCCGGCCCTCTCCCCAACCCTCTCCCGCAAGCGGGAGAGGGAGCACACCACCAGCTAGCGAGATGCACTAGCGGGATGCAATGCGCCGATCAGACGTAGTCCTTGTACTTGTCCAGGTAGCGCACCGGCTTGGCCAGCGCATCGCGGCGGAACGGGTCGCCCAGTTCACGCGTGCACATGATCTCGATGATCGTGGTCTTGCCATGATTCATCTGCAGGTCGATGGCGCGCTTCAGGGCCGGGCCGACGTCTTCCAGGCGGTCCACCACGATGCCTTCGGCGCCCATGGCCTTGGCGATGCCGGCGAAGCTCTGGTTGTCGAGCTCGCCCGCGACGAAGCGGCGGTTGTAGAAGTCCACCTGGTTCTTCTTCTCCGCGCCCCACTGGCGGTTGTGGAACACCACCGCGGTCACCGGGATGTTGTGGCGCACGCAGGTCATGGTTTCCATCAGGCTCATGCCCCAGGCGCCATCACCGGCATACGACACGGCCGGGCGGTGCGGTGCCGCAACCTTGGCGCCGATGATGGTGGGGAAGGCGTAGCCGCAGTTGCCCCAGCTCATCGCCGCGAAGAAGCTGCGCGGCTTCTCGAAGCGCAGGTAGCTGTTGGCCACCGAGTTGATATTGCCGATGTCGGTGGACACCATCACGTCTTCCGGCATGGCCTTTTCCAGCTCGCGCAGCACCTGGCGCGGATGCAGGTAGTGGCCGCCGGTGGGCGTGCGCTCGTTCTTCTGCTCTTCGATCATGTCCAGGCTGTACGGGTCGCGCTCGTGCGTCCAGTCGTCCAGCTCCTTCTCCCAAGCCGCCTTTTCGTTTGCGATCTCGGTGGCGCGGCCGTCGCGGGTGGCGTCGCAGGCCAGCGTGCGGCCGGCCAGGCGCTGGGTCAGCGCGATGGCGGCAGCCTTGGCGTCGCCGCAGATGCCCACCGAGATCTTCTTCACCAGGCCCAGCATCTTGTGGTCGGCATCGATCTGGATGATCTTGGCGTTCTTCGGCCAGTAATCCATGCCGTGCTGCGGCAGCGTGCCGAACGGGCCCAGGCGCGAGCCCAGCGCCACCACCACGTCGGCGCGCGAGATCAGCTTCATCGCCGCCTTCGAGCCCTGGTAGCCCAGCGGGCCGCACCACAGCGGGTGGCTGGCCGGGAACGAGTCGTTGTGCAGGTAGCTGTTGACCACCGGTGCGCCCAGGCGCTCGGCCAGTGCCTTGCATTCCTCGATGGCATCGGCCATCACCACGCCGCCGCCCGAGATGATCACCGGGAACTTGGCGTTGGCCAGCAGCTCGGCCGCTTCGTTCAGGCTCTGCTCGCCGCCGGGGCCGCGGTCGAGGTGCTGCGGCTTCGGAATCTCGGCGGTGATCTTGCCGTAGAAGTGGTCGCGCGGGATGTTCAGCTGGGTCGGGCCCATTTCGGCCTTCGCGCGGTCGAAGCAGCGCGCGGTGAATTCGGCCATGCGCGCGGGGTTGGTGACGTGGCCCTGGTACTTGGTGAACTCCTGGAACATCGGCAGCTGGTTGGCCTCCTGGAAGCCGCCCAGGCCGATGCCCATGGTGCCGGCCTCCGGCGTGACGATCACCACCGGGCTGTGGGCCCAGTAGGCGGCGGCGATCGAAGTCACGCAGTTGGAGATGCCGGGACCGTTCTGGCCGATCACCACGCCGTGCCGGCCCGACACGCGGGCGTAGCCATCGGCCATGTGGCCGGCGCCTTGCTCATGCACCACCGGGATCAGGCGGATGCCTGCCGGCGCGAAGATGTCCATCGCGTCCATGAAGGCAGAACCCATGATGCCGAACATGTCGGTCACGCCGTTGGCGGCCAGCGTTTCGACGAAGGCTTCGGACGGGGTCATGGTTTGCGGGCCGGCCGGCACCTGGGCGTCCTTCGCGGCGGCCGAGCCACCGGAAACGGCGGGATTCGAGGTGGTTTCGAGGTCGCGCATGGCGTTGTCTCCTGATGAGGGTGTTATAAAGTGGAACAAGGCGTTCCGGAAAATTGCCTGTTGGGGGAAATGTAGGCGGAAGACTTCTGTTGGTCAATAGAAAGTTTTGGTTTACGGAATGAAAACGATGAAAAATTGAGACAAACTGCATTATCGAGTGGTGTATGAGGCGCTTCGGACGCAAAAATGGACGCGGACGTGCGGCAGCCACTGGTGGGCAAGCCCTCAAGCGGCGGCAGCGGCGAGACGTTCGGGATGTCGATGGGGGCAGATCGCACCGGGAACCGGTGCGGCCCACGCGCGGGCAGCTCAGTGGACGAAGCCGCCCTTGACGAAGCGCACCGGCTCGTCGTCCATGCGCAGCAACAGCGCCGTAAGGCCGTCTGCGCCGGGGGAGGGGGCGCGTTGGCTGCCGGCCGCCGGGCCGGAGACGCAGACGAGGTCTGCGTCGGACCAGGCCCGGCCCGGGGTGCCGCGGGCACGCAGCCAGCCGGCGCGGTCGGCTAGCAGTTGCGTGCCGGCCAGGCGGGCGGGCGCCTGGCCGGAGATTGCCGCGACGGCCTGCCAGGCATGCGCGGAGGCCGCAGTGCAGCCGGCCCGGAAGCGCGGCACCTGCGCCGGCGGGCGGCCGTCGGCCGTGACCAGCACGGTCAGGAAGCGGGGATCTTCGAACGGCAGCGCGCTGGCGCCGTCGACGGCCACCAGCCGCACGCGCTGCCCACCGCGCCATGCGGACAGGGCCACTGGCGCGGCGCCGGCGCAGCGGACCGCCATCTCGGGCAGCTGCAGCGGCACCGGCCAGTTGCCGGCGCTGCCGCTGCCGGCCGACAGCGCCTTCATGTAATCGATCACGGCCCAGGCCTCGCCGTCGCCAAGCCGGTCACGGAAGGCGGGCATGGTGGGCTGCCCGTGCCGGTCGCGCATGCCGGCCAGCACGTGCCAGAACAGCTCGCCGTCGGCGCGCCGCGCCAGCAGCGGGCCGGCCAGCGTCGGCGGCCATACCGCCAGGCTGGCGGCGAGCGGCCCTTCGCCGCGTCCGTCGGTGCCGTGGCAGGCGGCGCAATGCTGGGCATAGACGCGCGCGCCGAGGGCAATGGTGTCGACGGAAAAACGCGCCGGGCTGGTGTGAAAGCTGGTGGGCGCGGCCGGCACGAACAGCAGCGATACGCTGGGCCACGGCGCAGCCACCAGTGCCAGCGCACCGGCGGCGAGCAGCACGCCGCGGCGGCGGCGCCAGGCCAGGGCCAACGCCACGGCGAGCACGGCAACGGCCAGCGCGCACAGAGTCAGGCCGAGCTGGCGTGCCAGGCCGAGGTCGATCAGCAGGGTCTCGCCGGCCACGCGCCATGTCCACGGCCAGGCGGGCTGGCCATGGCTGTCGCCGGTCAGGCCCAGCGCATGCCACAGCGCAAGCAGGCCGCGCTGCAGCGCCTCGATCAGCACCAGCAGCGCATTCAGCCATGCCTGCGGCGGCGGGCCGCTCATCGGGCGGTCCGCGTGGAAGAGTACGGCGCCATGCCTGCCATTACCAGCTGGCGTCGAGCCCCAGGTGACGCAGCGCCTCATGGCGCAACGCGGTCAGCCGCGGGTCGCCGCGATGGCGTGGATAGGGCAGGTCGACCCGGATTTCGGCGGCAATGCGCGCGGGGCGCTGGCTGAAGACGATGACGCGCTGCGCCAGGAACAGCGCCTCTTCCACGTCGTGCGTGACCAGCAGTGCCGAGAAGCGCGAGCGCTGCCACAGCTCTACCAGGTCGCTCTGCATGGCCAGCCGCGTCAGCGAATCGAGCTTGCCCAGCGGCTCGTCCAGCACCAGCAGCCGCGGATCGTTGACCAGCGCGCGCGCCAGCGCCACGCGCTGCGCCATGCCGCCGGACAACTGGTGCGGGAAAGCGCGCGCGAACGATTCCAGCCCGACCCGGCGCAGCGCGTCGTCGACGCGATGGCGCTGCTGCGCGAGGATGCCCTGTGCCTGCAGACCGAGCGCGACGTTGTCCCATACGCGGCGCCACGGATACAGTGTGGGATCCTGGAACACCACGATGCGCGAAGGATCCGGCTGCGCAATGGGCACGCCGTCCTGCAGGATTTCGCCGGAGGTGGGCTGGTCCAGGCCCGCGACCAGCCGCAGCAGCGTGGACTTGCCGCAGCCGCTGGGGCCTAGCAGGGCGACGAATTCCCCCGGCGCGACGTTGAGGCTGACATCGTCAAGAACCTGCAGCCGCTCGTTGCCATGACCGAACCAGTGGCTGACCTGCCGGATATCGATACGGGCGCCGGCCAGTACGCCCGAGTCTTCGCTGCCCGCCGCGTCAACTCCGTTCTCTCGCTTGCGGGAGAGGGGAGCCTTCTTCAAGCGCGGAAAGGACCCCGAGGCTTTCAACCGCTCCACCACACTCACCATTTCACCGTCCCCTTCTGCCACGACAGCACGCGGTCGCGCGCGGCGAACAGCAGCGTAATCACGCCCGAGAACAGCAGCGCCATCACGATCAGCGCCGCATACATGTTCACGTACGAGGCCCAGCCCTGGGCCCAGGTCAGGTACCAGCCGAGGCCCGACTTTACGCCCATCATTTCCGCGGTGACCAGCACCGAGAATGAAGCGCCGAGGCCCATGAAGAGGCCAACGAATACCTGCGGCAGCGCCGCGGGGATCGCCACGCGCAGCACCAGGAACCAGCCCGAGGCGCCCAGCGTGCGTGCCACGTCGTAATAGCTCTTGTTGACGCCGGCCACGCCCGACCAGGTCAGCACCGCGACCGGGAACGCCGTGGCCAGCGCGATCAGGAACACCGCGGCGGAATAGCTCGACGGGAAGAAGTAGAACGTCAGCGGCAGCAGCGCAGTCGAGGGCAGCGGCCCCAGCACGCGCAGCACCGGATGCACCCAGTAGCCGATGCGCCGCGACCAGCCGATCGACACGCCCACCAGAAAGCCCGCCAGACCGCCATACCCGACGCCCAGCCCGAGCAGCTTCAGTGTGTTCAGCGCACTCTCGCCCAGCCGCGGCCAGTCGTCCGCATACACCTCGATCAGCGCCTGCGGCGGCGCGAAGAACGGCGTGGGCAGGATCGCGGTCTTGGCGGTCAGGATTTCCCAGGCCGACAGCGCGACGGGCAGCGCCACCAGCCACGGCCCCGCAGCGCGCAACGCGGCCAGTGGACGTTGCGCTGTCCGGGCGCGCTGGCCGGCCAGCGCCACCACGGCGAGCACGGCCGCGCCCGCCAATGCCGCGATGCCAAGCTCCGCGGTATACGCCCAGTCGCTGAAGCCCACTGCCTGGTTGGGCCATTGCCACGTCAGCGCACCAAACGCCGCCCACGCCAGCGCGGCGAGGATGCCAGTGGCCCACACCGGGCTGGCGTGGCGGGATGCGGCGTCGCTTGCGTACGCTGCGGGCGCAGCGGAGGACGGGCGCCCGAGACCGGGCTCGAGCGCGCTTTGGCTTGTGGTCATGGCATTACCCCAGCACGTTGGCGTAGACGTGCTGCGCCAGGCGTTTGGCATCGGTGGACTTCTTCAGCACGCCGATGCGGCGGAAATCGTCGGCATAGAACGCGATCTCGTCGCGCAGGTCGACGCCGGTGGGGTGGTGGGTGTAGGTCAGCGTGGCGTAGAGCTTGCGCAGGTCGTCCGGATTGATCTTGGGCGAGTACCTGGCAAACACCTTCGCGGCTTCGTTGGGATTCTCGTTGACATAGTCGGTGGCCTGCACGATGGCGCGCGCCAGCGATGTCGCCGCGGGGCGGTCGTTGCGCACCAGTTCGCCGCGCGCGCCGACCACGCAGCAGACCTTGCGCGCGTACTCGCCGGTGAGGTTGGTGGCCAGTTCCACGTAGGCGCCGTTGGTGCGCTTTTCCAGCAGGTAAAGATTGGGGTCGCCGTCGGCGATGGCCTGGATCTCGCCCTTGTCGACCGCCACGCCCAGCAGGTCGGCCGGGTACTGGCGCCAGGTGACGTCCTTGTCCGGGTCGATGCCGTGCTTGGCCAGCAGGATGGTGAAGAAGTGCTTGCCCGGCGCCGCCAGGTCGCTGACGCCGACGGTCTTGCCCTTCAGTTGCTGCAGCGTGGTGACGCCCGCGGCCTTCGATCCCACCAGCCGCACGCAGCCGCCGTGCGAGCTGCCGATGATCTTGACGTCGAAGCCGGCTTCGAGCGGCTTGAGCCAGCGGTGGATCATGCCGACCGCGGCGTCGGCCTTGCCCGTTGCGATCGATTCCAGCAACTGGTCGGTCGAGCCGCTGTAGTTGATCAGGTCGACCTGCAGGCCGTTCTTCTCGAAGAAGCCTTTCTCCTGCGCCACCACCACCGGCGTCAGGCAAAAGGAATTCTGGTTCCAGGCAAAGGTCAGCTTGCGCGGCGCTGACCAGGCCTGCCGGCCCAGGATCAGCGCCGGGGCGGCCACCGCCGCGGCGCCGGCAAGCCGCAATACGCGGCGTCGGCGCGGGTCGGCATGGTTGCTGTGGTTCTGGCTCATATGGGATTCCCGTCTTGGTGTTGTGGTGCAGTGGAGTGGTTGCACTCAGGCAGCCTGGCGCTGCGCCCCTTGTGCGGCGTCGTGCTGCGCCACCAGGGCGCGCACGCGCGGGATCAGCTCGCGGCCGTAGTCGATGGCGTCTTCCAGCGGATCGAAGCCGCGGACCAGGAAGGTGGTGACGCCCAGCTCGTAGTAGGCCAGCAGCGCCTGCGCGACCTGCTCGGGCGTGCCGACCAGCGCGGTGGAGTTGGAGCGACCGCCGGTCTCGCGCGCGATCGCGGTCCACAGGCGCTGGTCGACGCGGTCGCCCCGCTCGGCCGCCGCCAGCAGGCGGCGCGCCCCCTCGCTTTGCTGCGGCCCGCCGCGGCTGTAGCCGGCCTGTACGCGCAGTGCGCGGGTGCGTTCGAGGATGCGGTCGGCGCGGGCCCAGGCCTTGTCCTCGGTATCGGCCAGGATAGGGCGGAACGATACCGAGAAGCGCACCGTGCGGCCGTGCCGCGCGGCTTCGGCGCGCACGCGCGCGGTCAGCTCGCGCACCTGGTCGAGCGACTCGCCCCACAGCGCGTAGACGTCGGCATGCTTGCCGGCGACCGCCAGCGCGGCGGCCGAGGCGCCGCCGAAATAGACCGGCACGTGTGGCTGCTGCGCCGGCTTGACCTCCGAGAAGCCCTGGGTAAAGCGGTAGAACTCCCCTTCGTGGTCGAACGGCGTGGTCTCGGTCCAGATGCGGCGCAGGATGTGCAGGTACTCGTCGGTACGCGCATAGCGCTGGTCGTGGTCGAGGAAGTCGCCATCGCGCTGCTGCTCGCTGTCCGAGCCGCCGGAGATCACATGCACGCCCAGGCGGCCGCCGCTGAACTGGTCGAGCGTGGCAATCTGGCGCGCGGCCAGCGTCGGCGCGGTAAAGCCGGGGCGGTGCGCCAGCATGAAATGGATGCGCTCGGTCACGCTGGCGGCGTAGGCGATGGTCAGCGTCGCCGATGGCCCGGTGGAGTGGTGCGGCACCAGGATGCGGTCGAAGCCGGCCTGTTCATGCGCCTGGGCAAACGCGCGCACGTAGTCGCGATCGATCACCGGACCTGAGGGCGGATGGATTTCGGATTGCTTCTGGCTCTGGATCATGCCGATGAAATCGACGCTCATATGCGTTCTCCTGGAAGTCGGTGTCGGATTGGATTGGGGCTGAGGCAGAAAGTACGACAGCGGCGCGGCTGCGCTAACGAATAAAAACGACGCTCCATATTCAATAAGCATCGTTTTCGCCGGGCTACGACGGCGCTACGCTAGGCGGCATTCGATGCGCACCGCGCGCTGATTTTTTTCCGGAGTCCTGTTCCATGTCTTCGACGTCTGCCCTGCGCCGGCTGCCCGGCAGCGATGCGCGCCTTGGCGAGGTGCTGGCCGCGCTGTCCGCGCGCTTTGCCGGCGATGCCGGCGCGCACGATGCCGCGGCCAGCTTCCCGCACGACAACTTTGCGCAGCTGCATGCCCATGGCCTGATCGCGCAGGTGGTGCCGCGCGCGCACGGCGGCGGCGGGGCGGGCCTGGCGCAGGCGCGCCGCATCGTGGCCGCGCTGGCCGGCGGCGACGCCGCGACCGCGCTGGTGCTGACCATGACCTATCTGCAGCACCGCGCCATCGCCCGCGCCGATTCGCACTGGCCGGCGGCGCTGCGCGAACAGGTCTTCGCCAGCGCCGTACAGGAGGGCGCGCTGATCAATTCGCTGCGCGTGGAACCGCAGCTGGGCTCGCCCGCGCGCGGCGGCCTGCCGGCCACGGTGGCGACGCGCGTGGCCGACGGCTGGCGCGTCAGCGGCCGCAAGCTGTACAGCACCGGCATCCCCGCCTTGCGCTGGCTTGCGGTGTGGGCGCGCACGGACGAAGTCCAGCCGCGCGTGGGTGTGTTCCTGGTGCCTGGGCCCGCCGCCGGCATCGCCGGCGTGCGCATCGTCGAGAACTGGAACCACCTGGGCCTGCGTGCCTCCGGCAGCCACGAGACCGTGCTCGACAATGTCTGGATTCCGCCGGACCACGCGGTCGATATCCGTCCGCCCTCGGCGTGGGCGCCGGCCGGCGCCAGCCAGGCGGACCTCGACGCCAACGCCGACCAGCAGGCCTGGATGGTGGTGCTGCTGGGCAGCCTGTATGACGCGGTGGCGCGCGCGGCGTCGGCCTGGCTCAATGACTTCGTGCGCGAGCGCGCGCCCGGCAGCCTCGGCGCGCCGCTGGCCACGCTGCCGCGCGTGCAGGAGGCCGTCGGCGAGATCGCCGCGCTGCTGCGGGTCAACCAGGTGTTGCTCGACGATGCCGCGGCGCGCACCGACGCGGGCGAGCCGCCGGCCATCGCCGACAGCGGCCTGCTGAAATTCACCGTGACCGGCAATGCCATCCGCGCGGCGGAACTGGCGCTGCAGCTGTCGGGCAACCATGGGCTGAGCCGCAACCACCCGCTCGAGCGCCACTATCGCGACGTGTTGTGCAGCCGCATCCATACGCCGCAGAACGATTCGATCCTGCTCGCCGCCGGGCGCGCGCAGCTTGGCATGTAAAGCGCTGCCGCGCCTGCCGTGCTATGTTTGCAGGGCCAGCGCCCCGCAGAGGGCCGCATGGCCGGCCCCCGCCGGCAACCACAACGAGACACTCCGGAGCATTCCCATGGGCAGTTCCCCCGATCCCGACGCGCTGGCGCCGCTGCGCGATTTCATCACCGGCCTGGCCACGCTGCTCGACCAGCATCCCGACGAGCCCCGCATCCTGCGTGAAGGCGGGGCCTTGCTGGCAAAGCTGGTGGCGCGCGATGACTGGCTGCCCGAAGCGTGGGCCCGGCCGCACCCCGAGTACTACCAGCAGCACCTGCTGCATTGCGATTCCGCCGAGCGCTTCTCCATCGTCAGCTTTGTCTGGGGGCCGGGCCAGCGCACGCCGATTCACGACCACACTGTATGGGGCCTGATCGGCATGCTGCGCGGCGCCGAAGACGCGCAAGCCTTCGCGCTCGATGCCGCCGGGCGCCCGGTCGCGAGCGGCGCGAGCGTGCGCCTGCTGCCCGGGCAGGTGGAAGCCGTGTCGCCGTCCGTGGGCGATATCCACCGCGTCAACAACGTCTACGACGACCGCGTCTCGGTCAGCATCCATGTCTACGGCGCCAATATCGGCGCGGTGCGCCGCTCGGTCTACGCCGAGGACGGCACCCGCAAGCCCTTTGTCTCCGGCTATTCCAACCAGACCCTGCCCAACCCGTGGGACCGTTCCCGCGAACTTGCCCAGTCATGAGCACCGTACCCGCTACGCCGGCCGCGCCGGCCTTTCCGACGGTTTCGCCCGAGGCCGTGCGCAACGCCCTGCGCAACCGCGAAGAGATTGCGCTGATCGACGTGCGCGAGGAAGATCCCTTCGCGCAGGCGCACCCGCTGTGGGCCGCCAACTTCCCGCTGTCGCGGCTGGAGCTGGACGCGTGGGCGCGCATCCCGCGTCGCGATACGCTGGTCGTGGTCTACGGCGAGCATGCCGGCACTGACCTGGCGCCACGCGCGGCGGCGGTGCTGCAAGGGCTGGGCTATACCCGCGTGCATCTGCTGGAAGGCGGGCTGCGTGCGTGGATCGACGGCGGCGGCGAGGTGTTCCGCGACGTCAACGTGCCGAGCAAGTCGTTCGGCGAAGTGGTGGAAGCCGCGCGCCATACGCCGTCGCTGGCGGCCGAGGAAGTGCAGGCACTGATCGACAGCCGGGCCGACGTGGTGATCGTCGACGCGCGCCGCTTCGACGAGTACCAGACCATGAGCATCCCCACCGCCACCAGCGTGCCGGGCGCCGAGCTGGTGCTGCGCGTGCGCGAGCTCGCCCCCGATCCGCGCACGCGCGTGATCGTCAACTGTGCGGGCCGCACGCGCAGCATCATCGGCACGCAATCGCTGGTGAACGCGGGGATCCCCAACCCGGTGGCGGCGCTGCGCAACGGCACCATCGGCTGGACCCTGGCCGGCCAGCAACTGGACCATGGCGCCAGCCGCCGCGCCCCGGCCGCGGTCAGCGACGCCAATCGCGACAGCGCCCGCCGCGGCGCGCGCGAGATCGCCGACAGGGCCGGCGTGCGGCGCATTGCGCTGGCGCAGCTGGACACGCTGCAGGCGCCCGGTCGCACCGTGTACCGCTTCGATGTGCGCACGCCCGAGGAATTCGCCGACGGCCACCTGCCGGGCTTCGCCAACGCGCCGGGCGGGCAGCTGGTGCAGGAGACCGACCACAGCGCGCCGGTGCGCGGCGCGCGCATCGTGCTGGCGGACGATGACGACGTGCGGGCCGGCATGACGGGATCCTGGCTGGCGCAGATGGGCTGGGAGGTGTGGGTGTTGGAACCGGTGGCTGCATCGGCGCGCAGCGAAACCGGTGCGGTGTCCGCGCAGGGGCCAGCGCCGGCGCCGGTAGCCAGCGTCGGCACGGCGCAGCTGGCCGCGTGGCTGGATGCCGGCGACGGCAGCACCGCCGTGCTGGATTTCACCACCAGCGCCAACTACGTCAAGCGCCATATCCCGGGCGCGTATTTTGTCATTCGCGCCCAGCTGGCCGACGCGCTGGCCCGCATCCCGCGGCCGCGGCGCTACGTGCTCACCTGCGGCACCAGCCTGCTGGCGCGCTTTGCCGCCGCCGACCTGCGGCGCCTGACCGATGCGGAGGTGTTGGTGCTGGAAGGCGGCACGCAGGCGTGGATCGGCGCAGGGCTGCCGCTGGAGAGTGGCGAGACGCGGCTGGCCTCGGACCGCACCGACCGCTATCGCCGCCCCTATGAAGGCACCGACAACCCGCGCGAGGCGATGCAGGGCTACCTGGACTGGGAATTCGGCCTGATCGCGCAGCTGGAGCGCGACGGGACGCATGGGTTCAGGGTGGTGTAGGGCGGCTGCATGATATGCAGTGACGCTGCATATCATGCAGCGACGCAGCCGTTCTGCATCGCTGCAAGGCCTAGAGCCGCAGCAGCAGGCGCATGGCCTCTTCCACCTTGCGCAGGTGATTGGCCGCCAGCGTCGCCACCGGGCGGCTGCCCAGGAAACGGCGATTGGAGATTGCGCGGACCTGGTCGATCAACAGGTCCGTTTCACAGGCCAGGCCCGGCAGCTTGCCCAGCGCCACGCGCAGCGGAAAGCAATCCTCGATTTCGATCTGCGATGTCCCGGGTACGACAATGGTGGTTGGATGCCCGGCGTCGTTGAGCAGGTCGGTCTGCAATACCAGCGCTGGCCGGTTGCGCTTGGCCGGCTCTTCCCGGTGGGTCTGGGGGTTGAGATCGACCTCCCAGATCTGTCCCCGCTTCAGTTCAATCAAGGCCGTCTCCGGCCGCGCCGTCCATCTCTTCGTTGGCAGCGAGGTGCTTCCCCGATAACTTGCGGGACAGCATCGCAATACGGTTGGCCATCTCGCGCTCATTCTTCTCGCGAACGGCGTCGCGGATGTAGTCCGACGTTTTCTGCCCTGCCGCCATGGCCAGCGCGCGGGTTTGCTCCGCCAGGTCTTCGCCTGCGCGGAATGACAGGGTCGTGCCTTGCATAAGTGGCTCCGACAATGGGTAATACGCGAGTATAGCGCTCATTTGTCACCTGTTCCTGTATTACAAAATTGCAGACGGTCCGCTCCTGGTCCCCGGGCTCAAGGATCCGGAAAGCCTAGCGGGGCGGGCAATAGGAAGGCACGGGACAAATCTGAAAGACCTGAAAGGCGCGTGATCTCTCTGCAGCAAGGGAACGAACGTAACGATTCCCTGTCAATCGTAATCGTTCAGTTACAATGCTGTCCTGCAGCATCCCTGGCGCCCCGCAACACCCATGGCCCCAGCCGATGCCGCCACTGCCCCCGATCCAATGCGACTGTTGTTCCTGCTGCTGACTGCCATGTGCCTGTCGCTGCTCTCCTTTGGAGCAGCGGCGGACGCGCGCGCGGCCATGCCGGGAGTGCAGCAGGCGGGCGTGGACCTGATCGACATGGCGGCGGCCCAGCCTGTCGACGATCTGGGCCGGCTCGTGGTGCCCGGCGATGACGGGCTGAACGACGACGATATCTGCGACGACCCGCCCCCCGGGTACTGCAATATCTGGTCGGCCGACCTGCTCGATCCGCTCGACCTGCTCGACGAGATCGAAGAATCCAGCGCGCTGATTGCATTGCCCCCGGTGAAGCTGCTGCTGCCCACCGGCGACGTGGCCCAGCTCCCGCCAGGCCGCGCCGATCCGCCGCCTTCGGCCTTTTTCCGGCCGCCCATATTCCTCGCCTGACCGCTTTCCTGCGCCCGCATCGTGCGCGCTGCCGCATGCAGCCGCCCCGCCGCGGGCCGCGCCCCTTTGCCTGATCTCGCCAGCCTGCCTGCCGCCTGACCGCGCGGGCATGCCGACGCCGTCGTGCGTCCTGCCGTGATTGCGTCCCCTTGACGTCGTCACCCGGGGCGGGCGGCAGCGTGGCGGGAGGCAGACGTACCGCTTGCTTTCCCGACTCATGACAACAACCAAGCTGACCCTGATCGCGTCGCTTTCGCTGATGACGCTTGCCGCGGCCCCGGCCCAGGCCGGCGCCCAAGGTGGAACCACCGCGAAGGCATCGGACCTGGCCGGTGCCGCGCCCGCGCCCCGCGCACCGCTGTCCAAGCCGGCTGCCGCGCCGCTGCCGGGCGCCGCCATCCTGGCGGCCGCCGCCGTACCGAAAACCGCTCCTGCCGCCGCCGCCCCGGCCGGCCCCGCCTACTCGCTGCCCCAGTTGCTCGACCTGGCCCAGTCCACCAACAAGGGCGTGGCTGCCGCCGAGGCCAACGTCGACGCCGCCAGCGCCGCCATCAGCAGCGCCCGCGCCTATCCGAATCCGCAGGTCGAGGTGATGTACGGCCGCCTGTCAGGCAAGCAGCCGGGCGTGACCAGTGGCAACGCGCCCAGCTATGCGGTGGTGCAGAAGTTCGATTACCCGCACCAGCGCAGCCTGCGCGAGGCCATGGCGACCCGCGGGCTGGAATCGTCGCAAGCGGTGCGGCAGGGCTTCCGGGCCGACCTCGCGGCGCGCGTGAAGACCGCCTACTACGACGTGCTGCGCCGCGAGAGCGAGCTGCACGCGGCCGAGGAAGACCTGGCGATGATGCGCCAGATCCATTCCCGCGCGCGCCTGCGCGTGGAGGTGGGCGAGGCCCCGCGCTACGAGCTGATCAAGGCCGAGACCGAACTGCTGGCGTCGCAGAAGAGCCAGCAGACCGCCGAGCTGCGCGTGAACCAGGCCAAGGCCGCGCTGCGCCAGCAGGTGGGCGGCGCCATGCCGGGGCAGTTTTCGCTGGCGGGCACGCTGGGCCAGTCGCCCGACGTGCCGCCGCTGCAGGCACTGCGCGACACCATGATCGCCGGCAACGCCGAACTGGTCCAGCGCCGCACCGAGCTGGAGCGCGCGCAGTTGGGCGTGGACTACCAGAAGTCGCTGCGCTGGCCGGAAGTGGCACTGCGTGCCAGCACCGACCGCCAGCCTGACAACAACGTCTCGCAGATCGGCGTGATCCTGACCATCCCGCTGTGGGACCGCCGCAGCGGTCCGGTGGGCGAAGCCACGGCGCAGGCCACGCAGGCGCGCAGCGCGCTGGAGATGCGCGAGTTCGAGCTGACGCAGGAACTGGAAGCGGCCTACCGCCAGTACGAGATCAACCAGGCGCAGGTAACGGCGCTGGAGTCCGGCATCGTGCGCGAGGCCGAGTCGGCGCTGGGCGTGGCCGAAGCCGCCTACCGCTTCGGCGAGCGCGGCATCCTGGACTACCTCGATGCCCAGCGCGTGCTGCGTGGCGCGCGCAATGAGCTGATCGCCGCGCAGTACGACCTGCAGCTGGCCGCGATCCAGATCGAAAAGCTTATGTCGACTGCCCCGGGCGCCACCGCCGCGCCGGGCCTGCAGCCGACGTCCAACATCGAACAGAAATAACCATGCGTCCCAATTTCCTGCTTTCGCTGACGGCCGCCGCCGTCCTGACGTTCAGCCTGGCGGCCTGTTCCGACAAACCTGAGCCGGTGGCCGAAGCGCCCAAGCTGCCGCCCGGCGTGATCCAGCCAGAGGGCAACCTGCAAAAGGGCCTGAAGGTGGCCCCCGTGGCCACCTCCCCGTTCAGCGAGATGCTGCGCGTGGCCGGCCGCATTGATTTCGACGAGCAGCGCGTGTCGCGCATCGGCGCCAGCGTGACCGGCCGCGTGACCGACCTGTATGCCACGCTGGGCCAGGAAGTGAAGGCCGGCCAGGTGCTGGCGCGCCTGCACAGCAGCGAGCTGGGCGCGGCGCAGATGGCGTTCCTGAAAAGCGAAGCCCAGACCGAGCTGCAAGGCCGAAATGCCGAGCGCGCGCGCCAGCTGTTTGCCGCCGACGTGATCGGCCGCGGCGAACTGCAGCGCCGCGAAAGCGAGCTGGCGATCGCCTCGGCCGAGATGCGCGCCTACCGCGACCAGCTGCGCGTGCTGGGCATGTCGGCAAGCTCAATCGCCCAGCTGGCCAGGAGCGGCAGCATCAACTCGCATTCGCCGGTGTATTCCAGCATCAGCGGCACCGTGGTCGAGCGCAACGTGGCGCAAGGCCAGGTGGTGCAGCCCGCCGACGCGCTCTACACCGTGGCGGACCTGTCGCGGGTCTGGGTGGTGGCCGAGGTGCCCGAGCAGCAGGCCGCGCAGGTGGCCGAGGGCCAGAGCGTGGAGATCGAGGTGCCGTCGCTGGCCAACGGCGCCGGGCGCCAGACCATTACCGGCAAGCTGATCTACGTGGGCCGCACGGTCAATCCGCAATCGCGCACGGTGCTGGTCCGCACCGAGCTGGAGAACCGCGAAGGGCGGCTCAAGCCCGCCATGCTGGCGAGCATGCTGATTGCGGGCAAGCCGGTCGACCAGCTGGTGGTGCCGGCGGCAGCGGTGGTGCGCGACGGCAATGACGAGATGGTCTATGTCGAGATGCCGGGCAACAAATACCGCCTGACCCGCGTCAAGCTGGGCGCCGAGAGCGACGGCATGCGCGTGGTCCAGAACGGCGTGAAGGCCGGCGACCGCATTGTGGTCGAGGGCGCCTTCCACCTGGACAACGAGCGCAAGCGCCTCGAACAAGGGTAACCGGCCATGATGAAATCCCTAGTCGAAGCCGCCATCAAGCAGCGGCTGGTGGTGTGCGTCCTTGCCGTGGTGCTGTTCTTCTTCGGCCTGCGCGCTGCCACCAAGCTGTCGGTGGATGCGTTCCCGGACGTGACCAACGTGCAGGTGCAGATCGCCACCGAAGCCGCGGGCCGCTCGCCCGAGGAAGTGGAGCGCTTTGTCACCGTGCCGGTGGAAATGGCCATGACCGGCCTGCCCGGGCTGGAAGAAATGCGCTCGCTGAACAAGGCCGGCCTGTCGCTGATCACGCTGGTGTTCACCGATGCCACCGACGTGTACTTCGCGCGCCAGCTGGTGATGGAGCGCCTGATCGAAGTGGGCGGGCGCATGCCCGAGGGCGTCACGCCCGTGCTGGGGCCGGTCTCGACCGGCCTGGGCGAGGTCTACCAGTACACGCTGGACCGCGCCGACGACGGCAACCGCGAACTGACCCAGGAAGAGCTGGCCGAGCGCCGCATCGCCCAGGACTGGGTGGTGCGCCCGCTGCTGCGCTCGATTCCCGGCGTGGCCGAGATCAACTCGCAGGGCGGTTATGTGCGCCAGTACCAGGCGCTGGTCAACCCGGAGCGCATGCGCCATTACGGCGTGTCGATCCAGCAGGTCTACGAGGCGCTGGCGCGCAACAACGCCAACTCCGGCGGTGGCGTGCTGCCGCACTATGCCGAGCAGTACCTGATCCGCGGCGTCGGCCTGGCCAAGGGCGTCGAGGACCTCGGCAGCATCGTGCTGAAAGAAGTCAACGGTACGCCGGTCTACCTGCGCGATGTGGCCAATGTCACCATCGGCCATGAGGTGCGCCAGGGCGCGCTGGTCAAGAACGGCCAGACCGAGGCGGTCGGCGGCATCGTCATGATGATGCGCGGCGGCAATGCCAAGGAAGTGGTCAGCCGCGTCAAGGCCCGCGTCGCCGAGATCAACGAGCGCGGCATGCTGCCGGGCAAGCTGCAGATCGTGCCGTACTACGACCGCAGCGAACTGGTCGACGCGGCGCTGTGGACCGTGACCAAGGTGCTGCTCGAAGGCGTGGTGCTGGTGGTGATCGTGCTGTTCCTGTTCCTGGGCGACGTGCGTTCGTCGATCATCGTGCTGGCCACGCTGGTGCTGACGCCATTGCTGACGTTCATGGTGATGAACCAGGCGGGGCTGTCGGCCAACCTGATGTCGCTCGGAGGGCTGGCGATCGCCATCGGCCTGATGGTCGACGGCTCGGTGGTGGTGGTGGAGAACGCGTTCGAGCGGCTCGGCCACAAGGAGCCAGGACTGACCAAGACCGAGATCCTGGTCAAGGCCGTACAGGAAGTGGCCACGCCGGTGATCGTCGGCGTGGGCATCATCATCCTGGTGTTCCTGCCGCTGATGACGCTGTCGGGCATGGAAGGCAAGATGTTCGCGCCGCTGGCGTTCACCATCTCGATTGCGCTGGCGATCTCGCTGTTCCTGTCGCTGACGCTGTCGCCGGTGCTGTCGTCATATCTGCTCAAGGGCGGTGCCGAGCATGACACGTTCCTGATCGCCTTCATGAAGCGTCATTACCTGCGCCTGCTGCACTGGGCGCTGGGAAACAGCCGCAAGACCGTGCTCAGCGCTGTTGCGGCGTTCATCGCCACGTTGCTGATCGTGCCGCTGCTGGGTACCTCGTTCATTCCGGAGATGAAGGAAGGCTCGATCGTGCCGGCGATCGACCGTGTGCCCAACATCTCGCTGGAAGAGTCGATCAAGCTGGAGAAGGAAGCCAACAAGCTGGTGCTGAGCGTGCCGGGCGTGAAGTCGGTGGTGTCGGGCGTGGGCCGCGGCGAAAGCCCGGCCGACCCGCAGGGCCAGAACGAATCGACCCCGATCGCCAGCCTGAAGGACCGCGACGAATGGCCCGACGGCTGGACCCAGGACGATATCGCCAATGCCATCCGCGAAAAGCTCAAGGCCATTCCGGGCGTGCAGATCGTGATGGCGCAGCCGATTTCGGACCGCGTCGACGAGATGGTCAGCGGCGTGCGTTCCGACGTGGCGGTGAAGGTGTTCGGCGATGACCTGGACAAGCTGCGCGAACTGGCGGGCGAGATCGCCCGCGTCGCCGGCGGCATCCAGGGCTCGCAGGACATCCGCATCGAGCGCGTGTCGGGCCAGCAGTACCTGTCCATCGAGATCGACCGCCAGGCGATCGCGCGCTATGGCCTCAACGTGTCGGACATCCATGACGTGATCGAGATCGCCATCGGCGGCAAGCGCGCCACGGACATCTTCGAAGGCGAGCGCCGCTTCGCGGCGGCCGTGCGCCTGCCGGAAGAGTTCCGCAACAACGTGCAGTCGATCCGCCAGCTGCTGGTGAACACGCCGGACGGGACGCAGGTGCCGCTGCAGAGCGTGGCCAGGATCGAAGTCAATGACGGCCCGGCGCAGATCAGCCGAGAAATGGCCAAGCGCCGCGTGGTGGTGATGATCAACGTGAAGGACCGCGACCTCGGCGGCTTCGTCGCCGAACTGCAGCAGGCCGCGGACGCCAAGGTGAAGCTGCCCGAGGGCTATTACCTCGAGTGGGGCGGCCAGTTCCAGAACATGGAACGCGCCATGGGCCACCTGAAGATCATCGTGCCGGTCACCATTGCCGCGATCTTCTTCCTGCTGTTCCTGCTGTTCAACTCGCTGCGCTTTGCCACGCTGATCATCACGGTGCTGCCGTTCGCATCGATCGGCGGCATCATCGGGCTGTTCGTCACCGGCGAATACCTGTCGGTGCCGGCGTCGGTGGGCTTTATCGCGCTGTGGGGCATGGCGGTGCTGAACGGGGTGGTGCTGGTGTCGTACATCCGCACGCTGCGCGATTCCGGCCTGTCGCTCGACGAGGCGGTGGTGCAGGGCGCGACGCAGCGTTTCCGTCCGGTGATGATGACGGCGACCATCGCCATGCTGGGCCTGGTGCCGTTCCTGTTCTCGACCGGTCCCGGCTCTGAAGTGCAGCGGCCGCTGGCGGTGGTGGTGATCGGCGGGCTGATCACCTCGACGCTGCTGACGCTGGTGATGGTGCCGACGCTGTACCGCTGGTTCGATGACCGCAAGCCGGATCCGACCAGGGATGTGCCGGTATAAGCGGTCTCGCTGATCTGAATCGACCGCTTGTTTGCTCCCCTCTCCCGCCTGCGGGAGAGGGGCCGGGGGAGAGGGCAGGCACTGGCATACCGACGCGCATCACTTCGTCGATACACCGGCCCTCTCCCCAACCCTCTCCCGCAAGCGGGAGAGGGAGTACGCAAGCGGTCGATCAAGGACCGGTGTGCCTGGCAATTGCTCCAAAGACAACGCCCCATGCAAGTCGCTGCTTGCATGGGGCGTTTTTCTTTTCCGTGGTGGATCTACGCCAGCCGCATCTCCAGCTGCCTTGTCCAAAGTTCCAGCACGAAATCCGGTTCCTCGTGCCGGATATGCCGGTACAGCCCCCGTTGCGCGCCGATGGCTTCGTGCACCGCCTGCGCGGTGATCTGCTGCTCGGCGAACGGATGCCGGAAATGGCAGGCGACGATCACGCCGTCGTCGGCCAGCGTGCGCGCGGCCATTGCCGCGACTTCGTGCCAGTCGGGTTTGGGAAAGTAGTAGCCCAGTTCGGAAAACACCATCAGGTCAAAGCTGCCTTCCGGCCATTGCTGTGGCAATTCGCCGGTCAGCACGCATGCCTGCGGGAACGGTGCCAGCCGTTGCCGCGCCTGCTCGGCAGCGCTCTCGGCCAGCTCCATCGCTACCAGCGCATCGCAGCGCGGCGCCAGCGCCACGCTCAGGTGGCCGCCGCCGCAGCCGGGTTCGAAGGCGCGGGCGAAGCGCTCGCGCGGCAACGTGGCCAGCAGCAGGGCGCGCTTGCGCGCTTCGTACCAGCGCGTGCCGATGCCCCAGGGATCTTCATTGCGGCCGTACAGGCCGGCGAAATAGTCGCGGTCGACCGGCATGGCGTCAGGCCTCAGTAACCGTAGTACGGTGCCTCGCGGTAGTAGCCGGAAGGCTGCGGGCCGCACGGCACGTAGGCGCGGTCGTAGTCGCGGTAGCAGTAGCCCGGCGGTACCGCCGGCGCCGCGTATGAGACCGGCGCGGGGGCATAGGTGACGGGCGGCGGGGCCACGGGTGCCGCCACCACCGGTCCCGAGGCCAGCATGGCGCCCAGCGCCAGGCCGGCGAGCGCGCCGACCGCCAGCACTGCGCCGGCGTTCGAGCCGCCATGGTGGTGGTACCGGCCGCGCGCGGAAGCGGAGCCGGCGGCTACCAGGGTCGCGGCCAGGACCGCCGCGGCGACGATGCGGGTGGAGGGGCGCATTGCTAACTCCTTGTCATGCACAGCTTGTGTTCCTGAATGATGGACGCAAACCGGCGATCAAGGTGTTTCGGGCCCCGGGCCGACTTGTTAGCTTTGTAACCGCGGCTTGTAAGAGTCCCCATTTTTAACCTGTTGTAAGACGCGGCAAAACGGCGCTGTCCGAAACCGCTTATCCGAGCGTTTCCGCCAGCGTGCCCAGCGCGCGCACACTGGCGGCAAGTTCGCCGGCCAGCGCCGCGACCAGTTCCGCCGCGGGCAACGCGCGCGCCAGCGGCGCGGCCTGGCCGGCCCAATGCGCGGCAAAGTCTGCGCTGCCACGCGCCTTGGCGGCGGCATGCAGGGCCTTGCCGGCGTCGTAGGCGATCGGGTAGTCGGGCGTGGCGGGCGCGCTGGCGGCGGCACCCAGCTCGGTAAAGCGGTTGGCCAGGCCGCGCGCATGGCGGCCGGAAATGGCCCGGGTCAGCACGGTCGGCTTGCGCGCCTGCAGCAGTGCCTCGCGGTAGGGGCCGTCGGCGACGGTTTCGGGGCAGGCGATAAAGGCGGTGCCAAGCTGCGCGGCCTGTGCGCCGAGCGCCAGCGCCGCGGCAATGCCGGCACCGTCCATGATGCCGCCCGCGGCGATCACCGGCAGGCGGGTCTGGGTCGACAGCACGCGTACCAGCGCGAAGGTGCCCAGTCCCTCGTCGACGGCGGAGGGGTCGAACACGCCGCGATGGCCGCCGGCCTCGATGCCCTGCGCGACGATCGCGTCGATGCCGGCCGCCTCGATGGCACGCGCTTCATCGAGCGAGGTGGCGCTGGCCAGCAGCACGATGCCGGCGTCGCGCAGCGCGCGGATCCGCCCCGCATCGGGCAGCCCGAAATGGAAGCTGACCACGGCCGGGCGTTCTTCCAGCAGCATCGCGTGCATGGCTTCGTCGGTGACGTAGCTGCGGTAGATCTCGCGCAGCGTTGCGGGCGGGGTGGCGCCGAATTCGGCAAAGCGCGGAGCGAGGTAGGCCAGCCATGCCTGCTCGCGCGCGGCATCGGCGACGGCCGGCGCATGGCAGAACACATTGACGTTGAACGGGCCACTGGTCAGCGCGCGGGTCTCGCGGATGGCCTTGCGCGCGGCCTCGGCATCCATGGCACCAACGCCGAGCGAACCGAGCCCGCCGGCATTGGTGACGGCCGCGGCCAGCGCGGTCGTGCTGACACCGGCCATGGGGGCCTGGATGATGGGTGTGCGGATGCCAAGCTTGCGCAACAGGGGCAGGCGGTCAGCGGCGGAGGTGGCGTGGGTCAATTTGGCGCTCCTTTTTGCGGGGTCGAGGGCGATGGTGCGGCGATGGGTGGAGAGGGGACGGCAGGGTCAGCCATCGCGCAGTTCGCGCACGAAGGCGTCGCAGGCGTGCGTGGCATAGCCGGCACGCTTGACGATATACGTGTGCACCGCGCGCACCGGCACGGTCTGCACGTCGACCGCGTCACGGTGCAGCGCCAGCAGCGAGCGCGGGAGGATGGCCATTGCCGTGCCGGCGCTGACGCACGCCAGCATGGCGTGGTACGACGGCATCTCGGTGATAGCCAGGCGCTGGCGCATGTCGTCGGTGCCCTGCGCCAGCCAGTCTTCCGCGCACTGGCGGTAGGTGCAGCCCTTGGGGAAGGCGGCCAGGCGGCGCAACGCGACGTCCTGCGGCCCGCGCGCCTTGGGGTGGCTGCCGGGCAGCACCAGCTGCAGGTGCTCGGTGAACAGGTAGGTACCTTCCAGGCCGGGAGCCAGTTCGTCCATGTCGGCCGCGCGCGCCGGCCCTTCGCCGGGATGCGCCACCACGGCGCAATCGAGCCGGTGGTCGAGCACGGCGTCGACCAGCGCGCGCGTGGTGCCGGTGCGGATCTCGATTTCCACGCCGGGCCAGGCCGCGTGGAAGCGCGCCAGCGGCATCGGCAGGCGATTGGCGGCGGCGCTTTCCATGGTGCCGATGCGCAGGCGACCCGACGGCGCGGCGCCCTGCACCGACTGCCGCGCTTCTTCGGCCAGCGCCAGCATCTGGTTGGCATAGGCGAGCAGCCGGTGACCCTCGGGTGTCAGCAGCATGCGCTTGCTGTCGCGCTGGAACAGCGCCACGCCAAGCGCCTCTTCCAGCTGCTTGACGCGCGTGGTGACGTTGGACTGCACCCGGTCCAGCAGGCGCGCGGCGCGGGTGATGCTTTGCTCCGTAGCTACGGCGCGGAAGATTTCAAGTTCGGCCAGTTCCATCGGCGGTCGGGCGCGGCAGGGGGAAAGGAGGTTGTCTCGATATTCTCGATTGGAGAATATAACAAAGCGAACAATCTTTCCATGAGAATATCGTGGGGCGCCGCGCCGGCTCCGCCGCGTCAGGCGGGTGCCATCTCCCGCGGCCAGCCCGCCGGTACCCGCACGCTGTCCAGCGCCATTTGCGCAAAGTCCGGACCCCAGTTCATGCGTTCCAGGCGCATCACTTCGACCTGAGTGATGCCGATCGCCGCAAACACATACTTGAGGTATGGCGACAGGAAATCCTGCTGGCTGCCCGGCCCTTCGCGGAACGGGCCGCCGCACGTGACCACCGCCAGCACCGGCCGGTTCGCCAGCATGCCGACCTTGCCGGCCGGCGTATTCTGGAAGGTGCGGTTGGGCCGCACCACCAGGTCGATCCAGGCCTTGAGCGCCGACGGCACGGTGAAGTTATGCATCGGCGTCGAGATCAGCACGGCGTCGGCCGATTCCAGTTCGGCGATCAGCGTTTCCGACAGCGCCAGCGCCGCATGCTCGGCCGGGCCGCGCTGCTCGGGCGGCATCAGGCTGGCTTCGACGTGGGCGCGATCCGGGTGCGGCAGCGGCTGCTCGGCCAGGTCGCGCGCGATCACGCGCAGCGGGCCAGCGCCGATCTGGCCGAGCAGGCGCGCGGCGGCCTGCCGGCTGCCAGAGGCCTCGCCGCGGCTGCTGACGCTGAGGTGAAGCAAGGTAGTCATCGGTGGTTGTCCTCCAGGGGGAAATGGAAATGGAGCGCGCTCGCCAGCAGGTCGTTGCGGTAGTAGAAGCGGTGGCCGAGCACGTTGGCGAGTGGCGTATCGAGGACCAGCGTGCGGCAGCCGGCCTGGCGCGCCTCGTGTTTCAGCCGGTCCATCACCTGTTGCCCGTAGCCGCTGCTGCGCGCGTTCGCGTCGGTGACGAGGTCGTCGACATAGGCGTGGATGCCGCGGACCAGGTTTTCCTGCAGGCGCCAGCCGGCCAGTGCCACCGGCTTGCCGTGGTCCCATAGCACCAGCAGGCGATAGCCCGTCGCGGCCTGGCGGCGCCAGCGCGCCACCAGTTCCTCGGCCGATGCCAGGTGCGGACGCAATTGCCGCATCAGCGCAAAACAGGCGGCCACTTCGGTGTCATGTTCGGCATGCCGGAGTCCGGTGTGCGGAATGGTGGCGGTGTTCATGCGGCGCTCCGTGCGGGTTCGGCGGGCGGCGGCGGGAACTGCAGGCCGGCCGCAATCCGGTTCCATGCCTGGATTGCTGCGATCGAAGCGGCCAGGAAAGGGATCTCGCTCTCGCTGAAATGCTCGCGCACCCGGGCCAGCGCCTGCTGACGGGCGTGTTCCGCGCCGGCCCCCGCGCTGGCGCCCAGCACGGTCAAGGCCTCGGCCCAGCCCAGCGCCGCCTGCTCGCGCGCGGAATGGACGCCGGCTTCGCGCCAGACCGCGACCAGATCCAGCTTGCGCGCGTCCACGCCATGCCGGCGCGCCAGGTTCAGGTGGAACTGCAGGCAGAAGGCGCAGCCGTTGAGCTGCGAGACGCGCACCTTGACCAGCTCGGTCAAGCGCTTGTCGAGCCCCGAGTCATCCACGGCGGTGCCGAGCGCGCGCAGGGCCGCGTACACCGCGGGCGCGGCGCGCGTGAACGATTCGAACGTCATGCTGGCATGCGGATCCGGCATTGCGGGTCTCCTTCGGCGGAACTGGGTTAATATCAGAGTACGAACATAATATAAGAGTTCTGACATTATGCGCAAGACAACCTCCCGCGAGGGCGCCCCGGGCGCGGACATCTCTGCCGTTCCGGCGCCGGGCGAAGGCAAGCGCGGCGAGAGCGGCCACCTTGGCTACCTGCTGCGGCAGGCGGGCGCGGCCAATCGGCTGCGCATGGAGCGGGCGCTGGCCGACCTGAACGTGACGCCGCCGCAGTTCGTGGTGCTGACCATGCTGGGCGCGTATCCGGGGTTGTCCGGCGCCGACCTGGCGCGGCTGGCGCTGCTGACGCCGCAGACCGTCAGCGTGATCGTCGGCAACCTGGAGAAGGCGGGCCATATCGAGCGCGCGCCGCATCCGGTGCACGGCCGCATCCAGACCATCGCGCTGACGAAGCAGGGCAAGGCCTTGCTGGGCCAGTGCCGCGAACGCGTCATGGTCAACGAGGCCCGCCTGGCGGCGGGCCTGTCGGCGCAGGAAGAGCAGCTAATTCGCCGGTGGCTGGTGGCAGTGGCGGTCGACGCCGACGCGGCGGGTGAGGCCGCGTTATAGCGGCGATGATCGGCAAGGCGGCACTGCCGCCCGGCGATCAGCCGGTCGCCAGCGCGCGCTCCGGTTCCGGCCCGAACGGCGGCATGTTCTCCAGCCGCAGCGATTGCGGCACCGACAGCGAGATGCCGGCGGCGCGCAGCCGCTTGAGGATCTCGAACAGCAGGTCGCTGCGCGTGTTCGCGGCGATGCGCGGGCTGCCGACATAGCCGGTCACCGACAGCGTGATGCCGTTGGGCGCCAGCTGGCTGAACATCACGGACGGGGCGGGCACGTCGAGGATGCTTTCGTTCTCGCGGTAGACGTCGAGCAGCAGGTCGCGCAGCTGCTCGGGGTCGGTGTTCAGCGGGAAGGTAAGCTGCAGCGAGGCCACCCCCTGGGTGCTGTTGCTCATGGTGACATTGCGCAGGTTCTGCGAGATCAGCTGCGAATTGGGCACGATCACCGTGGAGCGGTCGCCCAGCTGGATCTCGGTGGCGCGCACATTGATGCGGCGGATGTCGCCCTCGACGCCGGCGATGCTGACCATGTCGCCCACCTTGACCGGGCGCTCGGTCAGCAGGATCAGGCCCGAGACGAAGTTCTTCACGATCTCCTGCAGGCCGAAGCCGATGCCGACCGACAGCGCGCTGACGATCCACGCCAGGTTGTCCCAGCGCACGCCCAGCAGCGACAGCGTCAGCAGCACCAGCAGCACATAGCCGACATTGCTGAACAGCGTGATCAGCGACGCGCGCAGGCCCGGCTCCATGCACAGCTTGGGCAGCAGCTCGGCATCGAGCCAGCGCCGCACGGTGCGCAGCAGCCAGATCCCCACGCCCAGCGCGACCAGCGCATTGAGGATGCGCTCGGGCATGATGTTCAGGCTGCGCAGCTTTTCGCCACCCAGCACGGTGACGAGGCTGTTGACCAGGTCGGCGGGGGTGGTGCCGAAGCCGCCGGTCAGCAGCGCCACCACGGCCAGCAGCAGCAACAGGCTGGCGCCGATGCCGGACAGGATGGTGGCGGCCTGTTCCAGGCGCGCATCGTCGACGCCAAACAGCTGCTTGATCACCTGGCCGCTGGCGTGCTGGGTCGAGAACAGGCTTTCGAACAGGTCGCGCGTCACCTGGGTCAGCAGGTACAGGCTGCACAGCACGATGTCGAACCAGACCAGCTCATAGGTCAGGAAGCGCGCGAAGCTGATATAGCCCGCCAGCAGCGCCACCATCGACACGATCACGATCAGCGTGACGCCAGCGTGGATCATGCCGGCCAGCGTGGCGCGCGCCTCGGGCTGCTCGCCCGCCGCCGCCAGCTCGTTGCGCACGCGGTTGGCGCGCAGCAGCGCCGCGCCGATGGTCAGCACCACCACCAGCGAGACCAGTCCGCGCCCCAGCAGCGTGACCTGCACGCTGGTATCGGCAATGCGGTTGAGCTGTTCCAGCGCGCCGGCCAGCAAGAGCAGCCCGGCCAGCACCGCGGGGAATGGCTTCATCGCCCGCGCCACCGGATCGGCCAGCGCGGGCAGCCGCCAGGACGGGTGGCGCGTGCACAGCAGCGCGCGCCCGAGGCCCGCGATCAGGGCGCTGGTCAGGGTCAGCTTGACCAGTCCGCCGTACAGCGTCAGCAGGTCCGGCGGCAGTTCATAGTTGCGGGTGAAGGCGTTGTAGACGATCTGCACCGCCAGCCCCGTGGTGGCCACCGTCGCGAGCGTGGTGGCCAGCGCCAGCGCACTGCGCCGCAGCCGGGTCGGCGGCAGCTTGTTCAGGCAGAACCAGGCCAGCGCGCGTTCGGCCAGGCGCTTGCCCAGCAGCCACACGCCCAGCGCGAGCAGCAGCAGGGCGATGGTGGCGGCGCGCTGCGACGGCTGCCACGCCAGCTGCACCATCGGCTCCACCTGGTCCAGGAACGCGGCCATGCGCGCGCGGTCCTCGGCGGCGGGGTTCACCATCGGCTTCCAGAACTGCGGGTTCAGGATGCTGTCCGAGCGCAGCGCCAGCTGGTCTTTCAGCTGGCTGCGCTGCAGCCGTGCAATCTGGCCGCTCAGGTTGGCGATGTTCTCCTTGCTCTCGGCCGCCTGCTTGAGCTGCGCATCGAGCTGCTGGCGCCGCGCATTCAGTTCGGCGCGCTGCCGGACCACCGCCGGGGCTTCCTTGGCGATGCCGTCCGATGGCGGGGGGCCCAGCACGTCGAGCTGCGCCTGCAGCTGGTTGCGCTGCGGCGCCAGCGCGGCGGACAGCTTGTCGACATCGGCATCGAGCTTGTGCAGGTCATGATCCAGCTCGTCCAGCTTGGTGGTGCCGTCGGGATCGGAGGCCTGCTGCTTGATGCGGTCCTGCTCGGTCTGCAGGCGCTTGAGTTCGGCGGTGGCTTCGGCGTGGGTCAGGGCGGGCGGCTGTTGCGCCTCGGTGGCGGAAGCGGCCTCGGATGCCGGCGCCGCGTTCGCGGCGGGCAGGGTGGCTGGCATCAGGTGGCATAGCGCAGCGAGCGCAAGGCCCAGTGCGAGCCGTGAAACGTTGCTCATGGCGGAATCTCGTCGGACGGTGACGGCTTGCGGCCGTCCGGCATCGACATGCGGGATCGCCTGTCGCGCCCGCACCCGGCAAGGGTGCGGCGCGGCGATCGGATGCGGGAACGGCCGGGACACCGGCAATGAACAGGGCGAGGGGACCGCTGCTCGCTGGCGATCCTCTCGGTGCATGGTCGGGCCAGTGACGATGCGGCCACGAGGGGCATCGAAAGCGGCTGGCCGCGGGCGGCCGGCCGGTGCAACGGGCCTTGCCGCGATTCGCGAAATTATAGGAAAGCGCATCCGCCACCCCGCCGCATGCTGCGGCGGATGGGGCACACCGTGACAAATTGATACGCATCCGTGCACGGACCGTCCTGTCGCCACGGATCGCCGCCGGCACGACCGCCGTCATCGCAGTAACATCGCGGACTTCGGGCCGTGCGCGGCCCTTACCTTAGTCTCGACATACTCAGGAGCACGCATGGCGGTTGCGTCAGGCACCGAAAAGACCCGGCTCGACGGCGAAGCCGGGCCGATTGAACTGCTGGTCGACCGGCCCGTGGGCGATCCGCGCGGCATTGCCGTGGTGGGCCACCCGCATCCGTTGCTGGGCGGCTCGGCCACGCACAAGGTGCCGCACCAGCTGGCCAAGGCGCTGGTGGCGCGCGGCTACCTGGCGGTGCGGCCGAATTTTCGCGGCGTGGACGGTTCCGGTGGCGCCCATGACCAGGGACGGGGCGAGACGCTGGACATGCTGGCGGTCGTCGCGCATCTGCGCGACACGCATCCCGGCCTGCCGCTGGCGCTGGCCGGCTTCTCCTTCGGCGCCTTCGTCATGGCCCATGTGGCCGCGGCGCTGGCGGCGCAGTCCGTGCCGATCCGCCACCTGGTGCTGGCCGGCACCCCTTATGGCCAGGTGAAAGCCCATCGCAGCTATGACACGCCCGCCGTGCCGTCCGATTGCCTGGTGGTCCATGGCGAGCGCGACGAGCGCGCGGAACTGGCAGCGCTGTTCGACTGGGCCCGGCCGCAGGCGCTGCCGGTGGTGGTGGTGCCGGGCGCGGATCACTTCTTCACCGGCAAGCTGCCGCTGCTGGGGCGCATCGTGGGGGGCTACCTCGACCGGCCCGCGCCCGGGGCAACCGTGTAAAAACTTCGATGCTCCCCGCGCTTGCGCGGCACCGCGGCGGCCAGGCCGGCGTGGTGCCGCACGGTGCCAGCCGCCTGCCGCCAGCCGCGGCGCGAGGCATGGATGATGCTACCGATAGCAGACACGGCGCCAGATACGGCGCAACCCGCGCGTTCAGATCGGAGGCAATCCATGAAAGACTATCCACCGTCGGAAATCAGGGAAACGTGGCGCAACCGGGGCTATGGCGAGCCGGACGATACCCGCCAGGCACACCACTGGCGCAGCGGCAATCCGGGCGGCTCGGGCTTTGGCTACGGGCAGGCGCGCTACGGCACGGAAGATGGCGAGGGCCCGCAAGACCAGTACCGTCCCGGCATCCCGGCGCGGACCGCCTCGCGCCGGTTGCCCAAGAACTACCAGCGCACCGATGCGCGCATTCGCGACGATCTGTGCGAACGGCTGGCGCATGCCGACGACGACGTCTCGGACGTGACCGTCGATGTCGGCTCCGGCATCGTCACGCTGACCGGCACCGTGGCCGACCGCGGCATCAAATTCCGCATTGAAGAACTGGCCGAAGACGTGCTCGGCGTGAACGAAGTCCGCAACAACCTGCAGGTGGCGCGCGCCGGGACCGGTGCGGATGAGGGACAGCGGCGCACGGGTGGCGGCGGCGGAGGCGTGCCCGGGCAGCGCCGCCTGGGCCAGCCGGCGGGCTGGCGACAGCCGGTGGGCGAGGTCGGCTCGGATGTGCTGTATATCGTGCAGTCGCGCGACGGACGCTTCCTGGCCGCGGAATCCGGCGAGGCCGTGCTGGTGCCGGAGATCGCGCAGGCCGGCTTGTTCGACGACCCCGATGAAGCCCGCGCCGCGGCGCATGAGCATTGCAGCCGCGGCTACCGCATCCTGGCCACGCGGCGCTGACGGCGCGCCGCGCTAGGCGTTGGGCACGGCAGGCGCGCTGGCCGGATCCGGGTGGATCTGCATCACGGCGGCGCGCTTCTCCAGCAGGTGCTGGCGCAGGATGGACGCCAGGCGCTTGCCGTCGCGGGCTTCCAGCGCGCGGATCATCTCTTCGTGGTCGTGCACCGCGCGGTCCCACTTGTCGGTCTGGTGGTTCGAGCGGAAGCGCATCGCCTTGAGCCGCCGGTTCAGCGTCAGGTAGGTTTGCAGCAGCGTCTGGTTGCGCGCCGCCGCGGCGATGCGGTCGTGGATTTCCTGGTTGCGGCTGTAGTAGCCGGGCAGGTCATTGCGGGCATGGCAGGCCAGCATGGCGTAATGCAGCGCCTTGATCTCGGCCAGTTCGGGCGCCGTGATGCGCTCGCACGCCAGCTCGCCGGCAAAGGCCTCCAGGCCGCTCATCAGCTCGAATGCCTCCCACGCCTCGGCTTCGCTCATGCGCGAGACGCTGGCGCCGCGGTTGGGCGAGATCTCGATCAGCCCCTCGGCGGCAAGCACCTTGAGCGCCTCGCGCAGCGGCGTACGGGAGATTCCCAGCGTTTCGCACAGTTCGCGCTCGTTCAGCTTCATGCCGGGCGCCAGCACCCCTTCGACGATGAAGTTGCGCAGGTGGTCGACCACGGTGTCGTGCAGCCGCTGGCGCACCACCTTGGGCAGGAGCGGGGCGGCGGCCGCGCCGGTGCCGTCCGTAGGTTGCATGCAATGTCCCTGTCATTAGCGTGGTGTCATTCTAAGACATTGCCGGCTTGCCGCAACGCTGGCCGCAACGCTGGCCGCGACGCTTGCGGTCAGCGCGCCGGGCCGCGCAGCGGCACGCCGCTTTCGCGCGGGGCGGCGGTTCCCGCGCGCCGCCCGATCAGCGCCACCGACAGCGCCGACACCACCCCCGCGAACGCCACGTAGGCGCAGATCTGCCAGGGCTGCCCGCCGCCCGACTTGAGCAGCGCCGTGGCGATGATGGGCGTGATGCCGGAAGCGAAGATGCCCGAGAACTGGTAGACGAACGAGATCCCGGTGTAGCGCACCCGGGCATCGAACAGTTCGCAGAACAGCGCTGCCTCCGGCCCGTAGACCGCAGCGTAGAGAATCCCGAACGGCACCACGATCGACAGCCACAGCAGCATGGTGTTGCCGCCGCTGTTCAGCATCAGCCAGAACGCGGGGAAGGCCGACAGCGCGGTGATCAGCGCGCCCCAGAAATACACCCGCGTGCGGCCGATGCGGTCGGACAGGTGGCCGAAGAACGGGATGAAGAAGCACATCGCGATTGCCGCCGCCATCACCCCGACCAGCGCCTGCGTGCGGCTGATATTGACGGTCTGGGTCAGGTAGGTGATCGAGAACACGCCGAAGATGTTGAAGAAGACGCCGTCGATATAGCGCGCACCCATGCCCTTGACGATATTGCCGGGGTAGCGCCGCATCATGTCGACAAAGGGAATCTGCGTTTCGGCATTGCGCTGCTTGATCACGGCGAATTCCGGCGTTTCCTTGACGTTGAGCCGGATATACATGCCGACGAACACCATCGCCGCCGAGATCAGGAACGCGACGCGCCAGCCCCAGGCCAGGAACTGGGCGTCCGTCAGGGTGAGCGACAGCAGCGCCACCACGCCCGAGGCCAGGCACAGCCCGATCGCCAGCCCGATCTGCGGCAGCGACGCGTAGAAGCCCTTCCTGTCCGCAGGTGCGTACTCATACGCCATCAGCACCGCGCCGCCCCATTCGCCGCCCAGGCCGATGCCCTGCAGCACGCGCAGCAGCAGCAACAGCACCGGCGCGAGGATGCCGATGCTGTCATAGGTCGGCACCAGCCCGATCAGGAAGGTGGAAACGCCCATGATCATCAGCGTCATCACCAGCATGCTCTTGCGGCCCACCTTGTCGCCGAAGTGTCCGAAGATCACGCCGCCGAGCGGGCGCGTGACAAAGCCCACCGCGAAGGTGGTGTAGGCCAGCATGGTGGCCACCAGCGGGTCGTCGCCGGGGAAGTACAGCTTGTTGAAGACCAGGCCGGCGACCACGCCGTACAGGAAGAAGTCATACCACTCGATGGTGGCGCCGATCACGGACGCCAGCGCGACCTTGCGGATCGCCTGTTCGTTGGGGCTAGTCATGCTTGTCTCCTCTGGTGGTGGGCGGCGTCCTCTGGAAGGATGGTTATGGACGCCGATGCGATGCGGGGCCTGGCCTGGTCGTTATCGATGCCTGGCCCCGCCGGTCTGCCGCGTCAGCGCTTCAGGCCGCGGCGGCCATCGGCGCCGCGACGTCGGCGTGGTGGGTCTCGCGCCGCGCGTCTTCGCGGATCAGGTCTGCAGCGCGCTCGGCCATCATCACGACCGGCACGTTGGTGTTACCCGAGACCAGCGTGGGCATCACCGAGCAGTCCACCACGCGCAGCCCGCCGATGCCGTGCACGCGCAGGCGTGCGTCGACCACCGCCAGCGGATCGGCGGCCGGGCCCATTTTCGCGGTGCCCGACGGATGGAAGATGGTGGCGCCGTACTCGCGGCAGAAATGCAGGATCTCGTCGTCGCTGCGCACGTCGTCGCCTGGCCGGAACTCGCGCCGCATCAGGGCGCGCATCGGTTCGGTCTGCGCCACGCGCCGCGCGTAGCGCACTGCGGCGATGGTGCAGCGCCGGTCCAGTTCGGCCGACAGGTAGTTGGGCTGCATCGATGGCGGCTCGAACGGGTCGGTCGAACGGATGTGCACGGTGCCGCGCGACGCCGGGCGCAGCTGGCACACGGAATACGTGCAGCCCGAGAACGGATGCACCATGCCGCCGGCCATGTCCGCCGACAGTGTCGAGAAATGGAACTGCGTGTCCGGCGTGGCGCTTTCGTGCGGCAAGGCGCGGCAGAACATCGCGCCCTGGTTGATACCGATCGCCAGCGGCCCCTTGCGCAGCAGCAGCCATTCCAGGCCCATGCGCGCCTTGCCGGTCAGTGTGCGCAGCTGGTCGTTGGTGGTGATGGGTTTGGCCACCTCATAGATGAGCCTGATCTGCAGGTGGTCCTGGAGGTTCTCGCCGACGCCCGGCAGCGCATGCACCACGGGTACGCCCAGCTCCTGCAGCAGCGGCGCGGGGCCGATGCCGGACAGCTGCAACAGCTGCGGCGACTGCAGCGCGCCGGCGCACAGGATCACCTCGCGCCGCGCGCGCAGGATATAGGGCTGGCCATGCTGGGTGTAGCGCACGCCCACGGCGCGCTTGCCTTCGAAAAGGATGCCGGTGGTGTGCGCATCGGTCTCGACGCGCAGGTTGGCGCGCCGGCGCGCCGGGCGCAGGTAGGCCACCGCGGTGGAGCATCGCCAGCCATTGCGCGTGGTGAGCTGGTAATACCCCACGCCTTCCTGGTCGCCGCTGTTGAAGTCGGTCTGGCGCGGCAGGCCCAGCGCCTGCCCGGCGGCGACGAAGGCATCGACCAGCGGATGGCGCCGGTCGATCGAGGTGGCATTGAGCGGGCCCCCGGTGCCGCGCGTCGGCCCGGCGCCGAGGTCGTTGTGCTCGAGCTTGCGGAAGTAGGGCAGGCAGTCGTCCCAGCCCCAGCCCGGATTGCCCAGCGCCGCCCAGTGGTCATAGTCCTCGCGCTGGCCGCGTACGTAGATCAGGCCGTTGATGGCGCTGCTGCCGCCCAGCGTGCGCCCGCGTGGCCAGTAAATGCGGCGGTTCAGCATGTTGGGGTCGGGATCGGTATAGAAGCCCCAGTTCACCTGCTTGTGGAACATGGTCTTGCCATAGCCGATCGGGATATGGATCCACGGGTAGCGGTCGGGCGGCCCCGCCTCGAGCAGGCAGACCGAATGGCGGCCATCTTCACTGAGGCGGTTGGCCAGCACGCACCCGGCCGAACCCGCGCCCACCACGATGTAGTCAACGGTTTGCGACATCGTCGCTGTCTCCTGTTTCTGGCCGGCGGGCGCGCTGCCCTCCGGCTTAGATTTATAATCTGAAACGTTCTGTTCCGGATTTTATTTTCGGAAGCCGGAATGGAAAGCCCAATCGCGAGGAGACGCCGGTTGTGAAACAGAACCTGACAATGCCGTTTCAGAATCGCACTGCAGCAGAGGACGAGGTGCCGGAGGAGGATGCCCGCAGCCTGCGCGTGCTGGCGGTGCTCTCCACCCTGGCCCGGGCCCAGCACCCGCAGACGCTGTCCCAGCTGTCGCAGCGCCTGCATGTACCCAAGGCGACACTGATGCGCCTGCTGGCGGCGATGGAGCGCAGCGGCTTCGTGGTGCGGATGCCGGCCGAGCGCGGCTATGTGCCCGGGCCGGCCGCGGCCGCGTTGTCGCTGCAGACGCTCAGGAGCCCGCCGCTGCTGCGCGAATGCCGCGGCATCCTGTCCCGCCTGGTGGCGCGGCTGGGCGAAACCTGCAACCTGACCGCGCTCGACGGCGACCGTGTGCTGTACGTGGAACGCGTGGAAACGCACGAGCCGCTGCGCCTGCAGCTGTCGCCCGGCATCCACGTGCCGCTGCACTGCACCGCCAGTGGCAAGCTGTTCCTGTCGGCGATGAACCGGCTCGAACGCCAGCAGACGCTAGGGCGCCTGGACCTCGCCGCGCACACGCCGCGCACGCTGTCCGAACCGCCCGCCCTCAATGCCGAACTCGATCGCCTGGCCGCGCGCGGCATCGGCGTGGACCACGAGGAATTCGTGCGCGGCATGTGCGCGGTGGCAGTGCCGGTGCGCGAACCCGATAGCACTGGCCCCGGCCGGGTGGTGGCCGCGATCGCCTGTCACGCGCCGACGGCGCGGGCCTCGCTGGAAGCGTTGCTGCGGGCGGTGCCGACGCTGCAGGGTGCGGCCAGGGAAATGGCGGCGGTGCTGTGCGCGCACTGAGCCGGGCTGCGGCGCTGTGCGCTCAGCTCGATGCGTTTGCGTGCGGCAGGATCCGCGCAACCCGCTCCCTTAACATCGGCAGCACCTCGGCCTCGAACCAGGGATGCTGCCTGAACCACGGCTGATTGCGCGGCGACGGGTGTGGCAGGGGGATAAACGCCGGCGCATAGTCCCGCCATGCCCTGACGGTTTCGGTCAGCGTGGGCTTGCGCCGCGCGCCGAGGAAATGCCGCTGAGCGTACTGCCCGACCAGCAGGGTCAGCGCGATCGATGGCAATTGCGCCAGCAGGCGGTCCATCCACAGGGGCGCGCATTCGGGGCGCGGCGGGTTGTCGCCGCTTTTGCCGCGGCCGGGATAGCACAAGCCCATCGGGATGATGGCGAATTGCGAGGCATCGCAGAAGGTGGCGTCGTCGACGCCGAGCCACTGCCGCAGCCGCTCTCCGCTGGCGTCGTTCCATGGAATGCCGGTCTCGTGCACGCGCGTTCCCGGCGCCTGGCCGACGATCAGGATGCGCGCGGCGGCGTCGGCGCGCACCACCGGACGCGGGCCCAGCGGCAGGTGCTGCGCGCAGGCGCGGCAGGCACGGACTTCGGCCAGCAGGGCCTCGAGCGCGGCAGGTTGGCGAAGCTCGGTTTTGCGCTTTACGTCCATTCCCGCCCCCCCGGACCGACTGTCATCAGTCGCGCGCACAGCCCGCGGCCGCGTCAAAAGCTCAGCGCGACCGAGACCACGGCGATCTGGTCGTGCGCGGCGGGATTGAACCAGTAGACCGCACCGGAGACGTGCTTGCCTTTCAATTGCGCAAACACGCCGCGCTGCACATTGCGGCCATTGTCGGGCACA
The DNA here is from genome assembly GCF_000069785.1 of Cupriavidus taiwanensis LMG 19424. Taxonomy (NCBI): domain Bacteria; kingdom Pseudomonadati; phylum Pseudomonadota; class Betaproteobacteria; order Burkholderiales; family Burkholderiaceae; genus Cupriavidus; species Cupriavidus taiwanensis. The sequence goes on along the minus strand of NC_010530.1, from coordinate 1,657,279 downwards.
CGCGTGCGCTGGGCCGCCAGGCCGAGCCGCAGCCAGTCCCGGGGGCGCCAGGCGAGCTCGCTCCATGCATAGGCGTACCCGGACGGCTCGGCGTCCGGCACGTACTCGAACTCGATATAGGCATCGGCGTAGCGGCCGGTCAGGGTGGCCTCGAACCCGCCCACGACGCTGTGCGTGCTGCCCGTGACCACGCCGAGGATCGGCGTGAAATCGAGCCGCAGCGTATCACCCCATCCAAGGTTGTAGCCGACGAAGAACGAGTACGCATCCATGCCTTCGTAATTGCTGCGCGCCTCCAGATGCAAGACGCCGCGCTTGGCGATGGCGATGCCGGTGACATAGGCTTCGCTGCCGCGCGGCAGGTTGAGGTAAGCCGAGATCCCGCCGCTCCACGCCGGCGCCTCCGCGGTTGCGGGAGCGCCGCTGTCTTCAGCGGCGTGCAAGGGCAGCGGCGCGATCGCCGCGGCCAGCACCATACAGTGTGTGGCCAGTCGCGCGGCCCGCGTGGGCAGTGGTGTTGCCGGCCGCGCAGCGTTGCTTCCGGCCTGCATAGTCAGCCTCCAAGCGCGATGATGGCCATGGTCAGTGCAATCCCGACCACGGTCATCGCCGCACCCGCGATCCATCCGCCAAAGCCGGCATGGCGGCCAAGTGCGATGCCAGCCGCGAACAGCATCAGGATGGTCAGCACGCGCGATACCAGCAGCGCGGTGGCGACATCCGCAAACAAGAGAAACGGCAGGGCCACGGGGAACGTTGCAAGCACCACCAGCAGGAAGATGCCGGCCGCTGCCAGCAGATCCTGTGCGCCAAGCGCCGGACGCGCGGGCAGGTCGGCCGTGCGGGCGATGCGGCCGCGCATCGCTTCCAGTTCGGCATCGTCGACCAGCGTGCGCAGGGCCGGCGAAAGCGCATCGCGCAGGCGGGCGATAGCTTCGCCCGGATCGCCGGCATGGCGAACCGCCTTGACCAGGGACAGCCTGCGTCCGCGCTCGGTCAGCGTGCGCACCAGGTACATCACGGCGTCGGCCAGTCCCCAGGCCAGGTTGCAGCCCAACGCCGTGAAGAACATGGTGCGCGGGGCATCCGCCGGCGCGCCGACGGCCGACACGGCGCCCACGAAGGTCAGGGCCATGAACAGGCCGAAGCACGTCTCGCATACGCGGTCGACGGTATCGAGCAGTCGCGGCCGCGCCTGCGCCGCCTGAGGATCTAGGGAAGTAGTCAGCACTGGCTTGCACCCGGCAGCAGCTGCCCACGGCGAAGGTCTGCGACGAAGCCCTCGCACCCGTGCCCGGGGGCGACAGCACCGAAGCCTGCGGCGCCCGGGCGGGCAGTCTTCCGGGGGGCGCGACCACACGGCGAAGGCGGCGCCGCCGGCACTCGCCAACCGCCGCCGCGTTTACTGTAGGCAAAGATCCACACCGATGATAGCGGCGCCGGTGCGGAAAACTCCTTGCGGGAGGGTGCGTCCGCACATCCCTCATCGCTCAGCTTGTCCGGAATGCGCGCTTTCGAACCGATCTGCCGTGGCTGGCCGATGCCGCGGGCATGGGATAGTTTACAAGGGCAAGGCGCCCCTGCCGCCGGATCCGTCGGCGCAAGTCATGCGCGGCCGCGAAGCGGCTCCTACATGCCAGGCGGTGCCGCGGCCGTCACAGGAGCCCGCCATGCCCGACGCACTACGCAACGCGCTTCGCCACTTCGCCATCGCCTGCTGCCTGGGCCTTGCAGCCTGTGGGGGTGGTGGCGGGGGCGACAGCGGCGGTGCGGGCGACGCTGGCGGTGGCGGCGGTGGCGGCGGTGGAAATGGCGGCAGCGGCGGCACCAGTGGGAACGGCTCGCTCACGCTGGCGATCTCTGGCCTGCCGTCCGGGATCCCCGCGGCCATCACGGTATCGGGGCCGGGCCAGTTTCGCCAGGCCGTGGTGCAGTCGACCACGCTATCCAACCTGGCGCCCGGGAGCTATACCGTCACCGCAGACAGCGTGCTGACGGGCACTGCGTTGCGCAAGCCGCAACTGGCATCGCAGGTGGTCGCAGTGGCGGCGGGCACGGGTGCGACCGCCAGCGTGGCCTACGGTTCGCCCGAATCGATGCAGTTGTCGTTGACGCAGGTGCCCGGCGAATATTCCGCGCCGATCTACCTGACCGCGCCCGCCGGCGATGCGCGCCTGTTCGTGGTGGAGCGTGCCGGCCGTATCCGAATCGTGCGCGACGGCGCGCTGCTGGCCACGCCGTTTCTGAACATCGAGGCGCTGACCACCACCGACGGCGAGCGCGGACTGCTGTCGATGGCATTCGATCCGGACTATGCGAACAACGGCCGCTTCTACGTCTATTACACCGACACCGCTGGTGCCATCACCGTTGCGCGCTACCAGGTCTCGGCCGCCAACCCGGACCTCGCCGACACCGCGGGCACGGTGTTGCTGTCGATCCCGCACGGCACTTTCTCCAACCATAACGGCGGCCAGCTCGCGTTCGGCCCGGACCGCATGCTGTATATCGGCACGGGCGACGGCGGCGGTGGCGGCGATCCGGCGGGCAACGCCCGGAACCCGGCGACGCTGCTCGGCAAGATGCTGCGCATCGATGTCAGTGGTACGTCGGGCTACGGCGTGCCGGCCGGCAACCCCTTGCTGGGCCAGGCGGGCAGCCGCGGCGAGATCTGGGCGCTCGGGCTGCGCAACCCGTGGCGGTTCTCGTTCGATGCCGGGTTGCTCTATATTGCCGATGTCGGCCAGGACCAGCGCGAGGAAGTCGACGTCGCGCCGTCGGCCAGCGCGGGCCTGAACTACGGCTGGAACCTGACCGAGGGTACCGCCTGCGTGGGCGCCGCCACCTGCGACAAGAGCGGGCTGACCATGCCCGTGTTCGAGTACGGCCACGAGGCCGGCGGCTGTGCCATCGTCGGCGGCTACGTGTACCGCGGCAGCGCCAGCGCGGCGCTGCACGGGCGCTACTTCTACACCGATCTTTGCACCGGCAGGCTGCAGAGCTTCGTGTATCGCGATGGCGTTGCCACCGAACCGGTCGACTGGAACGTTACCGTCCCGGGCAGCGTGTTCTCGTTCGGCGTGGATGGCGCACAGGCGCTGTACGTGCTGGCCGATCCGGGCACGTCCGCGAACAGCGGGCGGGTCTACCGGATCGATGCCTCGGGCGGCGCGCCTTGATGCCGCGCGGCCGCCGTGCTTCTTGCTGCTTCAGGCGGCGTTGGTCTTGCGGCCGACGCCCTGGATCAGCTTGTTGACGCGCACCAGGTACTGGTCGAACATCCGGTTCGCTTGTTCCTGGCTGTCGATCGGTTGCAGCACGGTGCGGCCCTCCGCCTCGAGCTTGGCTCGGATTTCCGGCTTGGCCAGCGCTTCGCCGATGGCCTTGCGCAGCACCGCCACGCGGTCCGCCGGCGTGCCCTGCCTGACAAAATAGCCGCCGCCGATGGTGTATTCGAAGTCCGGCACCAGCCGGCTTTGCGAAATCAGCGGGATCGACTTGAGCGCGGGCGGCAGGGTCCGCGAGAAGCTGGTCAGTATCTTCAGCCGGCCTTGCTGCTGCATGCTCTCGAAGCTGGACTGGTAGGGCAGGATGGCAAAGTCGACCTCGCCGCCGGCCAGGCCCTGCAGCGCGGGGGCGCCGCCCTTGTAGGGCACGTGCAGGAACGGCACGCCGAGGCGCGAGGCCAGCGCATCGCCCATCAGGTGATAGATCGAGTCGATGCCGACGGTGGCGTAGGTCAGCGACTTGCCCTTGCCCTGGCGCGCGAACTCGATGAACTTGTCCAGGCTGTCCACTGCGATGCCGTTGCGCACCATCAGCACGATATTGGCGTCGCTGATCGGCGCGGCCAGCAGGAAGTCCTGCGGCTTGTAGCGTGCCGCGGGATTCAGCAGCGGCGCCAGGAAGACCTCGTTGATCGAACCATGGAAGAAGGTGTAGCCGTCGGCTGGCGCGGCCAGCACCTTGTTGGCGCCGATCAGGCCGGTGCCGCCGCCGTAGTTCTCCACCACCACCTGCTGGCGCACGCTCTTGCTGATCGATTCGCCGAAGATGCGCGCCGACGCATCGCTGGCGCCGCCGGCGGGATAAGGTACCACCAGCGACAGCGCCTTGGCGGGAAAGGCATCCGCCGCGAACGCCGGCAGGCCGGACAGTACGGAAGCGCCGGCGGCAAGGCCGGCGTGTTGCAAGAAACGGCGGCGGTTCAGTGTAGCCATGGGGTTGTCTCCTCGGTTTTCTTTCAGGCCAGATAGCTTTGCGCCAGGTGCGCCCAGAATGCGGCGCCGACCGGCAGAGCCTTGTCGTTGAAGTCGTACAGCGGGTTGTGCACCATGCAGCCGCCGTCTTCGCCCAGGCCGTTGCCCAGGCGAATGTAGGCGCCGGGCCGGCGCTCGAGCATGTAGGCGAAGTCCTCGCTGCCCATCACCGGCGGGCGCTCCACCACGTTGTCCGCGCCCACCAGCCGGATCGCGGCCTGGCGCGCGAATTCGGTCTGTGCGGCGTGGTTGACCAGCACCGGGTACTTGCGCTCGTAGACCACCTCGGCTTGCAGGCGGAAGCTCTGCGCCTGCGCCGAGACAAAGGCCTGGATGCGCTCTTCCACCAGTGTGCGCACGCGCGGGTCCAGCGTGCGCACGCCGATCTTGATGGTGGCGGTGTCGGGCACCACGTTGTAGGTGCTGCCGGCCTGCAGCGCGCCCACGGTGATGACCGCCGACTTGAGCGCATCGATCTCGCGGCTGACGATGGATTGCAGCCCCAGCACCATGCTGGCCGCGCCCTGCATCACGTCGATGCCGTGATGCGGCATGGCGCCGTGGGCACCGCGCCCGCGCAGCGTGACCGTGGCGCGGTCGAACGAGGCCATGGCGGGGCCGGCGATGACGCCGATCTGCCCCACCGGCATTCCCGGCGAGTTGTGCAGGGCGTATACCTCGTCGCACGGGAAGCGCTCGAACAGCCCGTCTTCCAGCATGCGCAGCGCGCCGCCTTCGTTTTCCTCGGCCGGCTGGAAGATCAGGTTCAGCGTGCCGTTGAAGTCGCCCGACTCGGCCAGGTAGCGCGCGGCACAGAGCAGGATCGCGGTGTGGCCGTCATGGCCGCACGCGTGCATCTTGCCCGCGATGGTGCTGGCATAGTCCAGCCCGGTCTGTTCCTGGATCGGCAGTGCGTCCATGTCGGCGCGGATGCCCAGCGCCTTGCTGCCGTGGCCCTTGCGCAGCGTGCCGACCACGCCCGTGGTGCCCAGGCCGCGATGCACCGTGTAGCCCCATGCCGCCAGCTGCTCGGCGACGAGGTTGCTGGTCTGGCGTTCTTCGAAGGCCAGTTCCGGATGCGCGTGGATCCTGCGCCGGATCGCAACGAATTCCGGCGCGAGGGTCTGGATCGATGACTGCAGGTCGGCGGGCAGGGCGAGCGTCATGGTGGTATCGGGATCGTGGTGGTTCACCACATTCTCACCGCAGGGGCCCGTCGAAACCATGACAACGGTTGCGACAAATCGTTGTATAGAATGCAACGAAAGAAATCGCGTCGCAAAGGGACGACACCGTTGCACCGCCGCAGGAGGAGATCAGGATATGGAAGACGTACTGGACCGCAAGCGGGCGCTGTGCCTGCTGCAGATCATCGAAACCGGTTCGGTGCGCGGCGCCGCCGAAGTGCTGGAGCTGGACCCCTCGGTGGTCAGCCGCGCCGTGGCCAAGCTGGAGCAGGACACCGGCCTGACGCTGCTGGAGCGGCGCGGGCGCGGCGTGGTCGCCACCGACGCGGGACGGCTGCTGGCACTGTTCGCGCGGCGCCAGCAGGACCTGAACGACACCTTCCTGGCCGAGGTGAACAACCTGAAGAACGCCCAGCGCGGGCATGTCGAACTGTCCTTCGGCGAAGGCTTTGTCGACCTGGTGCTCGAGCCGGTGCTGCAGGGCTTCTTGCGCAAGCACCCCGACGTCACCTGCAGCATCCAGGTGGCGGGCACCGACGAGACCGTGCGCCTGCTGCTGGAAGACCTGGCCCATATCGGCTTCGTGTTCCAGCCGCCCGACGATGCGCGGCTGCACTCGCACTATTCGCGCTTGTCGCCGATCCGCGCGCACGTGCACAAGGACCATCCGCTGGCGCGGCGCCGCCGCGCGCTGACGCTGGCAGACCTGTCGCAGCACCAGGGCGCGTTCCTGGCCGGCTCGTTCGGCGTGCGCAAGCATGTGCAGGCAGCGGAGCTGGACGAGCACATCACGCTCAAGCCGATGCTGGTGACCAACTCCTTCAAGGTGCTTTGGGAGTACGCCGCGATGGGGCTGGGCTATATCCTGACGGCGCGCTCGGTGCCGCTGAAGGAGCCGCAGCTGCGGCAGCTGGTATCGCTGCCGCTGGCCAACCCGATCCTGAACAACAGCCGCATCCACATCCTGACGCGCACCGGCCGGCATCTGTCGCCGGTGGCGGACGGCCTGCTGCGGCACCTGGTCAAGGCGTTTCCGGCAGCCTGAGGCGGCAGCGCCGTGCGGCGCAAGCATGCGGCGGCGGCGAACGTAGCGTTCGGGAATGGCAGAGGCGGCCAGGCCGGATTGCGGCGATGATGCCGTCTGATCCTGTCGTCTTGCACGCCGCCATGCACGTCCATCTGCAGTCTTCCATGCACGCCAGCCTGCAGCAGCTGTTGCTGGCCTTTCCGCTGTCGGTCGGCGCCGGACGCGGCCGGGTGGTGGTCAGGCGGCGCGGCTACGAGCGGGTGCTGCTGCCCGGCCAGCAGGCCATCGTCGAGCCGTTCGAGGCGTTCGCGCTGCGCCTGGATGGCAGCAGTGCCCAGCCGGCGGGCTGCACGCTGGAGATGCTGGGACTGTCCCCGGCACAACCCTCGGAATGCCTGCATCACCGCATTGCCAAGCGGGTGTTCCTGCAGCCGCAGTACGCCTGGAACGCGGCCTTTATCGCGGAGCGGCTCGGCATGTCGGCTGCGCAGCTGCGCCGCGCGCTGTTCGCCCAGGGTACCGCGCTGACCGACCTGTGCCGCACGCAACGGCTGATGCGGCTGCTGTTTGACGTCATGGCGGGCGAAGCGGGCCTTGCGGATGCCAGGCGGCGGGTCGGGTGGCCTGCGAGCGGTGACCTGGACAGCGCATTCTATGATCGCTTCGGTGTCTCGCTGGAAGCCGCGCGCAGGCTGGCCGGCGTGCACGCCATGCCGCGGCAGCGCTCGGTCGCGTGAGCCGCGAATCCGGTTCGCGGGTGTACCGCGGCGCGGTTTGCGCGATAATCCGGCGTCACGCCCGGGAAGGATGTCATGCGCTTTGATCTGGTCGACCTGAAACTGTTCACGCATATCGCGGAGGCACAGAGCCTGACCGGCGGTGCGCAGCGGTCCCACCTGTCTCTGGCAGCGGCCAGCACGCGCATCAAGAACCTGGAGGAACACGTCGGTGTCAAGCTGCTGAGCCGCAGCAGCCAGGGCGTGAAGGTGACCGGGGCCGGCGAGACCCTGCTGGCCCACGCGCGCCGCGTGCTGCGCCAGCTCGAGCAGCTGAGCGGCGACCTGCAGGAATACGCGGCCGGCGTCAAAGGCCATGTGCGCGTGTTCGCCAATACCACCGCCATGAGCGAGTTCCTGCCGGCGGTGCTGCGCAGCTACCTGGTCAGCCATCCGGACGTGACCATCGACATGCATGAACGGCTCAGCCCTGACATCGTGCGCGCGGTGCAGGAGGGCATCGTCGATATCGGCATCATCGCCGGCAATGTGCGTACCGATGGGCTGGAGGTCATGCCATACCGGCGCGACCGGCTGGTGCTGGCCACCGCGCTGAGCCATCCGCTGGCCGAGCGCGCGCGCGTGGATTTCATCGATACGCTGGACTACGACTTCATCGGCCTGCCTGAAGACAGCGCCATCCACAACTTCCTCAAGCGGGCCGCGGCGGACCTGCAGCGCAGCCTGCGCTGGCGCGTGCAGGTCAGCAATTTCGAGACCGCCTGCCGCATGATCGAGGCCAACGTGGGCGTGGGCGTGCTGCCCGAGACCACCGCGCGCCGCCATGCGCGGTCCATGGCGCTGCGCATCGTCCAGCTCGACGACGAGTGGGCCGAGCGCCAGCTGCAGATCTGCGTGGCCGACCTCGATGCCTTGCCGCTGTTCGCGCGCAAGCTGGTAGACCTGCTGGTCGAAGACGGCCAGGGGCGCCAGGACTGAAACGGCCGCGCCGGCGGGCCGGCGCGGCTACGCCTGGCCCGCGAGCAGCTGCCGCAGCTGGTGCTTGAGCAGCTTGCCGCTGGCGGTGGTCGGCATGGCCGCCACGCGCACGATGCGCTCGGGGCGCTTGTAGGGCGACAGGCGCTCGACCAGGTAGTCCTGCAAGGCCGGCGCGTCGAAGCGTTCGCCTTCCCGGATTTCGACGAAGGCGATCACTTCCTCGTTGCCGTCCGCGGCGGGCTGGCCGATCACGGCCGAGACGCGCACCGACGGATGCGTATTGATGACCGATTCGACCTCGATCGGGTAGACGGTGAAGCCCGAGCGGATGATCAGGTCCTTGGTGCGGCCGACGATAAACAAGGCGCCGTCAGGGCCCAGCCGGCCGATATCGCCGGTGTTGAGCCAGCCGCCGGGGCGCAGCGCATCGGCGGTCAGTTCCGGCGCGCGGTAGTAGCCGCGCATCACGCCGGGCCCGCGGATCCAGAGTTCGCCGGGCTGCCCCGGCGGCACCGGCTTGCCGTCGGACCCGACCACCTGAAGGTCCGCCCCCGCGACGATCTCGCCCGCGGCGCAATCGGCGCGCGGCCGGTCCATGCGCGTCACGAACATCGAGCCCCGCGTACTCCGTCATGCCGTAGCCGTGGTGCAGCGGCTGGCCGAACGCCGCTTCGACATCGCGCTTGAGCGTGGCGTCGAGCGGCCCGCCGCCAGTGTAGAGATAGCGCAGGCGCGGCGACGGCTGCAACGCGGTGCCGGTTGCCCGCGCGTGGGCCAGGATGCGGCTGAACATGGCCGGCACGCCCTGCAGCAGCGTGATCGCGCCGTCGCGGATCGCCGCGGCCAGGTCCGCCGCGTTGAAGCGCGCGCACAGGTACAGGCTGGCGCCGGCGTGCAGGGTCGAAACCAGCAGCGTGCCGAGTCCGAACACATGCGACATCGGCATCACCGCGTAGGCGCAATCCTCCGGTTGCATGCGGCGCGAGGCCACGGTAACCCCGGCAAAGTGCAGCAGCCCGCGGTGCGTCACCATCACCCCCTTGGGCTGCGCGGTGGTGCCCGACGTGTAGATCAGCGCCGCCACCTCGCGCGCCAGCGCTTCGGGCTCGCGTCCGGCAGACGCGTCGATGGCGCCGGCCATCAGCGGGCCCAGGCCTGCCGGGGCGATTTCCCTGGCCCGGTAGCGCACGCCGTGGCGCAACGCATCCGGCGACGCGGCGTGGGTGAACAGCATCAGCCGCGGGCGGCAGTGGTCGCGCATCACCTCGATTTCACGTTCGGTCAGGCGCGCGTTGGCGACCACGGGCCATGCGCCCAGCTCCGACAAGGCGAACACCAGCGTGATCACCGCCAGGCAGTTCTCGGCCACCACCAGCACCCGGTCGCCGGTGCCTACGCCCTGCGACTGCAGGTAGCGCTGCGCATCCTCGATGCCGGCCCACAGCTGCGCATAGGTGGTGGTCCGGCCGTCTTCGAAGACGGCGGCATGGCCGGGCGCGTGCGCGGCCCAGTGGCGCGGGATATCGCTGATGCGGGTTAGGGAGTCTTGGTCCGGTGACATGGTGCAGGCATCCTTGTGCGGGGCGATCCGTCCGGCGGGCGCGCGGCAGCACCGGGGCGGGCCGCACGCCGTCGCGGCGGTCTCAGTAGCGCTCGAATACCGCGGCAATACCCTGGCCGCCGCCGATGCACATGGTTTCCAGGCCGTAGCGGCCACCGCGGCGCTGCAATTCATGCAGCAGCGTGGCGAGGATGCGCACGCCCGTGGCGCCGATCGGATGGCCCAGCGAGATGCCGGAGCCGTTCACGTTGAGCTTCTGCTCGATGGTGTCCTGGTCCTGCCAGTCCCAACCCTTGAGCACGGCCAGCACCTGGCAGGCAAAGGCCTCGTTCAGCTCGACCAGGTCCATCTGGTCCAGCGTCAGGTTCAGGCGCGCCAGCAGCTTCTTCACCGCAGGCACCGGGCCGATGCCCATGTGCGAGGGCTCGCAGCCGGCAGCCGCCCAGCCCACCAGCGAGGCCATCGGGGTCAGGCCGAGTTCGGCGAGCTTGTCCTCGGCGACGATCAGGCAGGCGGCTGAGGCATCGTTCTGCTGGCTCGCATTGCCCGCGGTGACGGTGCCGTTCGGCATCAGCACGCGCAGCTTGGCCAGGCTGTCGAGCGTGGTCTGCGGGCGGAAGCCTTCGTCACGCGTGAACGCCACCGGATCGCCCTTGCGCTGCGGCACCTGCACCGGCACGATCTCGGCGTCGAAGCGTCCGGCTTCCCACGCGGCCGCGGCGCGCTGATGGCTGCGCACGGCAAAGGCGTCGGCGGCCTCGCGGCTGATGCCGTAGTCGCGCGCCAGATTCTCGGCGGTCTCGATCATGCCGGAGATCTTGCCGAAGCGCTCCACCGGCTGAGAGCGTTCGCGGCCGCGGTCGAGGCGGTCGAAGAAACGCACGTTGCCGGAGCGCGCCCCCCAGCGCATATCGGTGGTGTAGTACTCGATATTGCTCATGCTTTCGACACCGCCCGCGATCACCACGTCGGCGGCGCCGCTCTGCACCATCATCGATGCGGTGACGATGGCCTGCAGGCCGCCGCCGCAGCGGCGATCCAGCTGCATGCCCGGCACTTCCACCGGCAGGCCGGCCTGCAGCGCGGCCCAGCGGCCCACGCACGGCACTTCGCTGTTGGCGTAGGACTGGGCAAAGACGACGTCGTCGATGCGCGCGGGATCGATGCCACTGCGCTCCACCACGGCACGCACGGCGGTCGCGGCCAGTTCTTCGACCGGAACCGGGCGCAGGCTGCCGCCGAAGGTGCCGACGGGGGTGCGAAGGGGGGTGACGATTGCAGCTCTGCGCATGGAAGTCTCCTTGGAATTCGGTATCGGGTGAACCATCAAGTTAGTCGGTGGGTGCCGTCCCGGGAAGGGCGACGAAGGCCGCGCCGCACTGGCGCAGCAGCGCATGGGCCTGGCGCTCCAGGCCGGCGCGGTGCTCTGGGGCAGCGATGTCCAGCATGCGGCGCACGCGCTGCGACAGGGTCTGGCCGCGCAGGTCGGCCACGCCATGCTCGGTGACGATCAGTCCGGCATCGGCGCGCGGGGTGCTGACCGGGCCGGACAATTGCGCGACGATGCGGCTTGCCCCTTTGGCGGTGGCGGGCAGCGCCACGATCGGCAGGCCGCCGCGGCTGCGGGCGGCGCCGCGCAGGAAATCCACTGCGCCGCCGACGGCGCCGACATAGACGCCTGCTGCCACTTCGGCGTTGACCTGTCCGGTCAGGTCGACCTCGATCGCCGAATTGATCGCGGTCAGCTTGTCCACGCTGGCGAGCACTTCGGGATGGTGGGTATAGGCGGTTTCGCGCAGCTGCAGCCGCGGATTGCGATGCGCCCAGCGCCGCAACCGCTCGCTGCCCATCAGGATGCCGCCAATGCCGATGCCCGTATCGATGCTCTTGCGTGCGTTGGTCAGCACGCCGGCCTCGGCCAGCGCGGCAATGCCATCGCCGACCGCGCCGCTGTGCAGCCCAAGGTCGCGGCGGTCATGCAGCGCCGCCACCACGGCCTCGGGCAGGTTGCCGATGCCCATCTGCAGGGTCGCGCCGTCTTCGATCCAGCCGGCGATATGGCGGGCGATGGCGAGTTCGGCCGGCCCGGGAGCGCTGCGCTCCAGGCTGATGGGCTGGCACTCGGCCTCGACCCGCAAATCGATCTGGTCGGCCGTGAGATAGCGGCTGCCGTGGGTCCACGGCACCTCGGGGTTCACTTCGGCAATGATCACGCGGGCCCGGTCGAGCGCGGCGGGCAGGTATTCATGCACCAGCCCCAGGCTGTGGCGGCCCTGCTCGTCAGCCGGCGATACCTGCACCAGCACCACGTCGGCGCGCAGCGTGCCGTGCCGGATCAGCCCCGGCAAGTGCGAATAATGGCTCGGCACGATGTCGAGCACGCCCGCGCTGGCCAGCCGGCGATGCGGCCCGCTGGCGGCATAGCCGAAGAAATCGATGACATCGGCGTGCTCGGGCTGCAGCGTGTCGGACTGTCCGATGCCGACAAAGACGCCGAAGCGCCCGCCGCGGGCGATGGCATGGCGGTGTGCCACCAGCGCGCGCGTCAGCGTCAGCGGCTCGGCGGTGGCTTGTCCCCACCACAGGTGGTCGCCGGGGTGGATCAGGGTTTGCAGTCGGGAGGCCAGGTCGTGCATGTCCACGGGAGAACGTTGGGTCGGCACACGGCCGGCAGTCGGCCGGCCCGCGCCGGATAGCCCGAAGCATGTCGTCAAAGCCGCGTTTGCGCTATTCGACAATGCCAATGGCCGGCTTTGGCGATTGCGAAAATGCCAACCGGGGCGCGGCAGTCCGGACTTAAGCCGCGTGGAAGGCGCGCTTTCGGAAAGGCTGATTGTCCCGCTGGCCGAACGCCGCGACCATTGCGGCTATCAGGCGACGCCCGGCCATCCGCCGCGGCCGCCACATACGGATCGCCACAGACCGATCGCCTCAGACCAAGACCGACCGCAAGGCAGCGCCATGATCGAACAGACCCTATCGAACAATTTCCACGAAATCCGCGATGCCATCCGTGCGCTGTGCGCGGAGTTCCCGGACGAGTACTTCCGCAAGGTGGACGAACAGCGCGCCTATCCCGAGGCTTTCGTCAATGCGCTGACCGCGGCGGGCTGGCTGGCGGCGCTGATTCCGCAGGAATACGGTGGCTCCGGCCTTGGGCTGACCGAGGCCTCGGTGATCATGGAAGAGATCAACCGCTGCGGCGGCAATTCCGGCGCCTGCCACGGCCAGATGTACAACATGGGCACGCTGCTGCGGCACGGCTCCACGGCGCAGAAGGAAAAATACCTGCCGAAGATCGCCTCGGGCGAATGGCGCCTGCAGTCGATGGGCGTGACCGAGCCCACCACCGGCACCGATACCACCAAGATCAAGACCTCGGCGGTGAAGAAGGACGGCCGCTACGTCGTCAATGGCCAGAAGGTGTGGATCAGCCGCGTGCAGCACAGCGACTTCATGATCCTGCTGGCGCGCACCACGCCGCTGGCCGACGTCAAGAAGAAGAGCGAGGGCATGTCGATCTTCATGGTCGACCTGCACGAGGCGCAGAAGAAGGGCCTGACCGTGCGCCCGATCCCGAACATGGTCAACCATGAGACCAACGAGCTGTTCTTCGAGGACCTGGAGATCCCCGAGGAAAACCTGATCGGCGAAGAGGGCAAGGGCTTCAAGTACATCCTCGATGGCCTGAATGCCGAACGCACGCTGATCGCGGCCGAGTGCATCGGTGACGGCTACTGGTTCATGGACCGGGTCACGAAGTACGTGAAGGAGCGTGAAGTCTTCGGCCGCCCCATCGGCCAGAACCAGGGCGTGCAGTTCCCGATCGCCGAGTCCTTTATCGAGCTGGAGGCGGCTAACCTGATGCGCTGGAAAGCGTGCGAACTGTTCGACAAGCACGAGTCCATGGGCGCGCAGGCCAACATGGCCAAGTACCTGGCCGCCAAGGCCAGCTGGGAGGCCGGCAACGCCTGCCTGCAGTTCCACGGCGGTTTCGGCTTTGCCTGCGAATACGATGTCGAGCGCAAGTTCCGCGAGACGCGCCTGTACCAGGTGGCGCCGATCTCGACCAACCTGATCTACTCCTTCGTCGCCGAACACGTGCTGGGCCTGCCGCGCTCGTTTTGAGCGGTATGGCGGCCTGGCGCAGGCGGACCTCGCGCCAGCGTGCCCGGCCCGCTTCGTGGCAAAGTGATTGCCCGGCTGCCGCATGGCGGACCTGACCGGGCTGATCCCGCCATCCCGGGCAGTCCTGCTCAGGAGCGCAGCACCGGATAAATCGCGAGGCCGATCAGCGCGGCGGCGGCGATGATGATGGGCTCCGGCAGTTTCCTGAACTTCAGCAGCAGCGCAATCGTGGCCAGCGCCAGCAGGGCGGTCGGCAGATCGACGATCGAGCGCTTGGCCAGCACGAAGACCGCCCCGGTGATGGCGCCGATCGCGGCGGCCGTGACGCCATCGACAAAGGCCAAGATGGCCGGCAGTTTTCCATACTTCTTGAAGTAGGGCGCTGGCAACACGGTAAACAGGTAGCAGGGCAGGAACGTTGCCAGGGCCGCCACGCAGGCGCCAGGCAGTCCCGCCACCAGGTAACCGATAAAGCCGACCGTGATGACCACGGGGCCGGGCGTGATCATGGCGACAGCGACGGCGTCAACAAACTGCTTTTCATTGAGCCACTGGTGCTCCGTCACCACGCCGCCATAGAGGAACGGGACGATCGCAAGGCCCGAGCCGAATACGAAGGCACCGGCCTTGGCGAAGAACACGCCGATCTGGGTCAGCAACGGCCAGTCCAGCGCGCTGAGGAAGCCGCTTGCCGCTGGTACCTGCGCCGCTGCAAGCGCATTGGCGCCGCTCTGCCGCAGCCACTTTGGCGGCGCGCGCCAGAACCACGCCAGCACGCCGGCCGCCAGGAACAGCCACGCGATTTCGGATTCGGTGACGATGGTCACCGCGGCCAGCACAAGGTAGATCGCCCACAGCAGCTTGTCCCTGCCGACGCTTTTCGTGGTCAGCTTATAGGCGCTGATGGCGATAATGCCGATCACGGCGGCGCCCACGCCATAGAACACCGCTTGCATCCAGGCCAGCCCGCCAAAGCGGACGTAGGCCCAGCCCAGCGCCAGCACCATCAGGAACGATGGCAGCACAAAGGCCATCCCGATCAGCGTGGCACCGACAACGCGGTAGTGCACGTAGCCTAGATAGATGGCCAGTTGCGCGGCCAGCGGTCCGGGCGCCAGCTGCGCCAGTGCGAGCCCTTCCTTGTAATCGCCATCGGCGATCCATCCGCGCCGCTCGACCAGGTCACGGTGCATATAACCGGCCAGCGCGACCGGCCCGCCGAAGCCGAGCGTGCCAAGCCGCAGGAAATACAGCACCAGCTGCCACAGCGTGTAGGCAGGCGGCTCCGGGCGTTCCACTAAAGCCATGTCGGTAGGTTGCATGCGGTGCATGACGGCAGGTTGAAAAGAGGTCGGGGTTCAGGCCTTGTCTCAGGCCTTTCTGTTGGCCGAGAAGTGCGCGTAAAGCGAATCCAGCACCGTGCCGGCTTCCGCCAGCACGGCATCATCGTCCTGCAGCCGCGCGCGTGCGCCAGAGAGCATGGCCTCGAAGCCGCTCGCTTCCGCCACCGGGGTTCCGCCCACGTCGAGCGCGTGCACCATGGCGCCGAGCCGGGCGAGCCCACGGTCGGCATCCAGGCCGAAGCTCGCCATCAGGACTTCAAAGGTGACGCGCTCGCCGACGTGCGTGAAGCGCGCCCCGTCGAAATCGAAGCCGAGCGCATCCTCGGGACAACTGGCCGGGCTGTCGAGCCACAGGAAACGCGCATGGGGATCGATGAAGCGCTGGATCAGCCAGGCGCTTGCCACCCGGTCCACCCAAAGATGGCGGCGCGTGGCCCAGAGCCGCCCTTGATACTGTGCCGGATCCCGGCGCGCAATGGCCTGCGCCAGCGCCTGGGGTTCGTCCGGAGACTGGATGATCTCGATGGCGCGGCTGAAGTCGTTCCATTGGGCTTCGGCACGGCTCGAGGCTTCGTCCGGGAAGAAGTCGATCGCGCGAATCGCCTCGTAGGCACGCCGATGGCGCCGATGCAGCCGGTTCAGGTCGGTACTGCCCTGGCCGGACAACGACTGGCGAGCGTCCGACATGGCCGCCTGCAGTTCGGCATAGTCCGCGCTGCGGTCAAACAACCGCCGCAAGGCGCTGTCTTCCGCCGCATCGGCCGCATGGACGTTCAGGAGCCATGCCTGGCCGCCTTCTTCCCTGGCCTCCAGGGCCAGGTCGCGCAACTGGCGGACCTGCAGGTCGCCCGCGGGCAGCAAATAGGCGCCGTCACGCAGCGCGGCGCAACCGATGGTCCGGACCGCGCGCCAGATCCGCATTCTGGCGGTGGCGCCGGACGTCGGCAGCGTGACGATCAGCAGGGCCCAGTGGTTGGCAAGCACAGTCATGCTGCGCATGGTAGGGCTGTGTAGCCTGCACTTCAATGATGTAGAGATCTCTACAGGGTGCCTGGCTGCCAAGTAACGCATGTGAAGTTCCATGGGCATTGCGGGTTTATCATCGACAGCGCCACTTTTGACGACTGACGCAGGAGGAGCCATGGACCGCCGCAAACTTATTTTGAACGGTGTGCAACTGGGTGCGGGGCTGGCCATGGCGCCGCTGCTGACCGTCGGTACCGCGATGGCGCAATCCCCCTCCAATTCGGCGAAAGCGTCCGGTAGTACGCCCGATCGACGAAGCCCCGGACGAAAATCCCGCATCTTTATCACTGGCTCGTCCGATGGTCTCGGCCATGCCGCGGCGCGGACGCTGCTTGGCGAGGGGCACGAGGTCGTCGTGCACGTTCGCTCCCAGGCGCGGCTGCCCGCCGTCAGGGCGCTGGTGGACCAGGGTGCCATCGCAACCATCGGCGACCTTTCCGACCTGGACCAGACACGGGATCTCGCGCGCCAGGTCAATGCCATTGGCACGATGGACGCGGTGATCCACAACGCGGGAATCTTGTCCGGGCCCGGGGTTCTGGTTGTCAACGTCGTCGCGCCGTACCTGCTCACGGCGCTGATCCGGCGCCCCAGGCGGTTGATCTACCTGAGCAGCAGCATGCACAAAGGTGGCCGGACGAGTCTTGACGGCATCGACTGGTCCGGGCGTACCGGGACAGCCGGCTATTCGGAAAGCAAGCTTTTCATCACGACCCTGGCGGCTGCCGTGGCGCGGCTGTGGCCCGACGTGTACAGCAACGCCGTCGATCCGGGCTGGGTTCCCACCAAGATGGGTGGCGCGAATGCGCCAGACGACCTTCGACTGGGACATCTGACCCAGGAGTGGCTGGCGACCAGCAACGATCCGCGGGCGCTGACCAGCGGAGGGTATTGGTATCACCAGCGGCTGCAGCCGCCGCATGCCGTCGTGCACGACACGCGATTTCAAGACCGGTTGCTGGCCGAGCTGGCCCGCGTGACAGGAACAAGACTGGTCTAGATGCCAGTTGGCCTGGAGAGCGGGCGTTCTGACCCCCGCATTGACCGACATACACCCCATGGAGAAGTCATTCATCCGGCACCGGCCGTGGCGTCGTCGCATACGTACTTTCACCTAATGCTGCAATGCGACAATTCTTTTGCTACAATCAGGGAAAACCCCATAAGGGTAATCCCGAAAGGAAGGACGCCATGAACACCCAATCCGATATCAAGCTGACCGATCAACTGGAACGCCAACTCATCGAGCGCGAGCTCGGTACGCAAAGCCTGGGCTTCGCCCATGACGTGAAGCGCGCCATCGCCGCCGTGCAGTCGGTGATCGAGCGCCTGCAAAGCCAGGCCCGCAAGGCCAAGGTGGTCTACGCCAACGGCTGAGCGCTGGCACCCGCAGTACGGTAGTTGCGGCCCCTCAGGGCTGCGTTGAAGAACCGGCCATACGTGCGCCCGCCCGGGCGAAACGCGGCCGGTTTTGTTTTGCCTGCGGCGCTGAAGTGCTTTGTGAGCAACCTTCACAAGGCTTGCCAGCGCTTTTCGTTTTGCCGCTTGGGCGGACACGACTATCTTTGAGGCCTTTCCAGAGCCGCATCCGCCCCGTCTGCCCCATGTCTCCGCTTGTGCTGCTGTGCCTGCTGATCACCTATGTGGTCTGGGGCACGACCTACCTGGCGATCCGCTTTACGCTGGAGAGCTTTCCGCCGCTGTTCATGATGGGCACGCGCTTTCTGTGCGCGGGCCTGCTGCTGGGCGCATGGCTGGCCTGGCGCGGCACGCCGATGCCGTCGGCGCGGCAATTGCGCCATTGCGCGGTGCCAGCGCTGTTCCTGCTGGTGGGCGGCATGGGGCTGACGGCTATTGCCGAGCAGACCATTTCCTCGGGTGCGACCACGGTGATGATCGGGTCGATGCCGATCTTCGCGCTGATCTGGGGCGCGTGCTTCGGCAACCGGCCGAAGTGGTTCGAGTATGTGGCGATCGCCATCGGCAGCGCCGGCATCCTGGTGCTGACCGCGGGTGAGGAATTCCAGGTCAGTGCGGGCGGGGTGGTGGCGCTGCTGCTGGCGGTGGCGAGCTGGTCCTTCGGCTCGCAGCTGGCGCGCCGGCTCGACCTGCCCCCGGGGGCGGCGGCGTTTGCCGCGGAGATGGTGATCGGCGGCGCGGTGCTGATGGCGCTGTCGCTGCTGCGGCAGGAGCCGTGGCCGTCTGCCGTCAGCGCCCAGGCCGGCTGGGCCTGGGTCTACCTGGTGGTGGCGGGGTCGCTGGTGGCGTTCTCCGCCTACATGTACCTGGTCTCGAC
Organism: Cupriavidus taiwanensis LMG 19424; assembly: GCF_000069785.1. Taxonomy (NCBI): domain Bacteria; kingdom Pseudomonadati; phylum Pseudomonadota; class Betaproteobacteria; order Burkholderiales; family Burkholderiaceae; genus Cupriavidus; species Cupriavidus taiwanensis. The sequence continues at coordinate 1,638,737 of NC_010530.1, read as the reverse complement.
GGTCAGCCAGACCCTGGCGGCGAGCTATGTCTACGTGAATCCGCCGGTGGCGCTGGCCATGGGCGCGTGGCTTGGCGGCGAACAGATCGCGCCGCAGACGCTGGGCGCGGTGGTGCTGATCCTGGCGGCGCTGACCGTGCTGAGCCTGGGCACGCTGCGCGCGGCCCGGGCCCAGGCGGCCTGAGCGCGCCAGGTCGCCGCGGCCGCTTCGGCTACCCCGCCTAGTGGCCCGACTGCTCCTGAATCCACAGCGACAGCCGGACCTTGTAGGCCTGCTGGATATGCCGGCGCGCGATCTGCTCGGCCAGCGTCGGATCGCGCTGTTCGAGCGCTTCCACCAGCGAAATATGCTCTTCGTAAGAGCTGCGCGCGCGCCCGGGAACCGCCAGCGTGGTGCGCCCTAGCAGCGCCATGGATTCGTGCAGAGAGCGCAGCGTCTTCAGCAGGTAGCGGTTGTGGGCGCAGCGGTGCAGGGTTTCATGGAACAGCCGGTTGTTCAGTGCAAGCCGGTCGGGATCGTCGGCGATGGCGAGGTCGCGCTCGACGATATCGCGCAGCAGCGAGATCTCGACGTCGGTGGCATGGCGCGCGGCCAGCGCGGCGGCGGTGCCTTCCAATACTTCGCGCATCACGTACAGCTCGCTGACCATGCTGGCGTCGAGCTGCGTCACCATCATGCCGCGGTTGGGCTCGTTGACGACCAGGCCTTCGGATTCCAGCCGGGACAGCGCTTCACGCACCGGCGTGCGCGACAACCCCAGCGTTTCGGCCAGTTCCACCTCGCGCAGCCGGGTGCCGGGGGAAAGCTGGCCGGCCTGGATGGCGGCGCGCAGCTGCTGGTAGGCGCGCTCCGAGCGCGGGAGCGATGCAGCCTGGCCGCTCTCGGCGGCGCCGGCGAACTCTTGAGAAATCATGTGAGGCTGGCGGATGCAGTGGAACTGTCGTAGCCAGCCATCATACCCGCTCGCGCTCGACTGACATCACGGCGTCGCAATATGGTGTAAAGGGCCGGGCCGGCGCCGGCCCAGCGCGACCTGGTGCCTCAGCCCGCCGCCGACTGGAACGGGTGGTACTGGTACAGCCAGGTCTCCGACAACGGCTTGCCGTTCAGGCGCAGGAACAGCCGCAGGTCGACTGGCTGCGTGCCCTCGGTGGTCAGGTCGAACTGGGCGCGCCAGTGCCCGGCCACGCCATTGGGCACGGCTTCAGTGAAGACGTAGGAAAAGGTGCCGCGCGAGGCGGTCAGCACGGCTTCGGGCTTGACGCCGAAGGGCAGTTTCTCCAGCGGCGCGCCCTTGAACTCGACCATGAACTTGCGCACGCCCCTGGGCCGCGGCTGCCCCGGCTGTCCGCCGTTACCCAGCCGCGTGGCCACGCAGCGTGCCAGCGGCGACGGGTAGGGCTCGTCGGCCGCCCAGTGCAGCCGGTAGCGCAGGCGGTACGTGTTGCCCGCCTTGGCCGGCGCCTTGGGCACCCACATGGCGACGATGTTGTCATGGATCTCGTCGTCGGTGCGCAGCTCCACCAGCTGCACGGATCCGGCGCCCCAGCCATCGCGCGGCTCCACCCACAGGCTGGGGCGGCGCTCGTAGTTGACGCCGTCCTGGTAGTGGTCGAACAGGCGGTCGCGCTGCAGCAGGCCAAAGCCCTTCGGGTTGTCGTCAGAGAAGGCCGACGCCGTGGTCTGCGGCGGGTTGTTCAGCGGGCGCCAGATATGCTCGCCGGCGCCGTTCCACAGCGCCAGGCCGTCGGAGTCGTGCACTTCGGGGCGCCAGTCGACCGCGGTGCCCTTGATGCTTTCGGAGAACCAGTACATCGAGGTCAGCGGCGCCAGCCCCAGCCGGGCCACGTCTTTGCGCAGGAACAGCACGCATTCGACATCCATGATCACGGCCTTGGCGCGTTGCATGACGAAGCGGTAGGCGCCGGAAATGCTGGGCCCGTCCAGCAGCGCGTAGACCGTGACGGTATCGCTGTTGCCCTCGGGGGTCTCGAACCAGAAGTGGGTGAAGGCCGGGAATTCCTCCTGCTTGCCGGCTTCCGCCACGTCGATGGCGATGCCGCGCGCCGACAGGCCGTACTGGTACAGCTCGCCGATGGCACGGAAATACGAGGCCCCGAGGAAGGCGACCCAGTCATTCTTGCGCCAGTCGCGGGTCTTCTGGTCGCCCAGGCGGCTTTCCTGGAAACGGAAGCCGGCAAAGCCGCTGCCCGGCGGCAGCTTGTGCGCGGGACTGTCGGCCGGCATGTCGAAGTAGGCATCGTCATAGACGATCTCGCGCGCCTTGCCGGTGCCACCCTTGGCGCGCTCGATCACATGCATGCGCACCGGGCTGCGGAAGTAGGTGCCGAGGTGGAAGAACGTGACCGGGAACTGGCCCGGGCCGTTGGCAAAGAGCGCGTCGTCGGTGCGGAAGCGGATCTTGCCATGGGCGTCGTAGTCGATGCGGGACAGCACATCCGCCGGCGGCGCGGGCGGCGGCGCGTACGGCTTGCCGGCCAGGGCGCGGGCGCGCTCGATCAAGGCGTCGAAGCCGAACGGCTGGGCCTCGCCTAGCTTGATCCGGCTGGCTGCCAGCACCGATGGGGTAATGCCGAGGGCGGCAAGCGCGGCGGAGGCGGTGGCGGAGACCAGCAGGGTTCGGCGATTCATCATGTGGTGAAAGCGTCCTTTTATTGTCCGGGATTGTGCAGAACTGTAAAAGACGCCGGCGCCGCGGAAAAGTTCGGACACCCTCTGTTACAGCGGGTGCCGCCGGCGCCTCACCGTACCTCGCGCACCTCGCTTCCCTCGCGCGCGGCGCGGCGCTGCCGGCGCCGTTGGCGCGCCAGCATGTTCAGGCCCTCGACCGCGGCCGAGAACGCCATCGCCGTATAGATATAGCCCTTGGGCACGTGCGTGCCGAGGCCTTCGGCGACCAGCGTCATGCCGATCATCATCAGGAAGGCCAGCGCCAGCATCACGATGGTCGGGTTGCGGTTGATGAAGTTGGCCAGCGGCGTCGCCGCGAACAGCATCGCCATCACCGCCGCGATCACGGCCACGAACATGATCTGCACGTGCTCGGTCATGCCGACCGCGGTGATGATGCTGTCGATCGAAAACACCAGGTCCAGCACCAGGATCTGGCCGATGGCGGCGGCAAAGCTGTGCACCGCCTGGGTGGTGCCGCCTTCCTCGCCTTCCTCGGCGGCGGTGACGTGGTGATGGATTTCGCGCGTGGCCTTCCACACCAGGAAGCCCCCGCCCGCGATCAGGATCAGGTCGCGCCACGACAGCCCATGGCCCAGCACGGTGAAGAGCGGCTGGGTCAGCGTGACGATGAAGGCGATGGTCGCCAGCAGGCCCAGGCGCAGCAGCAGCGCCAGGCTGATGCCGATCTTGCGGGCCTTCTCCCGCATCTCCGCGGGCAGCTTGTTGGTCAGGATCGAGATGAAGATCAGGTTGTCGATCCCCAGCACGATTTCCATGGCCACCAGCGTGGCCAGTGCCGCCCAGGCGGCGGGATCCTGCAGCAATGCCAACGTCGCTTCCATGGAGGCTCCGGAGTGTTGGGAGGGCGCATGCAGGTTGCATGTTAGCGCAGCGTCGCTTGCCCGCGCAGCATGACACGGAAAGATAAAGGCAGGTTCGACGGGGTTACGGGCAGGTTGCCATGTGCCGTCATGGAATATAGTATGTGATATATCAAAAGACCCAATCGAGCCATCAAGGAGGCAGCATATGAAAGTGTGTATCTACGGCGCCGGTGCCATCGGCGGCTATGTCGGGGCGCAAATGGCGCGCGCGGGAGCCGAGGTCAGCTTCGTCGCGCGCGGACCCCACCTCGCGGCGATGCAGGAGCACGGCGTCAAGCTGCTGATCGACGGCGAGGAGCGGGTCGCAAAGGTGCGCTGCACCAGCGATCCGCGAGAACTCGGGCACCAGGACTATGTGTTCATCACGCTCAAGGCGCATTCGGTGCCAGGCGTGGTGGACCAGATGCAGCCGCTGCTGGGGCCTGAGACCGCAATCGTGACCGGCGTCAACGGCATTCCTTACTGGTACTTCTACAAGCACGGCGGCGAACTGGCCGGCCGCACGCTGGAGAGCGTCGATCCGGGCGGGCGCCAGTGGCAACGCCTCGGGCCGGAGCGGGCGATTGGCTGCGTGGTCTATCCGGCCGCAGAGATTATCGCGCCGGGCGTGATCAAGCATGTCTACGGCAAGAAATTCCCGCTGGGCGAGCCGGATGGCAGCCGCTCCGCGCGCGTGACGCGGCTCAGTGAAATGATGATGGCCGCGGACCTCGACGCGCCCGTGCGCGACAACATCCGCGACGAGATCTGGCTGAAGCTGTGGGGCAACCTGTGCTTCAACCCGATCAGCGCGTTGACCCATGCCACGCTGGATGTCATTACCGCCGATCCGGCCACGCGCGCGTTGTCGCGCCAGATGATGGTGGAGGCGCAGGGCATCGCCGAGCGCTTCGGGGTGAAGTTCCGCGTCGACGTGGAGCGGCGCATCGACGGCGCCGGCGCCGTGGGCGCGCACAAGACCTCGATGCTGCAGGACCTGGAGGCGGGGCGGGCGATGGAAATCGATCCGCTGCTGACGGTGGTGCAGGAAATGGGGCGGCTGGTGGGAACGCCGACTCCGATGTGCGACGCCGTGCTGGGGCTGATCAAGCAGCGCGATGCGATGGCGAAGCTTGCCGCCTGAGCAGACGGGACGCCGCCCGGGTCGGGCGTCCGCTGCAAGCGAGCCGGGCAACGTGACGCATGCCCGGCTCGCAATGTCCTAAGACAGGTCGATTGTGATATACCATATACGACAGGCCGCGCACCGCTTCTGTGCCGATGCATGTGGACCGCGCATCGTTTGATGCGCTTTCTTAATGGATCGGACGTTTTTGCTAAGCTGTGCAGCAATGCGGCGGGCAGCCATTCCGGCGGCCCGGCCGCCGGTCTCACACGAGCACATCCATGTCTGCGCAAAGCCAATCCATCGTCCAGCCCAACGGGCTGTCCCTGTCGGTACAACCGATCAACGCCGGCGCCAGCCTGCGCGACCAGGCCTACGCCATGTTGCGGCAGGCCATTGCCGACGCCGACATCTACCAGTCGCGCGACGAGATCCGGCTGGACGAGCGCGTGCTGAGCGAGGCCATGGGCGTCAGCCGCACCCCGATCCGCGAGGCCATGACGCTGCTGGAGCAGGAGGGCTTCCTGCGCACGGTACCGCGACGTGGCATCTACATCATGCGCAAGACCAAGCGCGAGATCGTCGAGATGATCCAGATGTGGGCTGCGCTGGAAAGCATGGCGGCACGCCTGGCCACCGAGAACGCCACCGACGCCGAGATCGCGCAACTGCGCAGCATGTTCGACAGCTTTCGCGACTCCACGCCTGCCGAGCATATCGAAGAGTATTCCGACGCCAATATCGCGTTCCACCAGGCGATCGTGCAGCTGTCCAAGTCCCAGATCATCATGGACACGATCCGCAACATCTTCATCCACGTGCGCGCGATCCGGAAGATGACCATCTCGCAGAGCGACCGCGCGGCCCGGTCCATCGTGGATCACCTGCGCATCATCGAGGCGCTGGAGAGGCGGGACACCGAACTGGCGGAGCGGCTGGTGCGCCAGCATTCGCTGGACCTCGCGGACTACGTCGAGAAGCACTGCGATTTCCTGGACTGAACAGCCAGTATCCAGGTGCGTGAGACGGCGGACTTCGGTCCGCCGTTTTGTTTTTTTGGGCCGCATTTGCCGGCCCGGTGGCATTTCGCTAAATGGTGTGTGATATATCAATGTGAAAAGGCAGTTGGCCTTTATGCCATACGGATACTGAAAATCACGGGCTTTATGCGCAATTGCGATAGATGGCGAGGCTCTGTTGCGTCGCATCGTCGATATTTCACCGCATAGCGCCAAACTCCTCTTGCTCTCTTCTGATATATCACATACCGTATGTCATCAGAGACTACAAATAGCGGAAGAGGAGACCCTTCGCAATGGAAACCAAAGCCCTGCAAGGAGTGCGCATCCTGGACATGACCCACGTCCAGGCAGGCCCCTCGGCGACGCAGTTGATGGCGTGGCTGGGCGCGGACGTGATCAAGGTGGAGATGCCGGGACGCGGCGACATTACGCGCAGCCAGCTGCGCGACGTGCCGAACGCCGACAGCCTGTACTTCACCATGCTCAACTCGAACAAGCGCAGCCTGACGCTGAACATGAAGACGCCCGAAGGCAAGGCGCTGCTCGAGGACCTGATCCAGCGCAGCGACGTGCTGATCGAGAACTTCGGTCCCGGCGTGCTGGCGCGCGCAGGCTTCGACTGGGACCACATGCAGGACCTGAACCCGCGCCTGGTCTATGCCTCGATCAAGGGCTTCGGCCCGGGCCCGTACGCAGACTGCAAGGCCTACGAGAACGTGGCGCAGTGCATGGGCGGCTCGGCTTCGACCACCGGCGAGGCCGACGGCGTGCCCACGGTGACGGGCGCCCAGATCGGCGACTCGGGCACGGGCGTGCATGCCGTGGTCGGCATCCTGGCCGCGCTGCTGCATCGCGAGCACACCGGCCGCGGCCAGCGTGTGGAAGTGGCGATGCAGGACGCGGTGCTGAACCTGTGCCGGGTCAAGCTGCGCGACCAGCAGCGCCTGGCCAACGGTCCGCTGCGCGAATATCCCAACCAGGAATTCGGCGACCACGTGCCGCGCGCGGGCAACGCCTCGGGCGGCGGGCAGCCGGGCGCAGCGCTGCGCTGCGCGCCAGGCGGCCCTAACGACTATGTCTACGTCATCATCCAGCCGCAGGGCTGGGAACCGCTGATGCGCCTGTGCGGGCGCGAGGACCTGATCACCAACCCGGACTACGCCACGCCGGAAGCGCGGCTGAAGCACCTGGCCGACTGCTTCGCCGTGATCGAGAAATGGACGCGCGGCATCAGCAAGTTCGAGGTGATGGCCGCCCTCAACGAGGTCGATGTGCCGTGCGGCCCGATCCTGTCGATGAAGGACCTGATCGAGGACGAGTCGCTGTACCAGCGCGGCTACCTGGTCGAGCTGGAGCATCCGCAGCGCGGCAACTACGTGCAGCTGGGCTGCCCGATCACGCTGTCGGCCTCGCCGGTGCAGGTGGAACGCTCGCCGCTGCTGGGCGAGCACACCGAGGAGATCCTCGAGTGGCTCGGCCGCACCCCGGCGCAGATCGCCGCGATGAAGCTGGCCGGCGCGGTATGAGCGCATGAGCCCGGCCTGATGTCATTCCCGCGCGTGCGGGAATGACCAGCGGCGGCCGCGCGCCGTCATGCCTACCCTCTTTTCCGAAGATCCCTGAACCGACTATCGGCGCAGGCGGGGCCTCGCTTTGCCCGCGCAAGGAGCATGCTGTGCAAACCTGGATTCGTTTCCGCCGTGCCGACGGCAGCATCGGCCATGGCCGCCTCGATGAGGCCGACCCCAACCGCGTCGTCGAATATGACGGCGACGGCTTCGACAATCCCCGTCCGACCGGCGCCGTGCATGACCGCGCCGCACTGACCGTGATCGCGCCATGCGCGCCAGGCAAGGTGGTGGCGCTGTGGAACAACTTCCACGCGCTCGCGCGCAAGCTGGAGAAGCCGGTGCCGACGCACCCGCTGTTCCTGATCAAGCCAGCGTCGTCGCTGGCCGGACCCAATGATGCCGTGCAGCGACCCAAGAGCTATGACGGCAAGATCGTCTACGAGGGCGAGCTCGGCATCGTTATCGGCAAGAAGGCGCGCAACGTGACGGTGGCCGAGGCTGGCGCGCATATCTTCGGCTACACCATCGTCAACGACGTGACCGCGGCCGAACTGATCACGGCCGACCCCAATTTCCCGCAATGGACCCGCGCCAAGGGCTTCGACACCTTCGGCTGCATCGGCCCGGCCATCGTCACGGGCTTCGACTGGAAAGCCGCCAGCGTGGTCACGCGGCTGGACGGGGTGGAGCGGCAGAACTATCCGCTGTCGGACATGATCTTCTCGCCCGAGGAACAGGTCAGCCGCATCTCGCAGGACCTGACGCTGATGCCTGGTGACGTGATTGCCGTCGGCACCTCGCTGGGCGTGGGTTCGATGAAGGACGGCGCCGTGGTCGAGGTGTCGATCGCCGGCATCGGTTCGCTGGTCAACCACGTGCGCGGCTGAGCCGGCGCCCCATTCCTTTCCTGAAACGGTGAATGCCATGCCAATGACGATCGGAGTGCCGCGCGAGGTCCACCCTGGCGAGCGGCGCGTTGCCGCCACCCCCGACTCGGTCAGGGAACTGCTCAAGCTCGGCTACCAGGTGGTGGTGGAGACCGGCGCGGGCCAGGAGGCTTCGTTCTCGGATGACGACTACCGCGCCGCGGGCGCGGCCATCGTCGACGCGGCGAGCCTGTGGGCCTCGGTGGATGTGGTGGTCAAGGTGCGCCCGCCGCAGGTCCATCCCAGCCTGGGGGTGGAAGAGGCGGCGCTGCTGAAGAAGCACGCCACGCTGATCGGCTTTGTCTGGCCGGCTCAGCAGATGCCGATGCTGGAACGGCTGGCGCAGCGCGGTGCCACGGTGCTGGCGATGGACTGCGTGCCGCGCATCTCGCGCGCGCAGAAGCTGGATGCGCTCAGCTCGATGGCGAACATGGCCGGCTACCGCGCGGTGATCGAAGCCGCCCATGCCTTCGGCCGGCCCTTTGCCGGGCAGATCACCGCTGCCGGCAAGATTCCGCCGGCGCGGGTGCTGGTGATCGGCGCGGGCGTGGCGGGGCTGGCTGCGATCGGCGCGGCGCGCAGCCTGGGGGCGGTAGTGCGCGCTTTCGATACGCGGCCGGTGGTGCGCCAGCAGATCGAGAGCCTTGGCGCTGAATTCCTCACCGTCGAGATCGAAGAAGACGGCAGCGGCAGCGGCGGATACGCCAAGGAGATGAGCACCGCCTTCATCGAAGCGGAGATGCGCCTCTTTGCCGAGCAGGCGCGCGAGGTCGACATCATCATCACCACCGCGCTGATCCCGGGCAAGCCGGCACCCAGGCTGCTCGAGGCCGGCACCGTCGCGCTGATGCGCGCCGGCAGCGTGGTGGTGGACCTGGCCGCCGAGCAGGGCGGCAACTGCGTGCTGACCGTGCCCGGCGAAAGCGTGCGCCGCGACGGCGTCACCATCATCGGCTATACCGACCTGCCCAGCCGCATGGCGGCGCAGGCGAGCCAGCTCTATGGCACCAATATCCGCCACCTGCTGAGCGAGCTGACGCCCGGCAAGGACGGCCAGCTGGTGGTGGACATGGACGACGAGATGATTCGCGGCGCGACCGTGCTGCACCAGGGCGCGGTGACGTGGCCGCCGCCGCCGCTGACGGTGGCGGTACCGCAGCAGCAGGTGCCGGCGGAGGTCCCGGTGCCGTCCGAGGTCGAGCCGCCGCGCAGCCGCACCGGCACGACGGTGGTTGCCCTGGCACTGGCCGCCGCTGCGCTGCTGGGACTGGGGGCGGTCGCGCCACCCGACTTCATGGCGCATTTCACGGTGTTCGTGCTGGCGATCTTCGTCGGCTACCAGGTGGTGTGGAACGTCACCGCGGCGCTGCACACGCCGCTGATGAGCGTGACCAATGCCATCAGCGGGATCATCGTGGTGGGGGCGCTGGTGCAGCTGGGCAAGCCGTCGCTGCTGACGGCGGTGATCGCGGGCTGCGCGGTGCTGGTGGCCACCATCAATATCGCCGGGGGGTTCCTGGTGACGCAGCGCATGCTGAAGATGTTCCAGCGCGACTAAGGCCAGGGAGAGAACCATGCCATCCGGAATCAGCAATATCGCTTACCTCGCCGCCAGCGCGCTGTTCATCCTCAGCCTGAGCGGACTGAGCCATCCCGCCACCGCGCGGCGCGGCAACATGCTCGGCATCGCCGGCATGGTGATCGCGGTCCTGACCACGGTGCTGGCTGGCAGTCCCGACGGCATCGCCATCATCATCGTGGCGATGGTGGTGGGCGGCATCGCCGGGGCCATGCTGGCCAAACGCGTCGAGATGACGCAGATGCCGCAGCTGGTGGCGGTGCTGCACAGCTTCGTCGGCCTGGCCGCGGTGCTGGTCGGCTATGCCAACTACCTGGAGCCGACCACGCTTGGCGGCGTCGAGAAGGCGATCCATGAGGTCGAGACCTACCTCGGCATCCTGATCGGCGCGGTCACCTTCACCGGGTCGATCATCGCCTTCCTCAAGCTGCAGGGCACCATGGGCGGCAAGCCGATGCTGCTGCCGGGGCGGCATGTGCTCAACGCCGGCGCGCTGCTGGTGTGCGTGTGGCTGGGCTATGCCTTCCTCAGCGCGCCGGATCCGCAGCAGGGGCTGGTGCCGCTGGCCGCGATGACGGTGATCGCGCTGCTGGTCGGGGCGCACCTGGTGCTGGCCATCGGCGGCGCAGACATGCCGGTGGTGGTGTCGATGCTCAACAGCTACTCCGGCTGGGCGGCGGCGGCGACCGGCTTCATGCTCGGCAACGACCTGCTGATCATCACCGGCGCGCTGGTGGGGTCGAGCGGCGCCATCCTCAGCTACATCATGTGCAAGGCGATGAACCGCAAGTTCCTGTCGGTGATCCTGGGCGGCTTCGGCGCGGTGCAGGCGCAGGGCGCGGCGGCCGAGCAGGGCGAGGTGCTGCCGGTGTCGAGCGAGGAAGTCAGCAGCCTGCTGAAGGACGCGAACGAGGTCATCATCGTGCCGGGGTACGGCATGGCGGTGGCGCAGGCGCAGGGCACCATCAGCGAGATCGCGCGGCGCCTGCGGGCGCAGGGCGTCAACGTGCGCTTCGGCATCCACCCTGTGGCTGGCCGCCTGCCGGGCCACATGAACGTGCTGCTGGCCGAGGCGCGCGTGCCGTACGACATCGTGCTGGAAATGGAAGAGATCAACGACGACTTCGAGAAGGCCGACGTGGTGCTGGTGGTCGGCGCCAACGACATCGTCAACCCGGGGGCGCTGGAAGACCCCGCCAGCCCGATTGCCGGCATGCCGGTGCTGGAGGTGTGGAAGGCCAAGACCGTGGTGGTGTCCAAGCGCAGCATGGCGGCGGGCTACGCGGGCGTGGACAACCCGCTGTTCTACAAGGACAACACGCGCATGTGGTTTGGCGATGCCAAGGGCAGTGTCGACGCCTTGCTGCGGCAGCTGGAGGAAGCGCCGGCCTGAGTGCCTGTCCGAGCCGCGTATCGGTGCTCCCAGGCCACCGCGGTCCGCTTCGGGCGGACCGCGGTGGCTTGTTGCGTTCCGGCACCCTGGTTCGGCGCGCCGGCCCATTCATGCCAGTTCCGCTTTATATAAAGGCTTGTGAATAGAAACGATAAAAAACTTTAAGACTAGTCAAATTAAGCTTCAGGTAGCATCAATCCACGACTTCACGTGCCGCAATGCCAGGCGCCGGTCCAACTGCGAGCAGGGCAATCCACAAAGCCCTGATGCGCCCGCCAGGGCGCAATCAAGAACGTATCAGGAGACAACACAGATGGCGCATTGGGAAGCATCGGCCCCCGCCGGTCGCGATGACGTGGACGGCCGCGGGCTGCGGAACCGCTGGATCCAGCTGGCAATCGGTGTGGTGTGCATGGGGTTGGTGGCGAATTTGCAGTACGGCTGGACGCTGTTCGTCTCACCGATGGACGCCCGGCATCACTGGGGCGCGTCCGCGATCCAGGTGGCATTTTCGATTTTCATCGTGACCGAGACCTGGCTGGTGCCGCTGGAAGGCTGGCTGGTCGACAAGTTCGGGCCGCGCCCGGTGGTGGCGGGCGGGGCGATCTGCGCCGGGCTGGCGTGGGTGATGAACGCGTATGCGACCACGCTGCCGGAGCTGTATGTGGCCGCCGTGATCGCGGGCATTGGCGCGGGCGGCGTCTACGGAACCTGCGTCGGCAACGCGCTGAAGTGGTTCCCGGACAAGCGCGGCCTGGCGGCCGGCCTGACCGCGGCCGGCTTTGGGGCGGGGGCGGCGATTACCGTGATTCCGATCGCCAACATGATCCAGAGCGCGGGCTATGAAAAGGCTTTCCTGTTCTTCGGCATCCTGCAAGGAATCAGTATCTTCGTGCTGGCGCTGCTGCTGGTGAAGCCCACGCCGCCCAAGGGCGCGGTGGCGGCGAAGGCGGTGCTGACCAACCCGGTGGAATACACGCCGGGGCAGATGGTGAAGACACCGGTGTTCTGGCTGATCTACGCCAGCTTTGTCGCGGTGGCGGCGGGCGGCATCATGGCGACGGCGCAACTGGGGCCGATCGCCAAGGACTACGGCTTTGCCTCGATGCCCGTGACGCTGCTAGGGCTGACCTTGCCGCTGCTGACGATGACGCTGTCGATCGACAACCTGTGCAACGGCTTCACCCGGCCGCTGTGCGGATTTCTGTCGGACCGGTTCGGCCGCGAAAACACGATGTTCGTCATCTTCATCGGCGAGGGCCTGGCGCTGCTGGGGCTGATGCAGCTGGGGCACAACCCGTACTGGTTCATGTTCTTCGCTGCGTTGACGTTCCTGTTCTGGGGCGAGATTTTCTCGATCTTCCCGGCGCTGTGCGCCGACACCTTCGGCAGCAAGTTCGCCGCGGCCAACGCCGGCACGCTATACACCGCGAAGGGCACCGCGGCGATGCTGGTGCCGCTGGCGTCCGTCCTGTCGGCGCGGGGCGGCTGGGAAGCGGTATTCACGGTGGCGGCGGTGGTGACGATCGCGGCAGGCCTGTCTGCAAAGCTGGTGCTGGCCCCGATGCGCAAACGGTTCATCACGGGCCAATCGGCTGCAACCATGCCGGAGGAAGGCCTGATCGCGAACGCCTCGGCGAGGCGTGGGGAATAGGCAGGCATTGCCGTGCCCTGGTGACGCTTGAAGGTGACGTTGCCGGGGCCCGGGATTCAACCAGGCCGCAAACGTTGTTAGCTCGCTCGGGTTTATCCGGGCGTCAAAGTGCGCTAAAACGTTGTATGTAATATATCTGGCGTGGCGACTCGCTTGAAAACTGCGCTGGTCGGGGAGGTCTCGTCTGTGCGAATTGGGAATAAATCGCGCGGATGTTTGACTGATCGTGCAGGTTTGCCGGCAGATCGGCCCAGGTTTGCTGCGGTGCACTGACGAAAGTTTGCCGCGAAGCAGGAAAATAGCTTGCCGTTCTCTGATATATCACATACCGTATGTCATCAAGACCGGTCGAACCAGCCGGCAACTGACTGAAGCAGGGCACAGTCCCCGCGCACCACGTACACCAGTCCAAAAAGGAGACCAAGCATGTCGGAAGTCGTAGCGAAGCGGGCCCAGAGCACACCCGCGGCAGCCTGAGTCAGAAAAATTCCCACCCCAGTCAATTTGCATAGAAGGAAGCAACCATGGCAGAAGTCGGAAACGAGCTGCAGCGTCACGCCGCGGAAGCCCATCAGGCACAAACCGATGGGTTTCATCTGGTCATCGACGCGCTGAAGCTGAACGGCATCGAAAACATCTACGGCCTGCCCGGCATTCCGGTCACCGATCTGGCCCGTCTGGCGCAGGCCAACGGCATGCGTGTCATCAGCTTCCGCCACGAGCAGAATGCCGGCAACGCCGCGGCGATTGCGGGCTTTCTCACGCAGAAGCCGGGCGTCTGCCTGACCGTCTCTGCCCCCGGGTTCCTCAACGGGCTGACCGCGCTGGCGCATGCGACCACCAACTGCTTCCCGATGATCCTGATCAGCGGCTCGAGCGAGCGCGAGATCGTCGACCTGCAGCAGGGTGACTACGAAGAGATGGACCAGTTGGCCATCGCCCGTCCGCACGCCAAGGCGGCGTTCCGTGTGCTGCATGCCGAGGACATCGGCGTCGGCGTCGCGCGTGCGATTCGCGCCGCCGTGTCGGGCCGCCCGGGCGGTGTGTACCTCGACCTGCCGGCCAAGCTGCTGGGGCAGTCGCTGGAAGCGGAGAAGGGCAAGCAGTCGCTGATCAAGGTGGTGGACCCGGCCCCGCGCCAGCTGCCCGCACCGGACTCGGTCGACCGCGCCATCGCGCTGCTGAAGAGCGCCAGGCGCCCGCTGATCCTGCTGGGCAAGGGTGCCGCGTACGCCCGCGCCGATGCCGATATCCGCGCGCTGGTCGAGAAGACCGGCATTCCGTACCTGCCGATGTCGATGGCCAAGGGCCTGCTGCCCGATACGCATCCGCAATCGGCCTCGGCCGCGCGCTCGTATGTGCTGGCGGAAGCCGACGTGGTGATGCTGGTCGGCGCGCGCCTGAACTGGCTGCTGTCGCACGGCAAGGGCAAGACCTGGGGCGGCCCGAAGCAGTTCATCCAGATCGACATCGCGCCGACCGAGATGGACAGCAACGTCGCCATCGCCGCGCCAGTCGTCGGGGACATTGGCTCTTGCGTGTCGGCGATCCTCGGCAAGATCGGCAGCGACTTTGCGCGGCCGGACGCCGCGTGGCTGAACGCGGTGGCCGAGCGCAAGGACAAGAACCTGGCGAAGATGGCCGAGACCCTGGACAAGTCCAGGAACGCCGCGCCGATGAACTTCCACGGCGCGCTGAGCGTGCTCAAGGATGTGGTCAAGGCCAACCCGGGCATCTCGTTCGTCAACGAAGGCGCCAACACGCTGGACTATGCCCGTGCCGTGATCGACATGTATGAGCCGCGCAAGCGCCTGGACGTGGGTACCTGGGGCGTGATGGGCGTAGGCATGGGGTATGCGGTGGCCGCGGCGGTCGAGACCGGCAAGCCGGTGCTGGCGCTGTGCGGTGACAGTGCCTTCGGCTTCTCGGGCATGGAAGTCGAGACCATCTGCCGCTACAACCTGCCGGTCTGCATCGTCATCTTCAACAACAACGGCGTCTACAAGGGCATCGACGTGAACCCGACCGGCGGCAAGGACCCGGCGGTCACGACCTTCGTGCCGGGCGCGCGCTACGACAAGATGATGGAAGCCTTCGGCGGCGTCGGTGCCAACGTGACCACGCCGGCGGAACTCGAGGCCGCGGTGAACGAAGCGCTGCGCTCGGGCAAGCCGACGCTGGTCAACGCCGTCATCGATCCGGCGGCCGGCACCGAAAGCGGCCGCCTGACCAACCTGAATCCGCAAAGCTCGGCCAAGAAGTAACCCAACCGAATTTCACCCCCTAATCCAATAGGAGACGAACGTGAACCTCCCACTCAACGGCATCAAGATCATCGACTTCACGCACGTCCAGGCGGGTCCCGCCTGCACCCAGCTGCTGGCGTGGTTCGGCGCCGACGTGATCAAGGTCGAGCGTCCCGGTTCCGGCGACGTGACGCGCACCCAGCTGCGCGACATCCCGGATGTCGACGCGCTGTACTTCACCATGCTCAACAGCAACAAGCGCTCGCTCACGCTGGACACCAAGAAGCCGGAAGGCAAGAAGATCCTGGAGCAGCTGATCCGCGAGTCGGATGTGCTGGTCGAGAACTTCGGCCCGGGCGCGCTGGACCGCATGGGCTTCTCGTGGGAGCGCATCAACGAACTGAACCCGAAGATGATCGTGGCTTCGGTCAAGGGCTTCAGCGACGGCCACCACTATGAAGACCTGAAGGTCTACGAGAACGTGGCGCAATGCGCCGGCGGCGCGGCCTCGACCACCGGCTTCTGGGACGGCCCGCCGACGGTGTCCGCCGCGGCGCTGGGCGATTCCAACACCGGCATGCACCTGGCCATCGGCATCCTGACCGCGCTGATCGGCCGCGACAAGACCGGCAAGGGCCAGAAGGTGGCGGTGTCGATGCAGGATGCGGTGCTGAACCTGTGCCGCGTCAAGCTGCGCGACCAGCAGCGCCTGGATCGCCTGGGCTACCTGGAAGAGTATCCGCAGTACCCGCACGGCACCTTCAGCGACGTGGTGCCGCGCGGCGGCAATGCGGGCGGCGGCGGCCAGCCGGGCTGGGTGCTGAAGTGCAAGGGCTGGGAGACCGACCCCAACGCCTATATCTACTTCACCATCCAGGGCCATGCCTGGGAGCCGATCTGCAAGGCGCTGGGCAAGCCGGAATGGATCGACGATCCCAACTACGCCACCGCCAAGGCGCGCCAGCCGCACATCTTCGACATCTTCAACACCATCGAGGAATGGCTGGCCGACAAGACCAAGTACGAGGCGGTCGACATCCTGCGCAAGTTCGACATCCCTTGTGCGCCGGTGCTGTCGATGAAGGAAATCGCCGCCGATCCGTCGCTGCGTGCCAGCGGCAGCATCACCGAGGTGCCGCACAAGGAGCGCGGCAGCTACCTGACGGTGGGCAGCCCGATCAAGTTCTCCGACCTGAAGCCGGAGATCACCGGGTCGCCGCTGCTGGGCGAGCATAGCGAAGAGGTGCTGGCCGGCCTGGGCTATGGCGCGGACGACATCAAGCGCCTGCGCGAGTCCCAGGTGATCTGACGCCGCCCGCCGGCACCCGTGCCGGCGCCGACGCCGGGGCCGCGCGCACAGCGGGCTCCGGCGTTTTTGCTTGTGGCGCCGCGATGTGGCACGCTACCTTGATGGCACCGGCGGACCCCAGGCCGCTGCCGTTTGCAGATGACGAGAGGGAATCCCCATGACAGAGCAGATCGACTACGCGCAACTGGTGTCCGCCATCGGCGACGCCATCATCATCTCCGACGCCAAGGGCGCCATCACGCTGTGGAATCCCGCGGCCGAGCGCATGTTCGGCTTCACCCAGGCAGAGGCGATGGGCCAGTCGCTGGACCTGATCATCCCCGAGCGCCTGCGCGGGCGGCACTGGGAAGGCTATGACAAGACCATGGCCACCGGCATCACGCGCTACGGCCATGACCTGCTCAAGGTGCCGGCGGTCGGCAAGGACGGCAAGGCGATGTCGATCGCCTTCACCGTGTCGCTGCTCAAGGACGCCGCCGGCACCATCACCGGCATTGTGGCGGTGATCCGCGACGAGACCGCGCGCTTCCAGGAAGAGCGGGCGCTGAAGAAGCGGCTGGTGGAACTGGAGAGCCAGGTCAAAGAGCAGGCCTGAGGCGCATGCTGCCGGAGTGACCCCTGGACACCGCTGCGCGGTGCGCTTGCGCGGCCCGGCCTGCTGGTCAGCGGCGAGACGCCTTCGCCGCACAACAGGCGCGCGGAGGCCCCGGATACGGTCTTCGTCGGTGCGCTGGGCGCGGTAGGTTGCAACGATTTTCCGCACGCGCTGGCGCACGGCGCGCCGGCGCGTAAAGCTTGCAAGCCGGCATGGCTGGCGCAGCGCCGGAATTACCACGCAGGCACCGCGTGCGCCGCAGCGAGCGCATGGCCAGCTTTGCCGCGCAGGAACGATCCTTGCGCCGCGCCAAGTCTGCCGGCACCGCGGTGGTCCGGCCCATCGGGAGAATGGCGATGGATCGAGACGGCTGGTTCTGGCGGCGCTGGCGCTGTCATCCCGTGCGCATGACAGTGGGCCTGTTCATCGTTGCGGCGGGCGCCGCGTCCATGCTGGCGCGGCTGCTGCCGCCCCCGGTGTAGCGCCGCCAGCCGTGCGCTGATGCCTCCCGACTGACCCTGCCGACTGATGCCTCCCGAACTCGCCGCCGCGCCGCCGGCCTACGCGTGGCGCGACTTCGCGCGCTTTGCCGGACCCGGCTACCTGGTCGCGGTCGGCTATATGGATCCCGGCAACTGGGCCACCGATCTTGCCGGCGGCTCGGCCTATGGCTATCGCCTGCTGTGGGTGGTGGCGATGGCCAGCGCCATGGCCATGCTGCTGCAAGTCATGGCCAGCCGCCTCGGCCTGGTCAGCGGGCTGGACCTGGCGCAGGCGTGCCGGCGGCATGCGTCGCCGCTGTCGGCGTGGTCGCAATGGGTGCTGTGCGAAGTGGCGATCTGCGCCGCCGACCTGGCCGAGGTGATCGGCACCGCAATTGCGCTGAACCTGCTGTTCGGACTGCCGCTGCCCTGGGGCGTGGCGCTGACCGTGCTCGATGTGCTGCTGGTGCTGGTGCTGCAGCAGCGGGGCTATCGGCGGCTGGAGGTCTTCGTCATCAGCATGGTGGTGCTGGTGCTGGGCTGCTTCCTGCTGATGCTGGCGCTGGCGCAGCCCGCGTGGCCTGACCTGGCGGCCGGCCTGGTGCCGCGCATGGCCGTGCTCGGCGACGCCGGCGCGCTGTATATCGCCACCGGCATCATTGGCGCCACGGTGATGCCGCACAACCTGTACCTGCACTCCGCCGTGGTCAAGACGCGCCTGCCGCACGCGGACCGGCAGGGCACCGAACGCGCGCTGCGCTATATCGCCTTCGATACGGTCACGGCGCTGGCGGTTGCGTTCGTCATCAACAGTGCGATCCTGGTCACCGCCGCCGGCGTGTTCCATGCGGCCGGACGCACCGACGTCGCGGAAATCCAGGACGCGTATCGCCTGCTCAGTCCGCTCACTGGCGCCACCTGGGCCAGCGTGGTGTTCGGCGTCGCGCTGCTGGCGTCGGGGCAGTGCTCGGCCGTGACCGCCACGCTGGCCGGGCAGGTGGTGATGGAAGGGTTTATCCGCACGCGGCTGCCGCCGTGGGCACGCCGCCTGCTGACGCGCTGCGTGGCGATCGTCCCCGCGCTGGTGGTGGCCATTCTCTTTGCCGAGCGCGGCATGGCGCAACTGCTGCTGGTCAGCCAGGTGATCCTGAGCCTGCAGCTGCCGTTCGCGGCGATCCCGCTGCTGCGCTTTACCAGCGACCGCAGGCTGATGGGCCGCTACGCCAATTCGCGCACGGTGTTCGTGCTGGCCACGCTGGCCGTCGGCATCATCGTCGCCATGAACGTGGCGATGGTGGTGATGACGCTGACGGCGTGGCGACCGTAGTGCCCGTAGTGCACCTGCAGTGGGCCCTGTATCGGCCTGTATCGGGCCAGTATCGGGCCCGACCCGCCGCGCATGTCAGGGCTGAGGGTTCTGCTGCGGGTCGTCGGCTTCGGCCTCGCCTGATCCCAGTTCGGCGCCGGTCAGCGGATCGCTCTGCGGATCGGAGGCGGCGCGCATTGCGAACGCTTCCAGCGTGCCCTGCTGCTCGGCGGGCAGGTCGACCTGGGCGGTGCCGTCGCCGCCATCCACCGCGGGCGTCGGGCTTTCGACAAAGACGAAGCTGCGGTCCGCATTCCATGGCCCGCGCATCGCCTCGCCCTGCGACATCTTGAAGTAGACGTTGGCGAACTGCGGATCGCCCGGCGTCTTGCCCGGCGGGAAGCTGGGCGTGATCGAATACAGCGCCTTCTCGAACGACTTCTGGTGCGAGATCTCGCGCGTCATCAGGAAGCCAAGGGCCTCTTGCACGCTGGGGTCGTCGGTCACGTTCATCAACCGCTCGTAAATGATCTTGGCGCGCGCTTCGGCCGCGATGTTGGAGCGCAGGTCGGCCGTGGGCTCGCCGATCGTGTCGACATAGGCGGCCGTCCACGGCACGCCCGCGGAATTGACCAGCGCCGGTCCGCCGCCGAACAGCACCTGCGTCACGTGGCTGTCGTTGCCGGCGCCTTGCAGCGAGCGGTAAAGCTCGGCTTCCCGGTCCAGGCCCTCAGCCAGTTCACCCTTGGCGCCGCGGTTGAGCATGGCGATGATCGAGCCGATCACCTCCAGGTGGCTCAGTTCCTCCGTGGCGATATCGAGCAGCATGTCCTTGCGGCCGGGATCTTCCTCGGCCAGGGCCTGCGTGAAGTAGCGGCATGCCGCGGCCAGCTCGCCTTGCGGGCCGCCGAACTGCTCCAGCAGCAGATTCGCCAGGCCAGGGTCGGGACGCGATACGCGCACGGTGTATTGCAGTCGCTTGTTGTGCATGAACATGGTGGTCTCTCCGGTTGAGGTGGCGGGAGGCGTGCCGCCGCGGTTGAGGCAGGCGGTGTGGAGCAACGACGGCCCGGCCGGGCGCTCGCCGCCGCAACGATCATGCCCGGCAGCCGGAGATCCAGGGCACACGGTGGCGTGGAGCTTGCACGGCTGGTGCAGCGCGTTGGCGGGCGCAACGCGAAGGCCCGCCCGGGCGCGGCGGAAACGGTAAAAGCGGGAGAGCCGTGTGGAATTTACTGGCGCTGCGTGCAGCAGGACGGACAAGGACCGCGGGTGGGCGCCGGGCTCAGGCGCGTCTTCCGGCGTGCCGCAGCAGCATCGCGCCCAGCGGCAGCGCGAGTCCGAAGGCGACGTAGACCAGCGCCAGCATGCCGGGCGACAGCCGGCGCTCGAAGCCGGGGGTGAGGCGATGGGGTGTGCACTTCAGGTCGACGAAGCACGCAATGCCGGCAACCGCGAGGCCGCCTATCACGCTGGGGCGGGCAGCGCGATGGGCGCCGCCCACGGCCATCGCGCCTTCGTAGAACGCCGCCCAGAACACCGACATCGCATGATGGATGACATAGCCCAGCACCGTATGCCGCACCGACGGCCGGTTGGTGTGTATGGCCCGATCGCCCCAGATCCAGTGGCTGACCGCGTTCACGGGCGCGAAGGCGCTGCCGCAGTCGACGCTGCCGCCGCAGGCGAGCATGCCCGTGGACAACAGGCTGGCGCAGCTGCCCGAGACCGCGGCCCGGCGCAGCACCGTGGCCGCATCCAGCGCGTGCTCGTGCTCGGCGCCAGCGGCTTTATCGGCCGGCATGCCTGTGCCGCAATGCTGGATCGAGGATTCCATGTGATAGCGGGGGTGCGGCGCGTGCCTGCGCACGATGCACCCGAAGCGCCGCACGGCGGCCATGCCTGCACGGCAAGCGAATTTCGTGCCGTCGATTTCGCACGGATGACGGCGGCAGAAGACTGGGCGCCGTTGCTGGCCGATGTCGATGCGGTGGTCAACCTCGTCGGCATCTTCCGCGAAACCAACACGCAGCGCTTCGACGTCCTGCACCGCGCCGCGCCGCAGGCGCTGTTCGATGCCTGCCTGCGCCAGCGCGTGCGGCTGGTGGTGCAGATGTCGGCGCTGGGGGCCGACGAACACGCGCTCACCGAGTTCCATCGCAGCAAGCGCACGGCCGACCAGCACCTGCTCGGCCTCGGCATCGATGCCACGGTGCTGCAGCCGTCGCTGGTCTTCGGTGCCGACGGCACCAGTGCGCAGCTGTTCTGCGCGCTCGCGACGCTGCCCTGCCTGGCGCTGCCGGGCGGCGGTGGGCAGCCGGTGCAGCCGGTCCATGTCGACGATGTGGCGCAAGCCATCGTAGCCCTGCTGGCCGAATGGGGCGGCGCGGCGCCCTGGCACTCCGGCCGGCTGGCACTGGTGGGCCCGGCGCCGATGCCGCTGGCCGGGTACCTGCAGGCCTTGCGGCATGGCCTGGGCTTGCGCGGCAACGCGTGGCTGTTGCCGATGCCGCGCGTGCTGGCCCGCGCGATGATGCCGCTGGCCGAACGCGCCACCGGCGGCGTGCTGGGGCGCGATGCGCTGACCATGCTGGACCAGGGCAGCGTGGCCGATCCGGCGGGGCTTGAGCACGTGCTGGGGCGGCCGCCGCGGGCGGTGGCTGCGTTTATCCCACCCGGACTGCGCGGCGCGTTGCGCGCGCAGGCGCTGCAGCGCTGGATCCATCCGCTGTTGCGCTGGAGCCTGGCCTTCGTGTGGATCGTCACCGCGGCGGTTTCGCTGGGCCTGTACCCGGTGGCCGACAGCTATGCGCTGCTGGCGCGCGCGGGCGTGCCGCCGGCGCTGCAGCCGCTGGCGCTGTATGGCGCCGCGCTGCTTGACCTGGCCGTCGGTGTGCTGTGCGTGCTGCCGCGGCGCCCGCACTGGCTGTGGCTGGCGCAGATCGCGCTGATCCTGGGCTACACGGCGATCATCAGCGTGCGGCTGCCGGAATACTGGCTGCATCCGTATGGCCCACTCAGCAAGAACGTGCCGATGCTGGCCGTGCTGTGGTGGCTGCACCTGACCGAGGAGCGGGGATGGACTACGTCACGCTGAAATGGCTGCACATCATGTCGGCGACCTTCCTGTTCGGCACCGGCGTGGGCAGCGCCTTCTACCTGGTTGGCGCGACACTGACGCGCAATGTCCGCACCGTTGCCGCGACCGCGCGCATGGTGGTGATCGCCGACTGGATCTTCACCGCCTCCACCGCGATCCTGCAGCCGCTGACGGGCTATGCGCTGGTGAAGATGGCCGGGTTCTCGTGGTCGGTGCCGTGGCTGAAATGGTCGGTGGTACTTTACGCCATCGCCATAGCGTGCTGGCTGCCGGTGGTCTGGCTGCAGAAGCGCATGCGCGACGTGGCGCTCGGCTGTACCGGGCCCCAGCTGCCGCGCGCCTACTGGCGCCTGTTCTGGTGGTGGTTCGGCCTCGGCTTTCCGGCGCTGTTTTCGTTCCTGGCGATCTTCTACCTGATGGTGGCCAAGGTCAGCTGAACAAAAAACGGCGAGGCCGCTGCCGCGCACCTCGCCGTGAACCGATCGGGCCCCGCTCAGTTGAGGTGGCCGACCGCGCGCAGGTACTCGTTCTTCTTTTCGAAGATCAGCCCGCTCAGGAACGCGGCATCATAGGCGGCCAGCAGGTGAGGGTGGTGTTCCTCGATATAGCGGGCCACGCGTCCCTTTTCGCATTCGATGCCGCACAGCCATTCATACATGGCGGCGTCCCAGCGAAAGCGCAGCCCCAGTTCGATAAACGCCGCGTTATAGGCCGCGAGCTGGGTCTCGCGCGGGATCGGCTGGTTGTCGGCGCCAACGGTGATGGCGGCGTGGCGGCTTTCCTGCTGGGCTGGGTTCATGCTGGTCTCCTCGGATGCGCGCTGGCAGTTGGGTTGAGACAAGCATAGGGAGGGGGAACGATTTACGATAATTAAAGTTTCATAGCAAAACCATAAACGATCGTTTATGACGTCACGCGGGCCTCCTGGCGCATCATTCCGCCCACGCCCGTGATGGTCTGGATCAGGTCGGCGCCTTCTTCCATCAGGAACTGCTTGAACGCCAGCGCCACCGGCGGCAGCCGCTTGTTCTTGCGATGCACCACGTACCAGTTGAGCATCACGGGAAAGCCTTCGATATCGAGCACGGCGAGCTTGCCGGCCTGCAGCTCCAGGCCCACGGTATGGGCTGACAGGAAGGCGATGCCCATGTTGGCTATCACCGCTTGCTTGATGGTCTCGGTGCTCTTGATCTCCATCGCGATGCGCAGGTTCGACAGCCGCCCGGCAAAGCCCTCCTGCATCGAATTCCAGGTGTCCGAGCCCTTCTCGCGCGAGACGAAGGCTTCGTCGGCGAGCGCTGCCAGCGGGATATTGCGCTGGCCCACCAGCGGATGGCTGGGCGCGGCGACGATCACATAAGGATGGGGGGCAAAGGCCTCGTTGATGGTGTCCATGCCTTCGGGCGGGCGCACCATCACGGCAAGGTCGGTCAGGTTGCCGGCCAGCTGGTGCAGCAACTCCTCACGGTTGTGCACGGCCAGGTTCAGCGTCACGCCCTCGTGGCGTTCCATGAACTCGGCCAGCAGGCGCGGGAAGAAATAGTCGCCGGCGCTGATCACCGCGACATTGAGGCGGCCGCCGGAAATGCCCTTGAGCTGCGACATGGCATCTTCCGCCTCGCGGAACTGCTGGATGATGCTGCGGCTGTAATGCAGCATTTCATGGCCCGCCGGCGTCAGGTAGATCTTCTTGCCGAGCTGCTCGAACAGCGGCAGCCCGACGTGGTGCTCCAGCTGCCGCACCTGGGTCGACACTGCGGGCTGGGTCAGGTGCAGTTCCTCGGCGGCGCGGGAAAAGCTCATATGGCGCGCAACGGTCTCGAAGACCTTCAGTTGCCGCAGCGTGGCGTTCTTCATCCGGCTCCCGTCCTATAAACGATCCGCTATATAAACGATAAAAAACTTTATGCAGTGCTGATCTTAGATTCAAGTAGCATCAATCGCCAGATCGGCATATCCCGACCGCGTCCGGCACGCCGGCACCGCAGGCGCCAGCCGCCGGCCACCAGCATGGCCGATAACAACGATGGCTGCCGACAGCCACGACCAACACCAAGGAGACTACCGTGACCGGACCGAACGCAGCCGTGCGTCCCCCGCGGCGCCGTGCCATGCCCAGGATTCGCCTCAGCCACGCAGGGGCGGGGCAGGGGGGCAGGCCATGAATATCTCGCTCCCGCAACTGAAGGCCTTTGCCGCCGTGGCGCGGCACAAGAGCTTTACCCGCGCCGCGGTGGAACTGGGCCTGACGCAATCCGCGGTCAGCCGCAGCGTGCGCGAGCTGGAAGAAGAGATCGACCAGCGGCTGTTCGACCGCACCACGCGGCAGGTGGAACTGACCGACGCGGGCCAGCACTTGTCGCAGCGCATCTGCCACCTGATCGAAGAGGTGGAGCAGACCTTGCGCGACAGCCAGAGCGCCAGCCGGCCCTGCCAGGGCCTGGTACAGATTGCGTCGGATCCGGTGCTGAGCTCGATGTCGCTGCCGACCTGGCTTGCCGGCTGCCGGCAGGCGTGGCCGGCGATCGCCATTCACCTGAAGGACCGTTCTCAGGAATCGGTGTTGCAAAGTGTGCGTAGCGGCGAGGTCGATTTCGGCATTGCCACCGATCCGCGTGCCGGCGATGACCTGTACTGCGAGCCGTTGTGCGTCGATGCCTATCACGCCGTGCTGCCCGCCAAGCACCCGCTGGCGCAGCGCGACACAGTAGGGTGGGGCGATCTCTGCGACGCCAGCGTGCTGACGCTGGACCAGCAGTGCGGCGTGCAGCCCGCGGTGGAAAAGGCGCTCAGCAGCTATCACGTGCGCGCGGGCTCGCTGCAACTGCTTGGCCATTTCGCGGCGGTGTTCGGCATGGTGGCCCTGGGCCTGGGCATCGGCGTGCTGCCGTCGCGGGCGCAGGCCGGCGGCATGCACCCGGCCGCCGTGATGCGGCCGCTGCGGCCACAGGTAACGTCGACCGTGATGCTGGTGCGGCGCAAGAGCCGGTCGCTCAAGCCCAACGCCGCCGCGATCTGGGACGCCTTGCGCGGCCAGGAGTATCAGGAGCCGCCTGTCAGGGCGCGCGACGCCACGACGGTCTGACAAGCCGGCCCACTACGAGCCCGGAAAGGGGGCAGTGTTGGATTAGTGCAAAAGCTCTACTGATATATTACATACAGGATATTTACACATAGTGCGGCGCAGCATATAATGAAAACTCCTGATCACAACGCTACTGGAGTTTTCAAATGGAAGTCGCTCTTCTCGTCGCCCTTGGCCTGGCCCTGATTGCTGCCGGTGTGGGCGTGACCACGCTGCTGGCCACCCGCCTGCCCATGGATGTGCTGGTCACCGCGCAGGACCACGGCCGCTTCGCCGGCCTGGGTTCGAACCAGCACAGCGACGGCGTGGGCCGTGCCAGCGCATCGCGCATCGTTCCCGCCGCTGGTGAACTGGCCTATGCCTGAGCCCGCCAGGCAGCCGGCGCAGACGGCGCATTCGCGCTGAAGCGCTTCTGGCAAGGGCTGTAGCGGCCGGCATCCCTTGCGACCCTCACGGCGAACCCGGCCGCCCCCTCCTTATCCCCCCGGTTCGCACTCGCGAACGCCTCGCGCACCGCTGCGCCCCCCGGTGTCCGCCAGCCGGAGACCGCCTGGCCAACTCCAGGTGGATTCCCCAACATTCCATATTGATACGTACATCGCCAGACATCCATGTCTGCATCTAGGGACTTTCCCGAACTGATCGTTTTCCCGGTGTTTCGATGGCGCGATCCCCGGCATGCTTGCGGATGCCGGGCGTGACCCGATTGATCTTCGCGCGCAAGGCAACTGCTTGATTTCCAAGGACTCTTGATGCTGCCCGAACACCCATTGATGCGGCCTTCGCACCAGTCGCAGGCGCTCAGTGGGGACTACGGCTTCAGGTAACGCGGCGCGATGCTGCACAGCCGCGACGAATACGCTTGACTTACCTGATATATCACATACCGTATAGCACTAGGACGGCTAAGCTGTTCTTCGACCGAGAGTCACGCAGAGGCGTCTGAAGGCGCCCATCTTCCACCTTGGCGGTTCGCCGCTATAAGGAGACATCATGGAATTGCAGCAGAGGGAGTCCACGTCGCGCTTTGCGTCGCCGTGGGTGCAACTGGTATTCGGCGTGATCTGCATGGCGATGATCGCCAACATGCAATACGGCTGGACACTGTTCGTCAACCCGATCGACGACAAATACGGCTGGGGCCGCACGGCGATCCAGGTCGCCTTCACCATCTTCGTCGTTACCGAAACCTGGCTGGTGCCGATCGAGGGCTACCTGGTCGACAAGTACGGCCCGCGCCCGGTGGTGGTGGGCGGCGGCCTGCTGTGCGCCGTGGCCTGGGCGCTGAACTCGGTGGCCTCCTCGCTGCCCATGCTTTACGTCGCGGCAGCCATCGGCGGCCTGGGCGCGGGCGCGGTGTATGGCACCTGCGTCGGCAATGCGCTGAAGTGGTTCCCGAATCGCCGGGGGCTGGCGGCCGGGATTACCGCGGCCGGCTTCGGTGCCGGCTCGGCCCTCACCGTGGTGCCGATTGCCAACATGATCAAGACCTCGGGGTATGAGGCGGCATTCCTGTGGTTCGGCCTGGGCCAGGGGCTGGTGGTGTTCATCCTCGGCATGGCCCTGTACCCGCCGTCGGCCAAGATCCTGAGCGAGGTCAAGACCACGCTGAAGGCGGCCGCCACCTACAACGCGTCGCCGCGCGAGGTGCTGAAGTCACCGATCTTCTGGGTCATGTACGCGATGTTCGTGATGATGGCAGCCGGCGGCCTGATGGCAACCGCGCAGCTGGGTCCGATCGCCAAGGACTTCGGCCTGCACGAGGCGCCCATCTCGATCCTCGGCCTGACCCTGCCGGCGCTGACCTTCGCACTGACCATCGACCGCGTCCTCAACGGCCTGACGCGTCCGTTCTTCGGTTGGATCTCCGATCACATCGGCCGCGAACGCACCATGTTCTTCGCCTTCGGCGTCGAGGCGGTCGGCATCCTGCTGCTGTCGAAGTACGGTCACCATCCGGTAGCCTTCGTGATCCTGACCGGCGTGGTGTTCTTCGCCTGGGGCGAGATCTACAGCCTGTTCCCGGCCACCTGCGGCGACACCTTCGGGCCCAAGTTTGCCGCCACCAACGCCGGCCTGCTGTACACCGCCAAGGGCACGGCCGCCTTGCTGGTGCCGTTCTCCAGCGTGATCACCGCCGCGACCGGCAGCTGGCATGCCGTCTTCATGGTGGCCTCGGGCATGGCGGCATTGACTGCGATCATGGCGCTGTTCGTGCTCAAGCCGATGCGCGAAGCCCATGCCCGCAAGTATGTCCATGCCAATACCTCGGCACCGATGGGCTATCGTACGGTGCCGGAGGACCTGACCTGATGAAGAAAGCAGGACGGCACCCGCGCGGCGCCGGCGGTAACCGGGCGCGGCGGCTGCGATGCCTGCACGGCGGCCACGCCCGGTAGCACAATACGACAACAACAAGGCACGACAGGAGGGCGGCCCGCCGGGCGCCCTCCTGATCGCGCAGCGCAACCCCACAAACAACATCCAGGCACGCCATGAACCAGGTTGTCATTCCCCTCGAGGCCACGGGCCTCAGCCGGCAGCGCAAGCGCCGCCAGCCCAAGGGCCGGCAGGTCGACGCGGCCGCGCTGGCCGAAGTGCGCGTGGCGCTGGGCGACATGCCCCGCCGGCGCGACCTGCTGATCGAACACCTGCATTGCATCAACGACCGCTACGGCCAGCTCGCCATGCCGCACCTGGTCGCGCTGGCCAGCGAGCTGCGCCTGTCGATGACCGAGGTCTACGAGGTCGCCACGTTCTACCACCACTTCGACGTGGTGCGCGAGGATGCCGACGGCCAGATCGCGCCGCCGCCCGCGCTGACCGTGCGCGTATGCGAAGGCATTGCCTGCGAGCTGGCCGGTGCGCAGGCCCTGATCGACAAGCTGCCGGCACTGCTCGGCACCGAGGTGCGCGTGATCGCCGCCCCCTGCATCGGCCGCTGCGAGAAGGCGCCCGCCGCGCTGGTCGGGCAGAACCCGGTCGACAATGCAACCGCCGAGACGATCGGCACCGCCGTGGAGGCCAAAGCGGTCCGCCATGCGCCCGAACCCCATATCGACTACGACGCCTACCGGCGCGACGGCGGCTATGCCTTGCTGAAGGCCCTGGCCGGCGGCGGGCTGGAGCCGGACGCGGTGCTGGCCACGATGGAGGACTCCGGCCTGCGCGGGCTGGGCGGCGCGGGCTTCCCGACCGGGCGCAAATGGCGCATCGTGCGCGGCGAGGCCGCGCCGCGGCTGATGGCGGTCAATATCGACGAGGGCGAGCCCGGCACCTTCAAGGACCGCGTCTACCTGGAACGCGACCCGCACCGGTTCCTGGAAGGCATGCTGATCGCGGCGCGCGTGGTCGACGTGGCGGCGATCTACATCTACCTGCGCGACGAATATGCCGGCTGCCGCGCGCTGCTGGCCGAAGCCTTGCAGCAATTGCAGCAAGACCCGCCGGTGGCGCGGCTGCCCCGCATCGAACTGCGCCGCGGCGCGGGCGCGTATATCTGCGGCGAAGAATCGGCAATGATCGAATCGATCGAAGGCAAGCGCGGCATGCCTCGGCTGCGTCCGCCATACGTGGCGCAAGTGGGCCTGTTTGGCCGGCCCACGCTGGAGCACAACTTCGAAACCCTGTACTGGGTGCGCGACATCATCGAGAAGGGCGCCGAGTGGTTCGCCTCGCAAGGGCGCAACGGGCGCAAGGGCCTGCGCTCGTTCTCGGTCTCGGGCCGGGTCAGACGACCTGGCGTGCACCTGGCGCCGGCCGGGATCACGGTGCGCGAACTGATCGACGAATACTGCGGCGGCATGCTCGACGGCCATGCGTTCTACGGCTACCTGCCGGGCGGCGCGTCGGGCGGCATCCTGCCGGCGGCGATGGGCAATATCCCGCTCGACTTCGACACGCTGCAGCCCTACGGCTGCTTTATCGGCTCGGCCGCGATCGTGATCCTGTCCGACCACGACAGCGCCACGCAGGCGGCGCGCAACCTGATGCACTTCTTCAAGCACGAGTCGTGCGGACAATGCACGCCGTGCCGCACCGGCACGGCCAAGACGCTCGACCTGATCCGCCAGCCGAAGTGGGACCTGGCGGCGCTGGACGACCTGTCCGCGGTGATGCGCGATGCCTCGATCTGCGGCCTGGGACAGGCCGCGCCGAACCCGGTCGACTGCGTGATCAAGTACTTCCCGCACGAACTGGCCTGATGCTGGCCCGAGCCTGAGAGACAGACATGAATGCACTGACCCGCGCCGAACGCGCGCTAGTCGAATCCGCCGAGCCCGCCGTCACCTTCACCCTCAACGGCCGCGAAGTGAGCGCAGAGCCGGGCGAAAGCCTGCTGAAGGTGGCACAGCGCGAGGGCTTCGACGTGCCGCACCTGTGCTACAAGGACGGCCTCGAGCCCGCCGGCAATTGCCGCGCCTGCATGGTCGAAATCCAGGGCGAGCGCGTGCTGGCGCCGTCCTGCTGCCGCTATCCCGCCGCAGGCATGCAGGTGCAGACCGAATCGGAGCGCGCCCGCCGCGCCCAGCGCACCGTGCTGGAGTTGCTGCAGTCGGACATGCCGGAAGCGGAGTACACGCGCAACAACGAGCTTGACCAATGGGCCGCCAGGCTGGAAGTCGGCAAGCCCCGCTTCGCCCCGCGCGAGCGCGTCTCGGCAGACCTGTCGCACCCGGCCATCGCGGTCAACCTGGATGCCTGCATCCAGTGCACGCGCTGCCTGCGGGCCTGCCGCGACGAACAGGTCAACGACGTGATTGGCCTGGCGCTGCGTGGCGACGATGCGCGCATCGTGTTCGACATGGACGACCCGATGGGCGCCTCGACTTGCGTCGCCTGCGGCGAATGCGTGCAGGCCTGCCCGACCGGCGCGCTGATGCCCGCGCGCGATGCCGCGCTGGCGGTGCCGGACAAGCAGGTGGAATCGGTGTGTCCGTACTGCGGCGTCGGCTGCCAGCTGACCTACAACGTCAAGGACAACCGCATCCTGTTCGTCGAAGGGCGCGATGGCCCGGCCAACCACCGGCGCCTGTGTGTGAAAGGCCGCTACGGCTTCGACTACGTCCAGCATCCGCAGCGGCTGACGGTGCCGCTGGTGCGCCGCGACGGCGTGCCGAAGCAGGGCGATTTCGTCATGGATCCCGACCATGTGATGGAGGTGTTCCGCGAAGCCAGCTGGGAAGAGGCGCTGGCGCTGGCCGGCGGCAAGCTCGCGCAGATCCGCGACACCCATGGCAAGCGCGCGCTGGCCGGGTTTGGCTCGGCCAAGGGCAGCAATGAAGAGGCCTACCTGTTCCAGAAGCTGGTGCGCACCGGCTTCGGCAGCAACAACGTCGACCACTGCACGCGGCTGTGCCATGCCTCGTCGGTGGCGGCGCTGCTGGAAGGGATCGGCTCGGGCGCGGTGTCCAATCCGGTGATGGATGTCGACAAGGCCGAAGTGGTGATCGTGATCGGCGCCAACCCGACGGTGAACCATCCGGTGGCGGCCAGCTGGATCAAGAACGCCGTAAAGAACGGCACCAAGCTGATCGTGGCCGATCCGCGCCGCTCGGACTTGGCGCGCTTTGCCTGGCGCTTCCTGCAGTTCAAGCCCGATGCCGACGTGGCGCTGCTCAACGCGATGATGCATGTCATCGTCAACGAAGGGCTGGTCGACCAGGACTTCATCGACAGCCGCACCATCGGCTTCGACGAACTGCAGCGCAACGTGGCCGCGTACAGCCCCGAGCTGATGGCGCCGATCTGCGGCATCGACGCCGAGACCATCCGCGAGGTCGCGCGCGTCTATGCCGCCTCGAAGGCTTCGATGATCCTTTGGGGCATGGGGGTTTCGCAGCACGTGCACGGCACCGACAATGCACGCTGCCTGATCGCGCTGGCGCTGATGACCGGGCAGATCGGCCGCCCCGGCACCGGCCTGCATCCGCTGCGCGGCCAGAACAACGTGCAGGGCGCTTCCGACGCGGGGCTGATCCCGATGATGTACCCGGACTACCGGCGCGTCGACGATCCGCTGGCGATCGCCAGCTTCGAGGCGCTGTGGGGCATGCCGCTGGACCGCCAGCCGGGCCTGACCGTGGTCGAGGTGATGCAGGCGATCGAGCGCGGCGAGGTGCGCGGCATGTACATCATGGGCGAGAACCCGGCGATGTCCGACCCCGACGCCGAGCATGCGCGCGAGGCGCTGGCGTCGCTCGACCACCTGGTGGTGCAGGACATCTTCCTGACCGAGACGGCGTACCTGGCGGACGTAGTGCTGCCAGCCTCGGCCTTCCCCGAAAAGACCGGCACCTTCACCAACACCGACCGCACCGTGCAGCTCGGCCGGCAGGCGCTGAATCCGCCGGGGCAGGCGCGGCAGGACCTGTGGATCATCCAGCAGATGGCGGCGCAGCTCGGGCTGGACTGGCACTACGACAGCGTCGAGGACGTGTTCAACGAGATGCGGCAGGCGATGCCGAGCATCGGCGGCGTGACCTGGGAGCGGCTGGAACGCGAACACGCGGTGACGTATCCGTGCAAGGAAGAGGGCGATCCGGGCGAGCCGGTGATCTTCACCGACAGCTTCCCGACCGCGACGGGCCGGGGACGCTTCGTGCCCGCCGATATCATTCCGGCGGCGGAGCGGCCCGACGCCGACTACCCGATGGTGCTGATTACCGGGCGCCAGCTCGAGCACTGGCATACCGGCAGCATGACGCGCCGCGCCGGCGTGCTGGACGCGATCGAACCCGATCCGGTGGCGCTGGTGCATCCGCTGGACCTCGACGCGCTCGGCGGCACGCCCGGCGGCGTGGTCACGCTGTCGTCGCGGCGCGGCGAGGTCACGCTTTATGCGCGCGCCGATGCCGGCACGCCGCGCGGCGCCGTGTTCGTGCCGTTCTGCTACTACGAGGCGGCGATCAACAAGCTGACCAACGCGGCGCTGGACCCGTTCGGCAAGATTCCCGAGTTCAAGTATTGCGCGATCAGGATGACGGTGGGCGGCGAGGTGCCGGTGCAGTCCAGCTATGGCGGCGGGCAGATCCTTGAGCCCGCTTCAGCCTAGCCGCAAGGACCGGTGGTGTTTCGCATCGCAGGCGGGACACCACCTGAGCCTCAATAATTCATCGTCACGTTAAGCATGGCGACGCGCGGATTGCCGACTGGCAGCACGTTGTTGTTCAGGCCGCCTGCGTAGTACATCTTGTCGAACACGTTCTTGACGTTGAATGCCGCACGCCAGTGCGAGGCCACGTAGCCGACGGCAAGATCGGCGACGGCATAGCCCGGCACGGTGTAGTTGAAGCTGTAGCCGCGCTTGGCGCTCTCGCCCCGCACGCCGGCGCCGACGTACCAGCCGGCCAGCGCGCCACGCAGGCGATACTGGCTCCAGACCGAAAAGCTGTGCCGCGGGACGCTGTTCAGCGGCTTGCCGACGTTGGCGGCGGTGGTGTCCTCGGTGACTTCGCTGGCGATATAGGCATAGGCCGCCGACACGCTCAGGCCATTGCCGAGATCCTGCGTCAGCTCAAGTTCCAGCCCGCGCGAGCGCTGTTCGCCGACGGCCACGCTGAAACCGGTATTGACCGGATCGCTGCTGAGCACATTGGCGCGCGTCAGGTCGAACGCGGCCAGCGTCAGCAGGCCGGTCTTGCCCGGCATGTCGAACTTGACGCCTACCTCGTACTGGCGGCCCTTCTCGGGCTTGAAGGTCGCGCCGCTGGCATCGGTGCCGGCATTCGGCAGGAACGACGTGGCGAAGCTTGCGTACGGCCGCGCCCAGTGCGTCAGGTCGTACATCACGCCCGCGCTGCCGGTGACGGCGTTGCTGTCATTGTCGGTACGCGACGACGCCAGCCGGTCCGTTGTGCCCGTCCGCGCGGATTCGTAGCGCACGCCGCCGGTCACGGTCCAGCGCTCCCCCACGC
This sequence comes from Cupriavidus taiwanensis LMG 19424, assembly GCF_000069785.1. NCBI lineage: Bacteria > Pseudomonadati > Pseudomonadota > Betaproteobacteria > Burkholderiales > Burkholderiaceae > Cupriavidus > Cupriavidus taiwanensis. The sequence goes on along the minus strand of NC_010530.1, from coordinate 1,605,869 downwards.
GGACCTGGTCGCGCAGGTAAAGCCCCAGCGCATCCAGGGTATCGGTCGCATCCAGGCTATAGGCGGACGGGCAGTTGATGCTGGCGCCGTAGACCGGGTTGTAGACGTTCAGCGCCGCGACGCGGCAGGTCTTCTGCAGGCGGTCTTCCTTGGTGTGTCGGTAGTCGACGCCGAAGGTCACGCTGTGGGCATGCCCGGTGAACGCAAAGGTACGCTGCACGTTGGTGTCGACGCCGAACGAATCGCCGGAAAAGCTCTGCTGCGTGCCGCTGCGGTTCATCGACTGGCTGTTGAGGGCCATGGTGCCGGCCGATACCAGCGTGCCGGTCAGCGACGAGGTCTGGTAGCGCAGGTTCTGGTTCAGGGTCCAGCCGGAGTCGAAGCGATGCGTCAGCGCGTAGCCGATGCGGTTCTGCTCGCCGTCATAGGACGGCGCATTGGGTTCGCCGATAAAGCGGTTGGCCGGCACCACGCCATTGCGGTTCGGCACCAGCGTGCCGTTCACGGGCAGGCCCTGCTGGCGCACGTAGTTGCGCTGGTTGTGGCTGGCCAGGATGGTGAAGTCGGTGCGCGCGCCAAGGTCCAGCGTCAGCGACGGCGCGAGCCAGCGGTTGCGATACCAGACAAAGTCGGTCGGATCGTCGCTGTTCATCACCAGCCCGTTCAGGCGGAACGCCGCCTTGCTGTCCCTGGCCAGCGGCGCGCCCACGTCGACCGTCATCTGCCGGAAGCCGTAGTTGCCGACGGTGAGGCCCAGTTCGCCGAACAGTTCCGCGCGCGGGCGCTTGCTGACCATGTTGACCAGGCCGCCGGGCTGTACCGCGCCGAACAGGATCGAGGCCGGCCCCTTGAGGACTTCCACGCGCTCCACGCCGAACAACTGCTGCGCCACGCGGTTGTTGCTGTCGACCAGCAGCCCGTCGGCAAAGATCGATTCCGAGGCGCGCTGGCCGCGGATGATGAAGTCGTCCCAGCCGCGCCGGCCGAAGGTATTGGTGACCACGCCGGCGGAATTCTGCAGCGCGTCGCTGAGGTTTTGTGCCTGCTGGCTGTCGAGCAGGTCGCGCGTGATCACGGTGATCGATTGCGCGGCGTCGGCCGCCGATTCCCCCGACTTGGTCACGCCAGCGGCGCGCCGCGTGGCGAAACCGATGTCGGCCTGTCCGTCACCGGCGGCACTCACCGTCACGGATGGCAGCGTGGCAACGTCTTCGGCGGCGTGGGAGGCAACGGCTGGCAGCAGCAGGGAACTAGCGGCTGCAGGGATGGCAAGACGGCGGAAAAGCATGACGGCCCGGTGCGAAAGCAAAGAAAGGCCGAATAATAAATGAGAATAATTCTTGTTCCTAGGATTTTATCGACGCAGGCACGGTTGCTTCGTCAACATGCGGAATACCGGCGAAATGGCGAAATGGCAAAATGCCGAATCGCGAAATGGCAGCGCGGCCGCGCTCACATGGTGTCGTCGCGATCCTCGATCACCGACATATGCCAGCAGGACATAAACAGCGCGGCAATCAGCGGACCTATCACGAAGCCGTTGATGCCGAACACGGACATGCCGCCCAGGGTGGAGATCAGCACGACCCAGTCCGGCAGCTTGGTGTCCTTGCCGACGAGAATCGGGCGCAGCACGTTGTCGACCGCGCCAATCACCAGGGTACCGATGGCGATCAGCGCGATACCCTTCCAGGCCGGGCCGGCCAGCAGGAAATAAATCGCGGCAGGGCCCCAGACCAGCGCGGCGCCAACCGCCGGCAGCAGCGACAGGAACGCCATCAGCGTGCCCCACAGCAGCGCGCCATTGATGCCCAGCAGCAGGAACGCCAGGCCGCCCAGTATCCCCTGCACCGCCGCCACCACCACGTTGCCCTTGACCGTGGCGCGGACCACGGTGGTGAAGCGGCCGACCAGCCGGCGCGTGTGCGCGTCGCTCAGCGGCATGGCCTCGCGGAAGCGATGGGAAATCATCGCGCCGTCGCGCAGCAGGAAAAACACCAGGTACAGCATGACGCCGAGGCCGACGGCGAACTGCAGCGTGTTCTGGCCGATGGCTACGGCCTGGGCCGCCATGAACTGGCTGATGCGGGCAGCACCTTCGGTCAGCTTTGCCTGCAACCCGGCTACGTCGGCGAGTCCCATCTCATTCAGCCAGGCTTCGACCGAAGCCGGCAGGGCCTGCACGGCGGTCTGGAAGTATTGCCCGAAGTCCCATTTGCCGGTCCGGATCTGCTGGTAGGCAAAGGCCGCTTCCTGCGCGAGCGTGGCAATCATCAGGAACACCGGAATAATGGCCATCAGCACGCAGACCAGCAGCGTAGCCAGCGCGGCGAGATTTTCGCGGTTGCCGAATCGCACCGTCAGCTTGCGGTGCATGGGGTGAAACAGGATGGCCAGGATGGTGCCCCACAGGATCGCGCTGTAGAAGGGCAGCAGTATCCAGATAAACGCAATGGTGACGGCGACCAGAAGGATGTAAAAACCTTTCAAATTGCGCATCGGGTAGTCCGCGAATAGAGTCGTCCAGGCACGATGCCGATGATGCCCTGCACGAGGTTTTCCCTTCCATTACCCGTCGGCGTCAGCGGGAGCGTTGCCGAAGGCGTTGCGCTCCATGATCTGGTGATCTTTTCCATGGATCAGCAGCTCGACCTTTGCACGCCTGGCTTTTTCCATGCCGGTAGCGATCGCATGATCCAGCGACGTGAATCGCTGCTGGTTGCCGGAGCGGCCTTCCGCTTCGACGGCCCAGCCGTTATGGGTCGGCACGACATGGATATTCTTGCCAGGCATGGCGCTCTCCGGAAGTTGGCAGTAAGAGTGTCAGCGCTGTGCCGTTGCCGAGGTATCGGACGCCGTCTGACAAGGCCGTCGGATATCCGGAAAGAAGGCACAGCCATCCGGCGGCGGCAACGCCCGCCAGGCGCCATGGCGGGCGTTCTTCATGACAAGGACAGAGTGCCGCGCCGCTCAGCGCATCTTGTCGATAATCCCTTGCATCTCGTCGACGTTGAAGGCGCGCAGCGTTTGCGTGCGCACGTTGCCCAGCGCGCCGACCGCGAGGCCGAATGCGGTCATGCTGGCGTCATCCTGCGCCTCGACGGTCAGCACGATGTCGTATTTGCCCAGGGTCCAGTAGATGTCTTTCATCTGCACCCCAAAGCGCGCCCCCATCTCGCGCACCGCGGCGGCGCGCTTGGTGGTGTCCTTGACGGCGCGGATGCCCTGGTCGGTGAAACTGGCTAGCACGATATAGCGGGTCATGGCGGGATCTCCGGTAAAGGATCGATCGAACGCCGTCCCGGCTGCGCGCACGCGACCGGTCGCAGCAAGCCGGGGCAGTGGTTCAGGGCGTCCCGGCGCAGCGCCTGGGGCCCCCTGAGCAACCCCACACCGACGCATATCGCGCGCCAGCCGGCGTGGCGCGCCGCGCTGCGGCAGGTGCCGCGGTGCATGCCATCGCGCCGCAGCGCGCTGTGTATCAGTTCTGATACAGCAGGCTCGCCTCAGTCCTGTGCCGGCCCGCTGTCGCTGCCTTCCGGCGTATCGAGCGCGCGCATGTTGTCCAGCAATTTCAGCAGGTAATGCAGCGTGTGCGTCAGGTCGTTGGTGGAGAACCCGTCCAGCGCCTGCTCGTAGTACTGCCGGATCTTCGGCTGCGCCTGGTGCAGCCATACCTCGCGGCCCGGCTCGCTCATCCGCACCAGCCGCGAGCGGCGATCGCGCCCGTCTGGCGCCAGCGTGACGTGGCCGTCCCGTTCCATCCGGCTGACCAGCCCGGACAGGTTCTGGCGGCTCACCATCAGGTAGCGTGCCAGGTCGCCGACGCTCATGCCATCAGCGGCTTGTGGCCGCGACAGCGCACCCAGCACGGCCCATTGCTGTGTCGTCAGGCCTTCCGCTTCGACGGCGCGCGAGCCCGTTTTATGCAACATATTTGCGCATTGGTACAGGCGGAAGAACAGCCGGTTGGCCAGTTCCATGCGCGCAGTGGTAGGGAGTTCGTCTCCGTTTTCCGGGTTAACCATAGTCATTTCCAAAGGATAGCGGCCTTGCGCGCGCTGTCTGTCGCGCCTAGTATACGTCAATATATTGACGTAAATAAAGGTGCATGTGGCGGCGACACCGCCGGCACGATAGCACCGGAACCCTGAAAGGAGAACGGCTGTGCAAGGACTCGAAGGCAAGGCGGTCATCGTGACCGGCGGTGGTGGCGGTATCGGCGGCGCAACCTGTTTGCGCTTTGCGCGTGCGGGCGCGGCGGTGGGCGTGCTCGATTTGAATCCGGAGGCGGGCGAGCGCGTGGCGGCGCAGATCCGCGATGCCGGCGGCCGCGCGTTGGCGGTGCGCTGCGACATCACCGATCGCTCCAGCGTCGATGCGGCAGTCGCGGCGGTGGAGCAGGGACTGGGCCCTGTCGACGTGCTCGTCAACAACGCCGGCTGGGACGTGTTCCGTCCGTTCGTCAAGACCGAGCCGGCGCAGTGGGAGCGGCTGATCGCCATCAACCTGACCGGCGCACTGCATATGCACCACGCGGTGCTGCCCGGCATGGTGGCGCGCAAGCGCGGGCGCATCGTCAATATCGCTTCGGATGCCGCCCGCGTGGGGTCTTCCGGCGAAGCGGTGTATGCCGCGTGCAAGGGCGGGCTGGTGTCGTTCTCCAAGACCATCGCGCGCGAGCATGCGCGCCACGGCATCACCGTGAACGTGGTGTGCCCGGGGCCGACCGAGACCGCGCTGTTCGAAGACTACAAGCAGGGCGCGGGCAACCCCGAGAAGCTGGTGGAAGCCTTCACCCGCTCGATCCCGCTGGGCCGCATCGGCCAGCCCGACGACCTGCCCGGCGCGGTGCTGTTCTTCGCCGGCGACGATGCGGCCTTCATCACCGGCCAGGTATTGAGCGTGTCGGGCGGCCTGACCATGAACGGCTGAGCGCAAGCCATCCAACTGACAACGGAGACGACCATGCAATACGAAGATATCCGCTATGAGGTGCGCAACGGCGCGGCCTGGATCATCATCAACCGCCCGGAAAAGATGAACGCCTTCCGCGGCCGCACCTGCGACGAACTGATCCACGCCATCAACCGCGCAGGCTATGACCGCGAGATCGGCGCCATCGTGCTGGCCGGCGCCGGCGAGAAGGCCTTCTGCACCGGCGGCGACCAGTCCGCGCACGAAGGCCAGTACGACGGCCGCGGCACCATCGGGCTGCCGATGGAAGAACTGCACAACGCCATCCGCGACGTGCCCAAGCCGGTGATCGCGCGCGTGCAGGGCTATGCCATCGGCGGCGGCAACGTGCTGTGCACGATCTGCGATTTCACCATCGCTTCGGACAAGGCCGTGTTCGGCCAGGTCGGCCCGCGGGTCGGCTCGGTGGATCCCGGCTATGGCACTGCGTTCCTGGCTCGCGTGGTCGGCGAGAAGAAGGCGCGCGAAATCTGGTACCTGTGCCGCCGCTATCCCGCCGCCGAGGCGCTGGCGATGGGGCTGGTCAACGCCGTGGTGCCGCACGAGCAGCTCGACGCCGAAGTGCAGAAGTGGTGCGACGAGATCCTGGACAAGAGCCCGACCGCGATCGCCATTGCCAAGCGCTCGTTCAACATGGACACCGCACACCAGGGCGGCATCGCCGGCATGGGCATGTATGCGCTCAAGCTCTACTACGACACGGAGGAATCGCGCGAGGGCGTGCGTGCCTTCCAGGAAAAGCGCAAGCCGGACTTCCGCAAGTACGCGAAGTGAAAGGAGCCAGCGGAGACAGCCATGAATCCCTACCTTGACGAAGACCTGTCGGCGCTGGCCGAACATGCCCGTCGCTTTGCCGACGCCCGTGTCGCATCCGGCTACCTGGAGCGAGACCGTACCCGCGTGCTCGACCGCGCGCTGATGCGCGAGATGGGCGAGATGGGCTTTATTGCGCCCGAGTTGCCGGAACACTACGGCGGGCAGGGCATGGGCTCGCTCGCGGCAGGCGTGATCCACGAAGCGGTGGCGCGCGCCGACCTGAGCCTGTCGTACATCAACCTGCTGGCCTCGCTGAACGGGCAGATCCTGGCGCACCACGCGCGGCCGGAGATCGCCGGCCCGTGGCTGCAGCGCCTGACGCGCGGCGAAGCGCTGCTGGCGATCGCGCTGACCGAGCCGCGCGGCGGCTCGGACGCGGCCAGCCTGCGCCTGCGCATGGAGCGCGATGGCGACCACTATGTGCTCAACGGCGAGAAGACTTCGATCTCCGCCGCAGACCAGGCCGATGCCGCGGTGGTGTTCGCGCGCAGCGGTTCGGTCGAGGCGGGCGCGCGCGGCGTGTCGGCGCTGCTGGTGCCGATGGACCTGCCCGGCATTACGCGCAACCGCTTCGACTGCCATGGCCAGCGCGCCATCGGGCGCGGCTCGATCTTCTTCGAGAACGTGCGCGTGCCGGCCAGCCATCTGCTCGGCAAGGAGGGCGAAGGCTTCGTGCAGGTGATGCAGGGTTTCGATTTCTCGCGCGCGCTGATCGGCCTGCAGGTGCTGGCCGTGGCACAGGCGGCGCTGGACGAGACCTGGGAGTACGTGGCCGGGCGCCAGGCCTTCGGCAAGCCGCTGTCGGCGTTCCAGGGCGTGTCGCACCCGCTGGCCGACTTCGAGACCCAGGTGCAGGGCGCGCGCCTGCTGTGCCTGCAGACGCTGTGGCTGAAGGACCGCGGCCTGCCGCATACCGCCGAAGCCGCGATGTGCAAGTGGTGGGCGCCCAAGCTGGCGTACGACGTGGTGCACCAGTGCCTGCTGTCGTTCGGCCACGGCGGCTATGACCGCGGCGTGATGGAGCAGCGCCTGCGCGACGTGCTCGGCTTCCAGATCGGCGACGGCACCGCGCAGATCATGAAGACCATCATCGCGCGCACCCGCGCGGGGCGCGAAGCGGTACCGGCCTGACGCGCGCGCCCGACGCACCGACTGGCAGCACACAACAACGAGGAGACCGCCATGGATTTCGACGCCGTATTGATCGCGCCGCGCCGTGCCGCCAGCATTGCCGCCGGGCACTGGCAGGACCGTACCATCCACGACTATCTTGCCGCCTGCGTGCGTGACCGGCCCGACGCGCCCGCGCTGACAGCGCTCAGCATCGACCGTCAGCACGTGACGCGCTTCACCCGGCGGGAACTCGCGCGCATGGCCGACCGCGTGGCGGTGGGTCTTTCCCGCCTCGGCATCGCGGCCGGCGACGTGGTCTCATGCCAGCTGCCCAACGGCTGGCACCTGAGCGTGCTGTACCTGGCCTGCGCGCGCCTGGGCGCGGTGCTCAACCCGGTGATGCCGATCTTCCGCGAGCGCGAGCTGTCGTTCATGCTGGCGCACGCGCAAAGCAAGGTGGTGGTGGTGCCGAAGCTGTTCCGCGGCTTCGACCATGCGCAGATGCTGCGGGGTTTGCGCGATGCGTTGCCCGCGCTGCGTCATGTCGTCGTGGTCGATGGCGATGGCGACGACAGCTTCGAGGCGCTGCTGAGCGGCCCGCACTGGGAAGACGGCGCCGATGCCGCTGCCATCCTGCAGCGCAGCCGCACCGGTCCGGACGACGTCACGCAGCTGATCTACACCTCCGGCACCACAGGCGAGCCCAAGGGCGTGATGCATACCGCGAACACGCTGTTCTCCAACATCGTTGCCTATGCCGGCCGGCTGCATCTCGGCGGCGACGACGTGGTGCTGATGGCATCGCCGATGGCACACCAGACCGGCTTCATGTACGGCCTGATGATGCCGGTGATGCTGGGCGCGCATGCGGTGCTGCAGGACATCTGGGACCCGGTCCGCGCCGCCGCGCTGATCCGCGACGAGGGTGTGACCTTTACCATGGGTTCCACGCCATTCCTGACCGACCTGGCGCGCGTGGTGGCCGACTCCGGTGTGCCGGTGCCGAGCCTGCGGATCTTCCTGTGCGCGGGCGCACCGATTCCGGGCGCGCTGGTCGAGCAGGCACGGCAGGCGCTGGGCGCGAAGATCGTATCCGCGTGGGGCATGACCGAGAACGGCGCGGTCACCACGACGCTGCCGGAAGACAGCGACGAACGCGCGTCGACCACCGACGGTTGCCCGCTGCCCGGCGTGGCGATCCGGGTGGTCGATGGCACCGACACGGACGTGCCCGTCGGCGAAACCGGCCGGCTGCTGGTGCGCGCCTGCTCCAACTTCGGCGGCTACCTGAAGCGCCCGCAGCTGAACGGCACCGATGCCGACGGCTGGTTCGACACCGGCGACCTGGCCCGGCTGGACGCGGACGGTTACCTTCGCATCGCCGGCCGCAGCAAGGACGTGATCATCCGCGGCGGCGAGAACATTCCCGTGCTGGAGATCGAGACCCTGCTGTACCGGCATCCCGCGGTGGCGCAGGTGGCGATCGTGGCCTATCCCGATGCGCGCCTCGGCGAGCGTGCGTGCGCCTTCGTGGTGCCGCGGGCGGGGCAGTCCATCGACCTGGACGGCATGGTCGACTGGCTCAAACAGCAGAAGATGGCGCTGCAATACATTCCCGAGAAACTGGTGGTGCGGGATGCGCTGCCAGCCACGCCCGCCGGCAAGATCCAGAAGTTCCGGCTGCGCGAGATGCTGGTGGGCGATGCGGGCTTTATCTAAATTGCGCAATTAACCGCCATGACCCGAACGCGCCCGCCAACGCGCGGGCGCGGCAAGCCACCAAGGGTGGTGGCGGAAAGTAGTGGTGGGCGGGGTGCGTCAACGGCCTGCACCGGGATAGCCGTGTCTGCGCGGGGCCAGCCAGCGCCACAGCCGGTGCCGCCATGCGCCGCGGGCGTGATGGGCGACGGACTTGCGGCGGGTCACGTGCAGCGAGGCGGCGGTGATCGCATACAACTCGACATGGCCGGCGTCGGACAAGGTGAAGCATTCGCTTGCCGTCAGCGCCGTGTCCTTGGGATCGCCATCGCGGATCAGCCACAGTTCGCCAGCGGTGCAGCGCACCGCAACCTGTTCGCCAGGCCCGGCGACCAGCCGCAGCGAGCTGCGGGCGGGCAGGGTGGCGGTCATGTCGTTACTGACCAGGTACATGATGGTCTCCCGGTTCAGGCCACGGCCAGGCCGCCGGATACCGGCACCTGGCGCGGCCCGGATGGCGGCCGTACGAAATCGGCGAGGCGCTGGATCACCGCAGGATCGCGCAGGATGCGGCGATGGCCGAGGCCGGTGGTGGTCTCCAGCCGTGCACCCGGCCAGGCGCCGGCGATGGCCGCGCCATCTTCCCAGCGCACTTCCTTGTCGTCGCGGTCATGGATTACCAGCGTCGGCGGCACCGGGCGGACGCGGCCCAGGTCCGGCACATTGAAGGCGGACCATGGCATGCCCAGCCAGCGCTCGCTGTGGCGCTGCATGCGGCCCAGCACGGCTGGCGTCACGCCAAGTTGCCATGCCAGCGCCGCGCATGCCGCGCCCATGTCGGCGGGCGCGCCCAGCAGCACCGCGGCGCTTGCGGGCAGGCCCTCGCGCAATGCGAGGGCTACCGCCGCGCCGCCCAGGGAATGTCCCACCACGGCATGGACCGGGCCGGCATGCCACGCTGCCGCCAGCAAGGCGCGCGACATTTCCAGCACGGAGGTCTGCGCGGCGCCGCGCGCGCCGGCATCGGAGGCGCCGTGGGAAAGCGCATCGAACGCGACGACACGCATGCCGGCTGCCAGCAGGCCATCGATCACTGCATGCCACTGGCCCGCATGGCCGCCCCACCCGTGGGCGAGCAGCACCACCGGGCCGGCATGGCCCCAGCGGTAGACCCGCACGCGCCGGCTGGGGCCATGGCCGGTGACCAGGGCCCAGTCGGCCCGCGCCCGGTCGAGCGCGTGCCGTGCCGCGGACGTGGCGGCGGCGCGCGGCGGGCTGAACCAGATGCGCTCGAGCCGGCGTGCCGTCGCTGCGGGCATCACCATGCTGCCGGCTTGCCAGCGCAGGCGCTGCAAGCCCATCAGCACGCGCCGGAAGGCGCCGTCGGTGCCGGCGGATGGCGACGCATCGGTGGTGCGCGATGCCGTCACCGCGGCGGCGGGAGAAGGGGAAACCGGGGTAGGAGAAGAGACTGCTTGCGTCACGACCTGCACCTCCAATGGATTCTGGATTGCGCGGCGTCATCGGAACCGGGCGGGCCGGAGGCGTCTCGCGCTTCTTAACGACCGACCAGTCGTGCTTTTTTCAGTACAAAAAAAGCCCGCCGGAGCGGTTTGCTGCCCGCCGGCGGGGTAGCGCCGGCGCCGATGTCATGACCCGGCAGGGTGGGTCGCACCTGCGGTGGCACGCGCGACCAATGCCGCAAAGGCGTGCCGTGCCATCGCTTCCGCGTCCTGCCGTCCCAGCAGCTTGAACGACTGCTGGAACGCCATGCCGATGCCGGAGAGCTCGAAGGCAAACTGGCGCGGGTCGACATGCGGCCCGAACTGGCCTTCTTCGATGGCATCGCCGACAACGCGCGCAATGGTGCTGTGCCAGTCCTTCAGCGACTGCACCACGAGGTCGCGAATCGAACCCGGCCGGTCGCGGTATTCCTGCCCCAGCGCCGTAAACAGGCATCGCCCCTGCGTCACCGTGCCGCCCAGCCATTCCAGGTAGCCTTCGAACAAGGCTTGCAAGCGCGGCAGGCCGCGCGGCTGGCGCATCGCCGGCCGGACCACGATGTCGCCGAAACGCTCCACCGCCAGGTCCAGCACCGCCTGCTGCAGCACCTCCTTCGACTTGAAGTGCGCATACAGGCCGCTCTTGGACATATTGGTGTCGGCCGCCAGCGTCGCCAGCGACAACTGCTCGAAGCCGACCTTGGCCGCGGCGTCCAGGGCCTGTTCGATGATGGCTTTGCGGGTGAGGTGTCCTTTCTGCATGGAGCGAAGAATAGCACGACCGGTCGGTTTGTCAACGAAACCGGATGCATGGTAGTTGCCCCGACTTGCGTTGTTGTGTTCGCGAGGCCATAACGTCATACAGCTCTGCATGTGACGTCAACGCAAATTGAGGGGGCCCGTTACTGACAAGGCGGCGCGAAGGCGTTGTGCATTGCCCGCCGCCTGGAGGCACGCCTGCCGGCACACGCCGGCGCAAGATGACGGGCCAGCAAGAAATCTGCACAAAGTGTTCCTGCGGTTACATACGGAACGCTTTGCGTGCTCTATACTCGAATGCACGTCCGCGCACTTTTTTTCACTGGTGACTGGAGACCGACATGAACAGTACAGCCGTGCCGAGAGGCGCTAGCGAACCGTTCCGGCAATTGCGGGCGCTGCGCCGCGCGCGCAAGCTCAAGCAGGAGGACGTTGCCCGCAAGGCGGGCATTTCACGGGAAGCCTACCTCAGGGCGGAATCAGGCCAGGCCGACCCCCGCATGTCGACCTTCCTGGCGGCCTGCGAGGCGCTGGGCCTGGAAGTCGTGCTGGCGCCGCAGCACCTCGCCGCCGACGTCAACGCTTTCATAGCCAGCCGCAACGGCGGCGTGACCGCTGCCTCGATGGCCGGCCAGCCCGCGGGCAGCGCGCCGGCACCAGCCTCGACACCGGCATCCGGCGGCGGTTTCGGCCCGGGTACCGGCGAGGGCCACAAACCGGTCTGATGCGCCTTCTGCCTGGCCAGCCCAATGCTTTGCGGGCTGGTTCGTGGTAGCGGGCCTCCAGGCCACCCTAAGCAAGCGGCGCGTGCCTCCCGGCGCGCGCCGAGCCACTTTTGTCCCTTGACCCGGTCCCGGTCCTGGCCATGGACTGCCACGACGCCGCAGGCCTGACTGCCTGAGCCGGCGCTTACTGCTTTTCTGTGTTTCTGCCGCGCCTGGTGCATCCGTCAGCGGCATCCTGCCCATTTCCCGATTCGCCACCTACAACTGCAAGAGCCGCAAGTGCGCCGCGTGCTACCCGCGCGCATCCGCGGTTTGACACGCCACGCCCCGATGATTACGATATGGTAAATTCATTCAACAATACGTAATTCACGCGCCGTGCGGCCAGCGCTGCGCTGGTGGACCCACCCGGAGACGCAAGACAACACCATGGACCTCACGCATACCCAGCTTGCCGAGCACGGCTATATGTCCGGCTTCGCCAACGAATTCGCCACCGAGGCACTGCCCGGCGCGCTGCCGGTGGGTCAGAACTCGCCCCAGCGCGCGCCCTATGGCCTGTATGCCGAGCAGTTGTCGGGCACGGCGTTCACGGCGCCGCGCGCGCACAACCGCCGCTCGTGGCTGTACCGGATCCGCCCGGCGGCAATGCACAAGCCGTTCACGCTGATCGAACAGTCGCGTTTCCTGAGCCGCTTCGACCAGGTGCCGCCGTCGCCGAACCAGATGCGCTGGAGCCCGCCGGCGATGCCATCCGTGCCGACCGACTTTGTCGACGGCATCGTCACCATGGCCGGCAATGGCGGCCCGGAGGCGATGACCGGCTGCGGCATCCACCTGTACCTGGCCAACCGGTCGATGCAGGACCGCTTTTTCTACAACGCCGACGGCGAGATGCTGATCGTGCCGCAGCAGGGCCGGTTGCTGATGGTGACCGAGCTGGGCCGCCTGGCTGTCGAGCCGCACGAGATCGTGGTGATCCCGCGCGGCGTGCGCTTCCGCGTGGAGTTGCCCGATGGCGAGGCGCGCGGCTATATCTGCGAGAACTACGGCGCGCTGTTCCGGCTGCCGGACCTGGGCGTGATCGGCTCGAACGGGCTGGCCAACCCGCGTGATTTCCTGACCCCGGTGGCAAGCTACGAAGACCGCGAAGGTGCATTCGAACTGGTCGCCAAGTTCCAGGGCAACTTGTGGCGCGCCGACATCGGCCACTCGCCGCTCGACGTGGTGGCCTGGCATGGCAACTACGCGCCGTACAAGTACGACCTGCGCCGCTTCAACACCATCGGCTCGATCAGCTACGACCATCCTGACCCGTCGATCTTCCTGGTGCTGCAGTCGCCGTCGGATACGCCGGGCGTCGACACCATCGACTTCGTTATCTTCGGGCCGCGCTGGCTGGCCATGCAGGACTCGTTCCGCCCGCCCTGGTTCCACCGCAATATCGCCAGCGAGTTCATGGGCCTGATCTCGGGCGTCTATGACGCCAAGGCCGAAGGCTTCGCGCCCGGCGGCGCCAGCCTGCACAACTGCATGAGCGGCCACGGCCCGGATGCGGAGACCTTCGAGAAGGCCAGCGTCGCCGACACCTCGACGCCGCACCATATCGAAAACACCATGGCGTTCATGTTCGAAACGCCGGGCGTGATCCGGCCAACGCCGTACGCCGCGCAGTCGGCGTCGCTGCAGCAGGAGTACTACACCTGCTGGCAGGGACTGAAGAAGCATTTCAACCCGAACACCCGCTAATCGCGGGCGCCTGGCCCGCCCGGTTTCTCCGCTCTCCCGCTCGCGGGAGAGTGGCCGGGGGAGGGCAGCCGCTCAGCAAGCATGACGCGTCATCGCACGCGACCAGTGCCACCAAAATTTCCGGAGTATCCCGATGACCGCCCCCCAAGCCAGCTGGATCGACAGCGCCAACGACGGCAACACCCATTTTTCGTTGCAAAACCTGCCCTACGGCGTGTTTTCCACTCAAGGCCAGACGCCCCGTGTCGGTGTCGCCATCGGCGACCAGATCGTGGATCTCGCCGCGCTCGACCAGGCTGGCCTGCTGCCTGAAGCGGCCAGGGGCACCTTCGCCGCGGCCAGCCTGAACCGCTTTATCGCGCTGGGCCAGCCAGTCTGGAGCGAAACGCGCCGGCGCCTGACGGCACTGCTGTCGGGTGCGGACGCCGCGTTGCGCGACAATGCCGCCTTGCGCGACCGGGCGCTGGTGCCGATGTCGGCCGCGACCCTGCACCTGCCGGTCGAGATCCCGGGCTACACCGATTTCTATTCGTCGAAGGAGCACGCCACCAACGTCGGCCGCATGTTCCGCGATCCGGACAATGCGCTGCTGCCGAACTGGCTGGAAATCCCCATCGGCTACAACGGCCGCGCCAGCTCGGTGGTGGTGAGCGGCACGCCGCTGCATCGCCCCAACGGCCAGATCAAGCTGCCGAACGAGGCGCGCCCGGTCTTCAGCGCCTGCCGCAAGCTGGATTTCGAGCTGGAGATGGGCTTTATCGTCGGCAAGCCCTCGGCCCTGGGCGAGCCCGTCAGCACCGCCGACGCGCCGGCGCATATGTTCGGCATGGTGCTGCTCAATGACTGGAGCGCGCGCGATATCCAGCAATGGGAATACGTGCCGCTGGGGCCGTTCAACAGCAAGGGCTTCGGTACCTCGATCTCGCCGTGGGTGGTCACCATGGAAGCGCTGGAGCCGTTCCGCCGCGACAATCCCGCGCAATCGCCCGAGCCGCTGCCTTACCTGCAGCAACAGGGCCAGAACGCCTATGACATCGCGCTGGAAGTCGCGCTGCAGCCCGAAGGCGCAGCCGCCCCCAGCACCATCTGCCGCACCAACTTCAAGGCGATGTACTGGACCATGGCACAGCAGCTGGCGCACCACACGGTGTCGGGCTGCAACGTGCGCGTGGGTGACCTGATGGGCTCGGGCACGATCAGCGGCACCACGCCGGACTCTTACGGCAGCCTGCTCGAACTCACCCGCAACGGCGCCGAGCCGCTGACCCTGGCCGATGGCAGCCAGCGTAGCTTCCTGCAGGATGGCGATGCGGTAATCATGACCGGTTACTGCCAGGGCGATGGCTATCGCGTCGGCTTCGGTACGGTGTCGGGCAAGATCCTGCCGGCGCGTTGAAGCCAGGGCGCTGGCCGGGGCGCTTCAGCCGGCGTCATCCCCAAGCGCGGCGGCATCGAGGATGACCGCCGCGCGGCCCGACAGCAGCGTACGCCCGGCGGCGCTGACAACAAAAGCGTAGAGCACGGTGGCGCCTTCCCCGCTGAGGCGCTCGGCCGCGACCTCCAGCGGCGCCGCGATATCGTCGAGCCGCTCTGCCTGCACCACCAGCTTGCGCACGCTGGCAAGGTAGCCCGTGCGCGGGCGCTGCGGCGCGCCGCATTCCGGCTCGGCCTCGGCCAGCAGGGCGCCATGCACGGCCATGGCCTGCGCGGCATATTCGATACCGCACACCGCTGCCAGCCGGCCCTGCGCGCGCAAGGGGTTATCCGCGTGCGTATGGCTGGTTGCCGTGCAGCGCACCGATGCCGCATCCCATGCCACCACCGCGTCGAGCAGGCACATGCTGCCTTGATGCGGAATGCGCGCCGCGATCCAGGCGCGGTCCCTGATCTGTTCAGGCATGCGCGTGGCTGCCCAGGCTGGCCACGTCGGCTTCGATCCTCAGCGTGTCCAGATAATCCAGTACCACCGTGCCGGTCTCGCCGCGGGCGATGGCCGCCAGCAGCGGCAGCACGCGCGCGGCCGGGGCCGACTTGCGCAGCGCTTCCAGCGCGGCGTCTGGCATCGTGCTGGCTGGCGCCTGCGTCAGCGTCACGGCGATGCGCGCCAGCGCGCGCGCGCTCGGTTGCGGCGTCAGCAGCAGGGCCACGCCAAACGGATCGGGAATCGGCCGACAACTATGCAGCGGCTCCGGATAGCCGGTGTCATAGGCGATCAGCAGGCAGGGCTCGTCGTCGGCGGCCACCTGCAGCGTGCCTTCCAGCAGCCCCGCGCCAAAGCTGCCGTCCATCGCGCACAGCACGTTCGAGGCGCGCATCGCGCCGGCGGCGATCGACCAGTAGCCGGCGGTCGCGTTGTGCACCGAGTTGTGGAAGCGCGTGGGCGACATCAGCGGCTCGGGCTGCGCCATCGCTTCGCAGATGGCATGGAAGTTATGGCCATCGCTGCTGGATGAGGTAAAGATCGTCGGCAGCGTCGCGGCATCGCGGCCACTCGCTGCCACCGCCTGCTGGCCCACGCCCAGCGCCAGCCGGACGGTCGGGCCGGTGCGGCGTCGCTCGGCCGGCGGCAGGCCGGCGGGCAGCGGCAGCTCGGTGGCCGCGTGCGCGTGGGGCGTGCGCCCCGCGAGCACGGCGCTGGCTTGCTGCCAGCCGGTCAGGCCAGGGCCGAGCAGGCCGATGCTTTCGATATAAACGGGCTGCGACATGGCGCTGGCTCAGTGAGCAACCGCGTCCGCACGGGCGAACAGCAGGCTGCAGTTGGATCCGCCGAAGCCGAACGCATTGCTCATGGCGTAGCGCAAGGGCGTGTCCCGGTTGGCGAGCTGGTAGTTCACGTCGAGCGCGGGGTCGACCTGCGCGGTGTTGATGCCGGCCGGCACCAGGCCATGGCGCAGCGCCAGCGCGCAGATCACCGCCTCGAGCGCGCCGGCCGCGCCGAGCGCATGGCCGGTGGCGCCCTTGGTCGAGCTGCACGGCGTGCCGGGCAGCACCGCCGCCATGGCCAGGGCTTCGGCAGCGTCGTTGCTGCGCGTGGCGGTGCCGTGCAGGTTGACGTAGCCGACCTGCGCCGGCGCGATGCCAGCGCCGGCCAGTGCCTGCGCCATCGCCATGCGCGCCCCCAGCCCTTGCGGGTGCGGCGTCGACATATGGTGCGCGTCGCTCGATTCGCCGATGCCCGCGAGCAGGATGGCATCGTCCGCCACCGGGCCGGTCACGCGTTCGAGCAGGCCGAACGCCGCGCCTTCGCCGATCGAGATGCCGTTGCGCGCCACGTCGTAGGGCCGGCACGGCTGCCGCGACAACAACTCCAGCGCATTGAAGCCGTACAGCGTGGTGTGGCACAGCGAATCCACGCCACCCACCACGGCCGCGTCGATCAGCCCGGCCTCCAGCATGCGCCGGGCCGAGCTGAACACCTTGGCCCCCGACGAACACGCCGACGATACCGCCGCGGCCGGCCCTGACAGGCCCAGCTGCTGCCGCAGGAACGCCGGCAGCGAATAGGGGTTGTGCGTGCCGCCATAGTGGAAGTCCGGCGGCAGCGCGCCGCTGGCCGGATCGCGCTGGCGATAGCCCAGTTCCGTCTGCAGCACGCCCGCGGTGCTGGTGCCGAGAAAGACACCGATGCGGTGGGCGCCGTAGCGCGCCGCCGCCTCGCGTACCCGTGCGGCAAAGCCGTCCTGCTCCAGGGCCAGCTGCGCCAGCCGGTTGTTGCGGCAGTCGAACTCTGACAGCCCGGCTGGCAGCGTGACGGCGTCGAGGCCGTCAACTTCGCCGACGAAGGTATCGAGGGCGACATCGCCGAACTGGCACGGCGCCAGGCCGCCGCGCTGCGCGCGCAGCGCGGCCAGCGTGGCGTCGATGCCGGCGCCGAGGCAGCTGGTGGCGGTGAAATGCGAGAACAGGAGCGGGGACACAGCTTCGGTGAGGCGAATGGAAGGATTCTCGGAAGGCAGCGCCAATTGTAACAAGCGGCGCCGGCTCAGGCCGGCGGCACCGCTGCGCGCAGCGTCACGCAGCGCAGGCCGGCGCGGTCGATGGCGGCGAGCAGGCCCGGCAGCACGGTGGTGCAATGGGGCTGGCCGGCAGGGTCCAGGCCGGGGTTGCCGTCATGCAGCAGCAGGATGTCGCGCGCGGCCAGCGTGCCGTACAGGCGCCGCGCCACGCGCGCGGCGTTGTTGCCGTTCAGGGTATCGAAGCCGCGCCGGGTCCAGGCCGCCAGTTGCAGCCCGAGGCGGCACAGGACCGGCTCCAGGAAGGGGTTGCGCAGCCCCGCCGGAGCGCGGAAGAAGCGCGGCGCCTCGCCGGTGATCTCCGCCAGCACCTGCTGCGCGGCGGCGATGTCGCGCTGCATGCGGCCGGGCCCGAACGTGGAGAAGTGCAGCCGGTGGTACATGCTGTGGTTTTCCACGGCGTGGCCGCGGCGCACGATCTCGCGCACCAGTTCGGGATGCGCCGCGGCGCGCTCGCCGATGCAGAAAAACGTCGCGCTGGCGCCGTGCTGGTCGAGCAGGTCGAGCACCTGCGGCGTCAGGTCCGGGTTGGGGCCATCGTCGAAGGTCAGCGCCACGCAGCCCTCGGCGGATGGCGGCAGGCGCAGCAGGTTGGGGCCGAGCCAGGTGCTGCGCGGCCACAGGCCGGCCGCGCACATCGCGACATGGGATGCGCCGATGCCGGCCAGGCCCCAGCCCAGGCCTTGCGGATAAGCGAGCATCGCGCCGACGGCGCCCACATGCACCGCGGCGGCGCCATAGAGCAGCGGGGTGGGCCGCCATGGGCGGCTGGGAGGGCGCCCGGGCACGGCAACGCCCGGTGCGAATAGCGGCTTCATGTTGCACTCCCGGCCTTCGCCGCTGCCGCGGGCGAGGCCGCGGGCGCGAGGATGGCCGAAAACCACAGCGCCAGCACGGCGCCGGGGCCGACTGTCAGGCCGAATGCCTTCAGCAGCGGCAGGCTCGACAGCGCCAGCAGGCCGAACGCGGCCACCGTGGTCAGGTTGGCCAGCAGCAGCGACACCAGCGTATGCGGTGAAGCGCCGGCCGCCTGGCCGTCCGCTGCCGGGCCATTAAAGAATAGTGCGTAGTTGGAGCCGACCGCTGCCAGCAGCAGCAGGCCCACCAGGTGCAGCAGCGTCAGCGGCTGTCCCAGCGCCGCCAGCCCGCCCAGCACCACCACCGCGGCGGCGGCCAGCGGCAGCACCGTCGCCACCACCCGCCGCGGCGAGCGCAAAGCCACGGCCAGCAGGGCGATGATGGCCAGCAGTCCGGCCAGCGACAGCAGCAAGGCCTCGCGCAGGTAGCCGGCATAGAGCCGGTCCGATTCGCCCTTCAGATCCACGAACAGGGTCTCGGGCACGCCGGCGCGCTGGATCGCGGCACGCACCGCGGCGCTGTCGACGCCGTCGGCCGCGCCGGCATGGTTTTGCGCATGCACCGGCGCGCGCAGTGGCAGCGTGGCGCTCCAGCGCCCGGTGCGCTGCACCAGCAGGGCGTCGACCGCCAGTGCCATCGACGTGCCGCGCAGGCTCTCGCGCTGCAGCAGGGGCCCGGTGCGGGCCGCTTCGGCCTGTGCCAGGAAGGGGGCGAACACCGATGCGCGCACCGGCTGCGTGGCGATGGCGGCATGCAGGCGCTGTGCCAGCACGTCGGGCGGCGGCAGGCTGGCCTGGCGTTCGCGCTGGGTGGCCGCGCTGGGCAGATAGCGGGCCGGACTCTCGTAGCCGCCGATAAAGTTTTGCGCCACCAGCGGTTCCAGTTCATGCGCCACGCGTTCCGCGCCCTGCAGCACGGATTCCTGGTCCGGCCCCGACACCACCACCAGGTAGCGCACGTCCGGGGCGCCCAGGTTTTCGCGCAGCGAGGTATCCAACGCCTGGTCGCTCGCCGATACCGGGCTCAGCGCCTGCAGTTCCCGGCCCCACAGCGTGCCGCGGTGCTGGGCCAGCACCACGCAGGCGCCCGCCACCAGCAGCACGACTAGCCAGCGCAGACGGGGCGCCCGCAGCGTCAGCCATTGCAGCTTGCGGCCGAGCGGCGCGACGTCGCGCAGATGCAGCGTGGCCGGGACCAGCTGCGGCAGCACGAAGCGCGTGACCAGCGCGGCGGTGGCGAGTCCCGCGATCGAATAGAGGCCCAGCTGCGCCAGTCCCGGAAAGCCCGACAGCAGCAGCGACGCAAAGCCGCAGACCGAAGTCAGCACCCCCAGGCGCACCGTCGGCCAGAAGCCGCCCAGCCAGGCGCGTTCGTCGCGCTGGCCGTTGCGCGTGTATTGCGCGGACTGCACGAACAGGTAAATCGAATAGTCCACCGCCTCGCCGATCAGCGTGGTGCCGAAGCCCAGCGTCAGGCCATGCACCGCACCGCCAAAACCCAGGCTGACCGCGGCGATGCCCGCCAGCGCGCCGCTGAGCACCGGGACCAGCCCAAGCACCAGCAGCGGTACCGAGCGGTACACCGCCAGCAGCAGCGTGACGATGATGGCCAGCCCGATGGTCGAGAGCCGCTCGACATCGTGCCGGATGGTGTCGCGCGCCTTGACCGAGAACACGCCGGGTCCCGTCATCACCAGCTGGTAGGGGCCGCCCGCGTTGGCGGTGGCAAAGGCTTGCTGCACGGCGGCCATCGCCTCTGCCTGCGCATCGGTATCCGAGCCGGCGCTGGCGGTCTGCGCCAGCAGCAGCGCGCGCTTGCCGTCGCGCGATGCCCACGCGCCCGCATGCATCGGCACGCGCTGGCCGGCATCGAGCTGCGCCAGCATCGCCGCGACCTCGCCGGTGGGATCGCGCGGCAGCAATGACTTGGTGAAGAGCCCGGCGGAAGAGGCCAGCAGCGCGAACGAATCATTCACCGCCCGCGCTAGCCCGTGTTCGGTGAAACGCTCCGGCGTGACCTCGGGGCTGAGCAGGTAGCGGTGCGCGAACACGTATTCGCGGTCCGCCGCCTGGTTGACCGGCTCGCCGTTCTGCACCGAGGCGAAGCGGCGGTCGCCGCGCAGTTGCGCCGCCATCGCGCGCGAGACCCGGGCGCGGCCCTCGGCATCGCCGCCCTCGATGCCGACCAGGATCAGGCGCGATACCAGCCCGTCGCGCAGCTGGTCCACCAGCAACTGCTGCTCGGCGCTGGGCAATCGCGGCAGGAAGGCCGACAGGTCGGCGGTGAAGGTGGTGCGGCTGACGACCGCGGCGCAAGCCAGCAGCGCCATCACCCACAGCGCCAGCGCCAGGCGGCGCGGTGCCGCGCTCATCGGTTCGCGGCCGGCCGGATCTTCATCACCGAACGGTCACCGTCGGCCTGCCGGATCTCGACCTGGTCCAGCACATCCTGCCTGCCTTCGATACGCACCTGGCTGACGGCCGCGGCCATGCGCGAATCCGCCGGCGTCAGCGTCAGCGTCCAGCGGCTGGCACGGCCTTCCACGCCCAGCTTGTAGTAGCGCTCCAGCGCATCGCGGTTGCCGGCCAGCGTGGCGCGGATGCTCTCGATAAAGGCCGCGATCTCCGGGTAGTTTTGCAGCGGCATGGTGTAGCGCTTGCCGTCGCGCTCGACGGTCAGCATGTCGCCGTCCAGCACCAGGTTTTCCGCCTTGGGAGAGAGGGTGCGCTTTTCGAGGTGGTCGGGCGCGGTGAAGCGCAGTTCGCCCGAGGACTGCACCGGCTTGTCGAGCAGTGCCAGGTACTTGGTCTCGGTAAACAGCACGCGCCCGGACTTGCGCTGGGCCAGCGTGGACATCAGCTGGTCGACGCCGAACGCGGCGTTGGCGGCCGGCGCAGCGGGTGCGGCCTTGGCCGTCAGCGGCGCCAGCGCAAGCAGGGCGCTCGCCAGCAGGGTCGACGACAGATAGCGGAAAGGGCGCGCAAAGAAAAACATCAGTGGCGGCTCACGGGTTAGGGCTCGTTGCCAGGCGGCGGCTGCTCGGACAGCGGCGGGCCGGCGTGCCAGAAGTCATAGAAGTTGAACCAGTTGTACGGGGCGCTGCGGCTGAACCGCTCCAGCAGCCGCACGTAGTCCGCCAGCGCAGCCTGCACCGCGGTTTCGCGCTGGCCGCGCGCGGTGTCGGTGAAGTCCGCCAGCGGCACGAAATGGACGTCGTAGCGGTTGCCGCCGCGGTACAGGCCGGTGATAAAGAACACCGGCCGCCGCAGCATGGCCGCCATGCGCAGCGGGCCGGTGGGGAAGCCCGTCGGCGCGCCGAGGAAATCGCACTGCTGCACCGGGTCGGTGGCGCGCTGCGACAGCGTGCGGTCGGCCAGCATGCCGATCATGTAGCCGCGGTCCAGGTAGTCGCGCACGCGCAGCATGGTGTCGAAGCGGCCCAGCGCGATCACGTCCTGGCGCATCGCCGGATTGATCGACTGCAGCACGTCGTTGAGCTTGTGCGCGTTTTCTTCGTACATGGTGATCGCCACCTCCATCTCGGGGTGGCGCCGGCCGAGCGCGCGCACCACCTCGAAACTGCCCAGGTGCGCGCCCAGCAGGATGGCGCCGCGGCCGCGCGCCATCGCGGCTTCGAGCTGCTGCTCGCCATGCAGGCGGATGTCGAACAGGTCGAAGCGGCCGTTGAGCAGGTAGATGCGGTCGTGGATGGTCGAGGCGAAGGTAAACACATGGCGGTAGCCGTCGCTCCAGCCGGCCTGGCGTCCCAGCACGCGGTCCAGGTACGCGCGCGACGCATGGCGTGCCGCCGGCGCGAACAGCATGAAGTAGGCGGCAATGGCCCGCAGCACCACGCGCCCGGCGGGCCGGCCCAGCGCCAGCGAGATCCACGTCATGACGCGCAGCAGCGTGATGCTGCCGCGCTCTTCGCGGCTGGACCATTCCGCATCCAGCGGCGCCTGGCGCCGCCACAGCCAGCTCAGCATGGCAACGCTCCGGCTTGCGGCACGTTGGCGCGTACCTGCAGCGTGCCGCTGGCGACATCGCGCCCGGCGCTGCGCAGCGTGAAGCGGATGGTCTCGCCGCCATCGCCTGCCGCCTCGGACTGGTGCAGCACCTCGACACGTTCGCCCGGGCGCACCGGGCTCAGGAACTTCAGCATGCTTGCCTGCGCGACGGCAAGCGGGCGGCCCCGCGCGGCCCCAAGCGCCAGCACCGCATGGTCCAGCAGCACCACGCCCGGCACGATCGGGCGGCCCGGGAAGTGACCGGCCATGGCAGGGTGGCCAGTGTCGATGACAAAGTCCGGCGCAGGCGCGGGATGGCGCGGCCGCGGGGCGGACAGCCTTGCCACCAGCGCGGCGAGCGCTTCGCGCGGCAGCTTGCCCGCGGCATTGCGCGGCAGGTGGTCGGCAAAGTACAGCGGGCGCGGCATGAAGGCCGGGTCGATCCGCTCGCGCAGCGCCTGCTGCAAGCGGGCCGGCGTCAGGCCCGGGGCGACCACCACGGCCACCAGGCGCACCACGTGCCCATGCGCGTCGCCTTCATGCGCGTCATCCGGCATGAAGAACGCGCCGTCGCGCACACCGTCTATCGCGGTGAGCTGGTGATTCAGGTAGCCCAGCGAAGTCCGCTTGCCGGCGATGTTGAGCAGGTCGGCCTTGCGCCCATGGAGCAGGAAGCGCTGCGCGTCGAGCGGCGCGATCGCGTCGCCCAGCGGCACCGGCTGCTCGATATGGCCGCCTTCTGCCCAGGTTTCGGTATCGTCGCCGGCGGCGTTGGGGCGGGCCTGCAGCCGTACCCCTGGCACCAGGGTCCAGGCGTCTTCCCGGGCGGTGCGGCGGGTGGCCAGTTGTCCGGTCTCGGTGCTGCCGTAGATCTCGCACAGCGGCGCGGCGAACAGTGCCTCGGCATCGGCGGCCAGCTCGCGGCCCAGCGGCGCGGTGGCGCACAGCACCAGGTCGGCCGCAGGCATGGCCAGGCCGGACTGCACCAGCGTGCGCAGGTGCACCGGCGAGCTGACCAGCGCGCGCGGCGCCGGCACCGCCGCCAGTGCGGCACTGACATCGGCCGGATAGAACGCCGGCGCGGCCACCAGCGCCGCGCGTCCCTGCAGCGCCAGCATGACGGTGGCTTCGAGGCCGAACATGTGCTGCGGTGGCACCGTGCCGGCCAGCGTCCACGTCCTGCCGTCGAGCAGGCCGAGCCGTTGCGCCGCGGCGCGTGCGCAGCCGGCCATGGCGCCCCAGGTCTTGCGGTGCGGCACCGGCGTGCCGGTGGATCCGGACGTAAACACGTAGGCCATGACCTGCGCCGCCGGAATCCGCGGGATCTCGACCGGGCCGGGCGCCGCTGTGGCCGCCGGGACATCCTGGTACTGCATCGCCGGCATGTCGAAGGCCGCATCGGGCTGGTCGTGCAGGCAGAAGGCGTCGGGCGCGAAGGCAAGCAGCTGGCGCACCGTCTCGGGCGTGTGCGAAGGCGGCAACAGCGTCGGCTTGCCCGCCAGCAGCGCCGCGCACAGCCCGACGGTGAAGCGGTAGCGGTCGGCGCAGGCGTTGAATACATGGCCGCCAGCCGGCAGCGCGGCCGCGAGGCGGGTTGCATCGGCCAAGAATTGCCGCACGGTGACAGGCCGTCCGTGCGCCCAGGCGATGAGATCGTCGGGCGTGGCGTGGGCGACGAGGGGAAGCGTGGACATGGACGGAACCTGTGCGCGGGTCGCGGTGCCGGGGAGAGGATGCCGGCGCCTCAGCGCGGCAGCCCGGGCCGGGCCGCACGGTCCGTCATGAGCGCGCGATAGCCATGCACCGCGTCGAGCAGGCCGCCGTGGCGCATGGCCGGAAAGGCGATGCGGCGGTACACGGCCTCGCCCGCGAACATCAGCGCGATCAGCAGCGGCGTGGCGAGGTTGGCGAAACTGGACCACGCCGCCACCGGCGCGAGCACGAACAGCAGGGTCGAGACGCCCGCCATGGCGGCGAAGAACAGGGTCCAGGCCTGGGTCACGCGCACGGTATAGCGCGCATGCGCCGCCGACAGCGTGCCATGGATGACCGTGGCGATCTGCGTGCAGAGCGGGGTCCGGCCGCGGCGCAGGCTGAGCGCGAACATCGCGCCCAGCGCGGCATTGGCGCCCACATGCTGCAGGTAGTAGGTCCAGCCGAAATGACTGGCCAGCGGTGCGCGCCAGAACCACAGCGCGGCGCATGCGGCCAGCAGCGCCAGCAGCGCCGGGACGCGACCCGCCAGGCGGCGGCAGGCGACGAAGCCGATCAGCAGGAACGGCGCCGCGCCAAGCGCCAGCGCGGTCACCTCGGCCCCCGGGTGATGGGCCGCGCGATGCAGCGCCGATTCGTAGACCACGAAACCCGCCACCGCGCCGATCCAGGCATGGCGCCGCCACGACGGGACTGCGGCGTCCGGCGCGGTCAAAGCCCCTGGGGCGGGCGGAGAAAAGCGGTCAACGGGCTGGCTCGAAGGCATCGGTGGGAGTTGGTGTGTTGCGTAAGTCGCTTAGCGCGGGCCGCGCCGGATAATGGCCCGGCGGCACGCGAAGCGAACGCTTTATACCCCAAAAGACCCTCAGGGCGCGATGATGATTCCCGAATAGGTGATTGATGTTGTTACTAAACTTCTCTCGACTGGCCCGGGAATGCCCCGTTTGATAGCATTCGGGTGCCCGACGTCCGCACCGGGATTTGAACTGCCCGGCACGGCCGGCGCAGCGGCGTTTCAGCCATTTTGCAACATGACCGAACTCGAAACCGAACTTGCCCGCCTGATCCTCGACGAACTCGACATCGCCGAACTGCGGCTGGAGGACATCGACGCCGCCACGCCGCTCTATGGGGAAGGCTTCGGGCTCGATTCCATCGACATCCTCGAGATCGCCCTGCTGGTATCGCGCAAGTACGGCGTCGAGCTGCGCTCGGACAACCCGGACAACAAGACCATCTTCACTTCACTGGGCAGCCTGGCCGCCTACCTGGCGGAACATCGCACGCGCTAGCCCGGTCACCATTTCCTTCAGCACGGACAGGACCACGACATGCCGCAGCAAGCCACGCCCGCGCCGGCGCTGGTGGCAGGCGGCGCCGAGCCTTCGGCCACCCACCTGGTGCTGATCCCCAGCTATAACCCCGGCGTGCGCCTGCACGAGGTGCTGCGCGGCGCGCGCGCGGCCTGGACTCCGGTATGGGTGGTGGTCGACGGCAGCACCGATGGCAGCACCGAGTGGCTGCAGGCGCAGGCCGCCGCCGATCCCGGGCTGCAGGTGCTGGTGCTGCCGAGCAACCAGGGCAAGGGCGCCGCGGTGCTGCATGGCATCGAGCGGGCCGAGGCGGCGGGTTACACCCATGTGCTGGTGATGGATTCCGACGGCCAGCATCCTGCGCAACTCATTCCGGACTTCATGGCGGTGTCGCGGCGCAATCCCAACGCGATGGTGCTGGGCCGCCCGCGCTTCGACGCCAGTGCCCCGCGCGAACGGGTCTACTGGCGGCGCATGTCGAATTTGTGGGTGGACGTGGAGACGCTGTGGGCCGGCATCGGCGATTCGCTGTTTGGCTTCCGCGTCTACCCGATCGCGCCGCTGCGTGCGGTGATGCAGGACAGCCGCTGGATGCGGCGCTTCGATTTCGATCCGGAGGTGGCCGTGCGGCTGTGCTGGCGCGGCGTGCGTCCGCTCAACCTGGACGCCCCGGTGCGCTACTTCGACCGGCGCGAGGGTGGGGTCTCGCACTTCCGCTACCTGCGCGACAACCTGCTGCTGACCGGCATGCACCTGCGCCTGCTGGCCGGCTTCGTGGTGCGCTTGCCGGCGCTGCTGTGGCGGCGCTTGCGCCGGTCTTCGGGCGGGCCCGCGTCAGGCCACACCACTTAGCTCGCAAGCAAAAGCATCCAGGCCGCACGCAGCGGCCTGGATGCTTTCTGGCGCCGTACCGGCTGTCACTTGCCCAGCTCGTGGCCGATCACGCCACCCACCACGGCGCCGCCGACGGTGCCGGCGGTGCTGCCGTCGGTCAGTTCATGCCCGGCGACACCGCCGGCTACCGCGCCCGCCGCCGTACAGCCGGCCAGCGCCATGCTTGCGCCTACCAGAAGCGCGCCTGCGAGTTTCCACATGATGGTCTCCGTTGCCGGGCCGGCCGCGCGACACCAGCGGCGCGGCCCTCATGCGTCCACTTTACGCTTGTGGCGCGGCGCGGCCCTTCCGTACGGCGCCGATTGCCCTGTAGGAATCGGACGACGGCGGGGTGGCGTGCGCGTGGCCCTCACGCCTTATCGCTGTGCTGGCGCAGCCGCTTGATCAGCGATGAGGTGTCGGCGCGGCCACAGCCCATCTGCTGCAGGTCGGCGTAGAACTGGTCCACCAGCGCGGTGACCGGCACGCTGGCGCCGTTGCGGCGGGCTTCGTCCAGGCACAGGCCAAGGTCCTTGCGCATCCAGTCCACCGCGAAGCCAAAGTCGAACTTGTTGTCGATCATGGTGGGGCCGCGATTCTCCAGCTGCCAGGAACCGGCCGCGCCCTTGCTGATGACGTCCAGCACCAGGCGCATGTCCAGGCCCGCGCGCTCGCCGAAGGCAATGGCCTCGGACAGGCCCTGGATCAGGCCGGCGATGCTGATCTGGTTGACCATCTTGGCCAGCTGCCCGGCACCGGATTCGCCGATGCGGGTCACGGCGCGCGCGTAGGCGGCGATGACCGGCTCGGCCCGCGCAAAGGCCTCGGCGTCGCCGCCGCACATGATGGTCAGGATGCCTTTTTCCGCGCCCACTTCGCCGCCCGAGACCGGGCCGTCGACAAAGTGCAGGCCGCGTTCGCCGGCCGCCGTGTAGAGCTCGCGCGCGACGTTGGCGCTGGCGGTAGTGTGGTCGACAAAGATGCAACCGCTGGGCGCGCCGAAGAAGGCGCCGTCGCGCCCGGTCAGCACCGCGCGCAGGTCGTCGTCGTTGCCGACGCAGGAGCAGGCCACCTGCGCATCGCGCACGGCCTGCGCGGGGGTGGCGGCGGATTTGCCGCCGAACCGGTCCACCCAGGCCTGGGCCCTGGCGGCGGTGCGGTTATAGACGGTGACCTCGTGGCCCCTGGCAACCAGGTGCCCGGCCATATGGAAACCCATGACGCCCAGTCCGAGGAATGCGACACGCATGCTGCTGCTCCGTTGCTTGTTTGATGTTCGGGATCGGTGAGGCGCGGCGGCGCCGGTCCCGCGAGTATACGAGGCGGCTGGCGACCCGGACAGATACAGAGGCGCGCGCCGCCGGGCATGACAGCGGGCCGGAGGCGCCGGCGGCAAAGGACCTGACAAGTCACGCAAATTCTCAGGCCAGGTCACAAGCGGGTCAGAACCCGCCTACGCCAGCATCCGTCCTTGTCCTATCCCTCGCGCCGCGCACGCTGCCTACATTGAACACAGGTTGCACCTCCGAAGGAGCCGACTCATGTCATTCGCGCTATACATCATCGGCCTGCTGGTTCTGGTGGGCGGCATTGCCTGGGGCCTGTCAACGGCCGGGCTGGCGCCGGTCTATATCGGCATTGCCTGCCTGATTGTGCTCGGCATCGGCATCATGGCCGCCGTTTCGCGTACCCGCACCAAGGATCCCTCCTGACGGCCGCGGGCCCGGCGCCGCGCCGGGCCCGCCCGCGTAGTCCGTCACGCCGCGCAAGGGCGGGCGCTGAAGATTGGCATGCCACGCCTGCTGGATCACCTGGGCGATCTGGTTGAACGCTTGCTTGGAAATCACCGCCTCTTCGCGCATCGCTTCCAGCGACAGCCTGCCCTTTCGCAGCGCGAACAGCATCAGCAGGCGCCGCTCCAGCGCCACGGTATAGGCGCCGAACTTGCCGCGCATGTCGGCCAGGCCTTCGGCGGCGGCGCGCGAGCGGTCTTCCAGCACGCCGTCGAGCACCGTCGCCATGCGCGCGCCGAACACCGGCGTCAGCATCGAGCGGTTGTAGCGGCGCAGCCGGTCCAGCACGGTCTGGCGGCAGATCAGCAATTCAAAGCGGTCGGCCAGCGCGCGCGCCAGCGGCCGGTCGAAGCCCAGCCGGCGATGCAGGAACAGCGCCACCTTGAAGCCCAGGTGATAGTCCAGGATATGCCGCGCGGCGCGGTTGTAGCCGATGCGCCCGTGTTCGCGCGCCGCGTCGATCATCTGCGCGGTGTTGCGCATCATCGCGTCGAGGTTGGCCACCGAGATCACGCCGTCGCCGTATTCGGGAATCAGCTCGCGCTCGCGCGTGGCCAGCGTGACCAGGCCGATGCTCAGGCGGTCGCGCTCGGACAGGGCCGTGTCGAAGTCGAATTCCGCCGAGCCCAGCTCGATGCCGTGCCGGTACTTCTGCGCCGCCTCGCGCGCGATCGCGGGTGGCAGGTCGAACGATTCGGCCACGCGCGCCAGCATCGCTTCGACTTCTTCGGTGGACAGGCGGATTGCCTGCAGCTGCAGCGCCCGCTCCTGCGGCGAAAGCTGGTCCAGGCCCAGCCGGTGGATCAGGCCCCGCAGCGTGGTGCCGTTGAGCAGCAGGCTGACCAGCACGAACCCGGTGGCCAGGATGGCGACGAAATGCCGCGTTTCATAGGGCAGGTCGCTGTTCTCGGCGATGCCCAGCGCCAGTACCAGCGTGACCGCGCCGCGCAGCCCGCCCCAGGCGATGGCCAGCTTGAAGGCGCCATCGATCGGCGCGCTCAGCCGCAGCCACGACAGCAGTGGCAGCAGCCCGAACAGCGTCACCAGGCGCGCCGCCAGCGCCGCGAGCACCAGCGCCAGCAACAGCCAGCCATGATGGCCGGTGACGCCCGCCAGCATCGAAGGCACGCGTACGGCGGCCAGCAGGAACACCACGGCGCCGGCAATCCCGGCGAACTGCTCCCACATCATGCGCAGGTGCCGCCAGTTGGGCGGCGCCAGCCGCGTGGGACCGAGCGCGCTGACCATCAGCCCGGCGCAGACCACCGCGACCACGCCCGATACGCCCAGCAATTGCTCGGCCAGCAGATAGAGCGGGTAGGGCAGCGCCAGGGTCAGCGCGCTTTCCGCCATGGCCAGCCCGGCCAGCCGGGGCAGCAGGTCGGACACCAGCCGGCCGGCCAGCGCGCCGCACAACACCCCGCCGGCAAAGGCCCACGCCAGTTCGCGCAGGCCCGCCGCCAGCGTTGCCTGCGCGCCATGACCCGTCAGCATGGCCACCAGCACGCCGACGATGGCGATCGCGGCGGCGTCGTTGAGCAGGCTTTCGCCTTCCACCAGCCGGATCAGCCGCGCCGGCGCGCCCACGTCGCGGAAGATCGCGATCACCGCGGCCGGATCGGTGGTGGCCACCACCGCCCCCAGCAGCAGGCACACCGCCAGCGGCATGCCGCTGGCCGCCGCGGTGGCCACGCCGATGACACCGGTGGCCACTACCACCGCTATCACCGCCAGCAGCAGGATCGGCGCCGCGTCGGGCAACATGCCGCGCACGTCGGCGGTCAGTGCGGCGTGGAACAGCAGCGGCGGCAGGAAAATCCACAGGTAGGCCTCGGGCGGCAAGGCCGGGTCGATCAGCGGATGCAGGAAGTGGCGGGCGAAGTCCGGGTGGGCGGCGTCGATGGCGACATAGCCGGCGCCGATGGCGATGCCGATGGCCGACAGCAGCGTGGATTCCGGCAGCACCAGCCGCGCCGCGGCCACCTGCACCACGGCGACGATGGCCAGCAGCACGCCGGCCAGGATCAGGATATCGACGATGATGCTCATGCGCCGGCCTCCGTGTCGGCCGCGGCGGGCAGTGGCGGGCTTGCCAGGCGCGCGCGCACGGCCGCCGCCAGCTCTGCCGCGGCCGGCGACAGGCTGCGGTTGCGCGCGGTAACCAGGCCGATCGAGCGCTCGGTGACCGGCGCGGTCAGCAGCCGTTCGACAATCCCGGGCTGGCGCACGGTGCCCGCGGCGATCTCCGGCAGCGCGGCCACGCCAAAGCCGCATTCGACCATGGCCGCGATGGTGGCCAGGCGTTCGGCCTCGAACACCGGCTGGAAGCGGATGCGGTTCTGCAGGAAGGCCCATTCCGCGTACTGGCGCACGCTGCTGGGATGGGTCATCGACACATGCGGCGCGTCGGCGGTATCCGCCCAGCGCAGCGGTCCGGGGCTGCGTGCCAGCGGGTGCGCCGACGGGATCAGCAGCACGAAGCGGTCCGACAGCAGCGGCTCATAGTGCAGGTCCGCCTGCTGCGGATCGGCGGCGGTCAGCGCGAAATCGACATCGCCGGCGCGGACCAGGTCGAAGGCCGGGCCGGACAGGGTGTCGAACACCTTCAGCGCCACTTCGGGGCGGGCCTGGTGGTAGGCCATTAGCACGCGCGGCAGCACCCGCGCCGCCAGCGAGGGCAGCGCGGCCACCGCCACCTGGCCGCGCTCGGCGCTGGCGATGCCGGTCACGGCGTCGATGGCGCCGCGGAACGCCGCCTGCAGCAGCGCGGCCTGCTGCATGAAGACCTGGCCCGCCGCGGTCAGGCGCACGGTGCGGGTGGTGCGGTCGAACAGGCGCACGCCTAGCGCTTCCTCGATGCGCAGGATTTGCGTGGACAGGGCGGATTGCGACAGGTGAAGCTGGCTGGCGGCCTGGCGGAAGTTCAGCGTGCGGCCCAGCACCAGCGTGGTCTCGATGTCGCGCATCGACAGGTTGATGTGCATGGCGGCGGTCCGGCACGCATGCGTGGCCGGACGGAAAGCGATTGATCTGGTTTGCAGATCATTTTATCCAGAAAATCGACTTCTTCTATCAAAGCGGGATCTCTACACTGGCGGGATGCCAGGACCAATCATGCCGAACCCCAGCCCCGCACCCCTGCCCACGCCATCGATACTGAGCCGGCCCGGCGCCGCCCATGCCGTAGTGGTGGGTGGCGGCACCATGGGCGCCGATGTCGCCGTGGTGCTGACCCGCGCGCTGTGCCGCACCACCATCGTCGAACCCGATGCCGGACGTGCCGGCGCGCTGCCCGCGCGGGTGCGCGCCAACCTCGCCGCGATCGGCCGCGAAGCGGGTGCGGAACGCCTCGCGGTGGCGGCGACGCTCGACGCCGTCGACTGGGCATCGGTCGACCTGGTGATCGAATGCATTCCCGAGGACCTGGCGCTGAAGCAGGTGCTGTTTGCCGAGCTGGTGGCGCGTGCGCGCCCGCATACGCTGCTGGCCAGCAACAGCTCCAGTTTCCCGATCAGCGCGATCGGCGCTGGCCTGGACACGCGTGCGCGCATGCTTGGCCTGCATTTCTTCATGCCGGCGCACCTGGTGCCGCTGGTGGAGGTGGTGATGGGCGATGCCAGCGACGAAAGTTGCGCGGACGCGCTGGCGGCCTTTATGCGCCGCTGCGGCATGGTGCCAGTGAAGGTACGCAAGGACCTGCCCGGCTTCCTCGCCAACCGGCTGCAGCATGCGCTGTCGCGCGAGGCCTTCAGCCTGATCGACCGTGGCATTGCCTCGCCCGAGGACGTCGATGCGGCCGTGCGCTTCGGCTTCGGCTTCCGCTTCCTGGCCGCAGGGCCGGTGCTGCAGCGCGACCACGCCGGCATCGACGTGCATGCGGCCGCCGGCGCCACCATGTACCCGACCTTCTGCAACGACGACCATCCCGCGCGCTGCCTGTCCGAGCGCGCCGCCGACGGCCGGCACGGCATGAAGCGCGGCGAGGGCTTCTATGCGTGGACGCCTGACACCATCGCCGCCGAGCGCGCGCGCTATGACCACCTGCTGCGCGCCGGCCTGGCGCTGATCGCGCCCGAACTGCCCGAGATCCAGCCATGACCCACACTCCATCCCAGGCCGCCCAGCCTGCCGCCCAGCGCGCCGCGCTGGCCGAATCGCCGCTGATCGTCACCGTGGCGCCCAACGGTGCCTACAAGCGCGCCAGCGACCATCCCGCGGTACCGCTGACCGCGGCGGCGCTGGCGGCGGAAGCGCGTGCCTGCCTCGATGCCGGCGCCGCCATGATGCACATGCACGTGCGCGACGCCGAGGGCCGCCATTCGCTCGATGTGCAGACCTACCGCGACGCGCTGGCGGCGGTCAGGCAGGCGGTCGGTGACGCGCTGCTGGTGCAGGTGACCAGCGAGGCCGCCGGCGTGTACCAGGCTGCCGAGCAGATGGCGATGGTGCGCGCATTGCGTCCCGAGGCGGTCTCGGTGGGCCTGCGCGAAGTGGCGGTGCCTGAGATCGCGGACAGCGAACTGGCGGCTTTCTTCGCCTGGCTGGCGCGCGAGCGCGTGATGACGCAGGTGATCTTGTATGACGCAGCCGACGTCCGGCGCTGGCAGCGCATGCGCGAGCGCGGCATGGTGCCGCCGGGCGCGTGGTCGGTGCTGTATGTGCTGGGACGCTATTCGGCGGGACAGGTGTCGTCGCCGCACGACCTGCTGCCATTCCTGCAGGCCGCGGCCGAGGGCGGCGAGGCGCTGCCGTGGGCCATCTGCGCGTTCGGGCGCGAGGAGAATGCCTGCGTGACGGCGGCCGCCGCGTTTGGCGGCCATGTGCGGGTGGGATTCGAGAACAACCTGCTGTTGCGCGACGGCAGCCTTGCGCCCGGCAACCATGCGCTGGTGGCGCAGGCGGTGCAGGGCGGGCTGACGCTGGGCCGGCCAATCGCGGATGCGGCCGATGCCCGCCGGATCTACGGCGAGTTGCGCTGAGGCGCGCGCGCGGGCAAGGCGCCGTCAGGCGCCGTCGGTGAAGCTGTCGCGCGGGGCGTTCGGGTTGTGGGCACCGTCGGCAAACGGGTTGCGCGCGCCGGTCGCGGTGTGTTCGCCGTCGGTAAAGCTGCTGCGGGTGCCGGTGGCGGTGTGGGCTCCGTCGGTGAACGGGCTGCGCGTGCTGGTGACGCTGCGCGCGCCGTCGCTGAACGGATCGGCGCTGCGTGGCGCGGCTTGCGCGGCGCCGGCAACGCCGGCAATAAGGGCGGTGGCGACAAAGACTTGCCTGAGTGCATGCATGGATCGCTTCTCCGTAAGGTTGCCGGCCCGGAATGGGCGGCGGTGTGGCTAGTCTAGGTGGCGGCTACCCACACGAGCATGACCGCAACATGACATTGCCGTCATCCGGCGCGCCGTAAGCGGCACCGCATCCACGCCGCAGGAGCTGTCGCCGGGCAAAGGCTGTAGAATCATGGCTGTCCGACCGGCCTGTGGTTCCATCGCCGGTTTTTCATTGCCCGCGGAATTGCAGCGGGCCTCTCACAAAAGTCATGTCCGAGTCTGATTCAGCCAAACTCGCTGCGGTGGCGTGGATCCGCGAGCAAATGGACCGTCATGCCCTGAGCCTCGACGATCTCGTCGAGGCCGGATGCTTCGACAACGTTCCGGAGGCGTCGGCAGGCGCCGGCGAGGCGGCGCCGTCGCCGGCCACGGCCGCGCCGAAGGCCGCGGGCGCGCGTCCGCTGTACCGCAATGCCCTTGGCCAGAGCTGGGACGGGCAGGGCGAGTATCCTGACTGGCTGCAGCGGGCGGTCAACGCCGGGCAGTCGATCGAATTCTTCCGCGTCGATTAAGTGTTTTGCCGGGCCCCGCGCTCAGCAGTGCGGGGGCACCAGTCGCAGGACGGGCAGCATGGGCAGGATGCCTGTGAATGCCGCCGACGTGGCCATGGGCGCCACATGCGCGCGGTGCACGAAGACCTCGGCGGGCAGTTCGCGCAGCATTTCCGCAGCCGCGGCAGTCTGCAAAGCGGTATCCGGGGCGATCTCCTCGGGAGCATCGGGCTCGCCCAGCTGCAACGGCGCGCCGCTGCCGGCCGGCTCGGCCATCACGCGGACCGCGCCGCCGCAACCCGCGCCGGCGCCGCCGTCGAGCGACGCTTCCGCTGCCAGCTTGGCCGCGACATGCCGGTCCGGCAGCGACAGGCCGGCCGCCTGCACCACGCCGGACACCCTGGCGTCCGCCGCCGTGGCGCCCGCGGCAGGCAGCGCGAGCAGGGCAAGAGACAGCAGCAAGGAGCTAGGCAGGCATTTCATCGCAGGGAAACCGGCAGAATGGAGGAAGATGCGCGGGCCAGTCGCGCAAGGGCGGTGAGCGCGCATTCTACCGGTGTTTTGCGCGGCCATGCCGTGGCATTGCGTTGGCATGGCGATGACATTTCTGCAATCTTTACCCATTTGCCGCCATCCTCGGCTAGCGTTACGCCATGGCGGCACTGGGCCGCCGGAAAGTGACTGAATCATGCGTATCCTGATTGTCGAGGACGAACCCAAGGCAGGCGACTACCTGCACAAGGGCCTGACCGAATCCGGCTTCGTGGTGGACCTGGCGCGCGACGGCGCGGACGGCCTGGCCCACGCGCGCGAGCATCCTTATGACCTGATCGTGCTGGACGTGATGCTGCCCGGGCTGGACGGCTGGGAGGTGCTGCGCGAGCTGCGCCGCGAGCGCGACACGCCGGTGCTGTTCCTGACCGCGCGCGACGAGCTGTCGGACCGCCTCAAGGGCCTTGAGCTCGGCGCGGACGACTACATGGTCAAGCCCTTTGCCTTTGCCGAGCTGGTGCTGCGCATCCGCACCATCCTGCGCCGCGGCCCGCTGCGCGAGAGCGAGTTCATCGAAGTGGCCGACCTGCAGATCGACGCCATCCGCCGCCGCGTGGTGCGCGCCGGCCAGAAGATCGACCTGACCTCCAAGGAGTTTGCGCTGCTGTACCTGCTGGCGCGCCGGCGCGGCGAGGTGCTGTCGCGCTCGCTGATCGCTTCGCAGGTGTGGGATGTCAATTTCGACAGCAACACCAATGTGGTCGACGTGTCGATCCGGCGCCTGCGCGCCAAGGTCGACGACCCGTTCCCGCGCAAGCTGATCCATACGCGCCGCGGCATGGGCTATGTGCTGGACGACGGCGATGACCGGGTGCAAGACGCATGATGCGGCTGCCGTCTTCGCTCACCACGCGGCTGGCGCTGGCATACGGCCTGGCCACGGCGGCAATCCTCGCCAGCGTGGCGGCGTACCTGTCGAGCGCGCTGTCGGCCCAGCTGGAAGGACGCGATGAAAGCGAACTGGTGGGCGAGGTGCTGCTGGTGCGCCACCTGCTGCGCGAGGTGCGCAGCGAAGCCGAGATCCGCGCCGATACCCACCGCTTTGCCGATATCGCGATGGGCCACGAAGGCCTGATCCTGGTGGTGCGCACGCGCCAGGGCGAGCCGCTGGTCACGCTGAACCCGCGCAACGAGACCCTGCCGCCGCTGCGCGTGCTGCCCGCCACCACGCAACCCGACAAGGCCATGCTGCAGACCTGGCGGCCGAAGAACGGCGTGCCGTCGCGCGGCATTGCCGCGCTGGGCCAGCTGGGCGATTCGGACAAGGCCGTGGAAATCGTGGTGCTGCGCGATGCCGGCTATCGCGTCGCGCTGATCCGCGAATATCGCCACCAGCTGCTGTGGGCCACGCTGTGCGGCGCGGCGGTGGCGGCCGGGCTGGGCTTTGCGCTGGCGCGGCGCGCGCTGCGGCCGCTGCGGCGCATGGCCGCCGACGCCGCCGCGGTGACCACCAGCCGCCTGGCCACGCGGCTCGACGTGGGCAGCGCGCCGGCGGAGTTGCGCGAGCTGGCGGCGGCGCTCAACGACATGCTGGCGCGGCTGCAGGACAGCTTTTCGCGGCTGTCCGAGTTTTCGGCCGACCTCGCCCATGACTTCCGCACGCCGATCAGCAACCTGATCGGCCAGACCCAGGTCACGCTGGCGCAAAGCCGCAAGACGGCCGAGTATGAAGCGCTGCTCGAGTCCAACCTGGAGGAATACGAGCGCCTGGCGCGGATGATCGAGAACATGCTGTTCCTGGCGCGCGCCGACCATGCACAGGTGGCGCTGGACGTGCGCACGCTGGACGCGCGCGAAGAGCTCGACAAGATGGCCGAGTACTTCGAAGCCGTGGCGGCGGACCGCGAGGTGGTGCTGTCGGTCACCGGCTCCGCCCCCGTACAGGCCGACCAGACGCTGCTGCGGCGCGCGGTGACCAACCTGCTGGACAATGCCCTGCGCCATGCTCCGGCGGGCAGCACGGTGCGGGTCGATGTCGCCCGCGCGCCCACCGCCACGGGCACCGGCACCGGCACCAGCATCCGCGTCAGCAACCCGGGCCCGGCGATTCCGCCGGAGACGCTGCCGCATATCTTCGGCCGCTTTTACCGCGCCGATCCGTCGCGGCGCAACTCGGCGGCGTCGACGGGGCTGGGGCTGGCCATCGTCGATACCATCATGCGGCTGCATGGCGGCAGCGTGACGGTGCGCAGCGTCGACGGACTGACCGTGTTCACGCTGCAGTTCCCGGCCGAGCCGGTGCCGATGCCTGCGGCTGCCGCCCCTGCCGCCGTCGCCTGAACCCGCACTTGCACTGGCCCGGCGCGCGCGCATAATGGCGCGCGTGCCGGCCGCGCTCGACCCGCAGCGCCCGGCCGGTCTCATGTCATGCAAACCGATGGACAACCAGGAGAGCAACATGCAGGTGCAACCCTATCTGGATTTCGGCGGCCGTTTCGACGAAGCCGTGGCCTTTTACGGCAAGGTGCTGGGGGCGCAGGTCACGTTTGCGATGCGCTACAAGGAGGCGCCGCAGGAGCAGGGCATGGCGGTGCCCGAGGACTGGAAAGACAAGGTGATGCACGCCAACCTGCAGATCGGCGAGAACCAGGTGATGGCTTCCGATGGCCGTCCGGGCGAACGCCCTGCGTTCAGTGGCTTCAGCCTGTCGGTGGGCGGAGTCGGCCGTGACGAAGGCCAGCGTATCTTCGAAGGGCTGAGCGAAGGCGGACAGGTGGTGGTGCCATACCAGAAGACCTTCTGGGCCGAAGGCTTCGGCATGCTGGTGGACCGTTTCGGCATGTCGTGGATGGTCAACTGCGAGCACTAGCGGCTCGCCGCGGCATGGCCGGCATCGCGACCGCCATGCCGCTTGACTCTGTAGCCACTACAGGGTCTTCAATGTCATCAGGTCAAACCAGCGGCAACAACAAGACATGGCTCGCACGTCACCTGAAGACGCTCTTCCTCACGATCACGCCACCCGGCACGACGGGCCACATGGCGCCTGTCATGGGCATGATCACGCCCATGCCCATGCCCATGCCCATGCTCATGCTCCTGACCCGGCGCCTGCCGCGTGCTGCGGCGGCGGCTGCGCGTCCACCGTCGCGCTGACGGAGCGGGCACGGGTCGAGGTTCCTGCCGGCGCCAGCACCGCGGCCTGGCGCATCGACGCCATGGACTGCCCGACCGAGGAAACGCTGATCCGCAACAAGCTGGGCGGCATGGCCGGCATCGCCGCGCTCGAATTCAACCTGATCCAGCGCGTGCTGACGGTGCACCATACGCTGCCGTCGGCGGAGCCGGTGGCCAGGGCCATCGAAAGCCTGGGCATGCGGCCGGTGCCGCTTGGCGCCGAAGCGGCGCAGCAAGTGCTGCCCGAAACCGCCGGACGCAAGCCGTGGTGGCCGCTGGCGATGGCCGGTGTCGCCGCGCTGGGGGCCGAGGCGACGGAATGGCTGGGCCTGGGTTTGCCGTGGCTGCCGGCGGTGCTGGCACTTGCCGCGGTCGCGCTGGGCGGGCTGATCACCTACCGCAAGGGCTGGATCGCGCTGCGCAACGCCAACCTGAACATCAACGCGCTGATGAGCATCGCCGTCACCGGCGCGCTGCTGCTGCGCCAGTGGCCGGAAGCGGCGATGGTCATGGTGCTGTTCGCGCTGGCCGAGCGCATCGAGGCGACGTCGCTGGACCGGGCCCGCAATGCCATCCGCGGCCTGATGGCGATGGCGCCGGAACAAGCCACGGTGCGCCGCGCCGATGGCAGATGGGAGACCGTGCCGGCCGCCGGCGTGGCCGTCGGCACGCTGGTGCGCCTGCGCCCGGGCGAGCGCGTGGCCCTTGACGGCAAGGTCGTGCGCGGCCAGTCGGCGCTGGACCAGGCGCCCATCACCGGCGAAAGCGTGCCGGTCGACAAGGCCGAAGGGGATGCGCTATACGCGGGCTCGATCAACCAGTCCGGCGAGCTGGAGTACACCGTGACCGCGCCGGCCAGCGATTCGACGCTGGCGCGCATCATCCACGCGGTGGAAGCCGCGCAGGGCAGCCGCGCGCCCACGCAGCGCTTTGTCGACCAGTTCGCGCGCATCTACACGCCCACGGTGTTCGCGATCGCGCTGGCGGTGGCAGTGGTGCCCCCGCTGGTGGCCGGCGGCGGCTGGGTGGACTGGATCTACAAGGCGCTGGTGCTGCTGGTGATCGCGTGCCCGTGCGCGCTGGTGATTTCCACCCCGGTCACCATCGTCAGCGGGCTGGCCGCGGCCGCGCGGCGCGGCATCCTGGTCAAGGGCGGGGTCTACCTGGAGCAGGGCCGCGAACTGGCCTGGGTGGCGCTGGACAAGACCGGCACCATCACGCACGGCAAGCCCGCGCAGACCGACCATGCGCTGCTTGCCGACGATGTCCCGCACGCGCGCGCCATTGCCGCCAGCCTGGCGGCGCGCTCCGACCACCCGGTTTCGCGCGCGGTGGCCGCGGCGGCGCGGGCCGACGGGATCGACACGCTGCCGGTGGAGGCGTTCGAGGCGCTGGCGGGGCGCGGCACGCGCGGCACGGTGCAGGGCGTGGAATACCGGCTTGGCAACCACCGGCTGGTGCATGAGATGGGCGCGTGCTCGCCGGCGCTGGAAGCGCGGCTGGAAGCGCTGGAGCGCGAGGGCAAGACTGTGGTGCTGCTGGCGCGGGTCAATGACCAGGGCGCGGCCACGGCGCTGGCGCTGTTCGCGGTGGCCGACACCGTGCGCGACACCAGCCGCCAGGCGATTGCCGAACTGCATGCGCTGGGCGTCAAGACGCTGATGCTGTCCGGCGATAACCCGCACACCGCGCAGGCGATCGCGGCGCAGGTCGGCATCGACGAAGCGCGCGGCAATCAGCTGCCGCAGGACAAGGCCGATGCCATTGCCGCGCTGGCCGGCGCGGCCCACGCCCGCGGCGGCCGCATCGGCATGGTCGGCGACGGCATCAACGACGCCCCGGCGCTGGCGCGTGCCGATGTCGGCTTCGCCATGGGCGCCGCAGGCACCGACACCGCCATCGAGACCGCCGACGTGGCGCTGATGGACGACGACCTGCGCAAGATCCCGGCGTTCGTGCGGCTGTCGCGCCGCACCGCCACCATCCTCAGGCAGAACATCGCGCTGGCGCTGGGCATCAAGGCGGTGTTCCTGGTGCTGACGGTGCTGGGGATGGGCACGATGTGGATGGCAGTGTTCGCCGACATGGGGGCGAGCCTGCTGGTGGTGTTCAACGGGCTGCGGGTGGGGGCGCGGCGCGGGGGGTGATCCTTGCTGACGGTTTGCTTCCCTCCCGCAAGCGAGAGAAGGAGTACCCCATAGCTTGGTGCGACCGCTCGTCAGCCGGGTGACGGCTGCACGATCAACTCCCCGCTGCGCCCCGGAATCTCCCCCCACGTCACCGGCAGGCGCGGCAGTGTCGCGCAGTCCAGCCCGCGATACCACGTGCCCATCGACACCAGCTCGTGCCCCTGCGCACGCCAGCCCGCCAGCAGCCGTTCGAACACGGGCGCCAGCTTGCCGCCTTCCAGTTCGGCATGCAGCGTGAACACATGGTCGCGCGTGCCTTCGGTCAGCTTCAGCAGCGCCGTGTGGACGATGTCCTCGGTCAGGCCGTCGGTGCCGATCAGCTCATCCAGCGTCGGCAGCGTGGTCGGCATCTGCACGTGCCGGCACGGCACGCCGCCGATGGTGGGGACATAGGGCCCGTTGCCGCGGCCGTCGGACGCGTACGCCATGCCCCAGATATCGATCTGGCGGAACGCGGCCTCGTTCATCTGCCAGCCGGCTGCGCCGTGCGTGGCCGGGGGCTCGCCGAAGATCTCGCGAAAGCGCGCGAAGGCGCGCTGCATCTGGTCGCGGGTCCAGGCGGCATCGCGCCCGCGCACATTGTCCTGCCAGTAGACGTGGTCCCAGGTGTGGATGCCGCATTCATGGCCGGCGCTGCGCGCCGCGCGCATCTCGGCGGCACCCTTGCGGCCGATGTCCGGGCCGGGCAGCAGCACGCCGTACATCAGCGTGCGCAAGCCGTAGTTCGACACCACCGAGGTGCGCGACACCTTCTGCAGGAAGCCGCGGCGGAACACGCGCCGCAGCGCCCAGCCGGTATGGTCCGGGCCCAGGCTGAACAGGAAGGTGGCCTGTGCCTGCGCGGCCGCCAGCATCGACAGCAACCGGGGCACGCCTTCGCGGGTGCCGCGCAGCGTGTCGACGTCTACCTTCAGGGCAATGCGTGCCATGTCCGTTGCGCGCTCAGTTGCCGGAACCGACCAGGGTACGGGCCTCGACCACCTTGCTCCGGTACGCCTCGAAGATGCGGCGCAGCGCCGCTTCCATGCCGATCTCCGGGCGCCAGCCCAGTTCCTCGATGGTGTTGTCGATCTTCGGCACGCGGTGCTGCACGTCCTGGTAGCCCTTGCCGTAGAAGTCGCCCGACGAGGTCTCGACGATTTTGGTGAGGCGCGCCTGCTGCGCGTACTCCGGGTAGTCGGCGGCCATCTTCAGCATCATCTCGGCCAGCTCGCGCACCGAGTGGATATTGCCGGGGTTGCCGATGTTGTAGATCTTGCCGCTGGCCACGCCGCCCGGGTTCTCGATGATGCGCATCAGCGCGCTGATGCCGTCGGCGATGTCGGCGAAGGCGCGTTGCTGCGCGCCGCCGTCGACCAGTTTGATCGGTTCGCCGCGCACGATGTGGCCGAGGAACTGCGTCACCACGCGCGACGAGCCTTCCTTCGATTCGAAGATCGAGTCCAGCCCCGCGCCGATCCAGTTGAAGGGGCGGAACAGCGTGTAGTTCAGGCCCTGTTCCATGCCGTAGGCGTGGATCACGCGGTCCATCAGCTGCTTGGAGCAGGCATAGATCCAGCGCGGCTTGTTGATCGGGCCGTAGACCAGCGGCGAGGCGTCGGGGTCGAACTCCTCGTCGCTGCACATGCCGTAGACCTCGGAGGTCGACGGGAACACCAGGTGCTTGCCGTACTTGACCGCGGCGCGCACGATCGGCAGGTTGGCTTCGAAGTCGAGCTCGAACACGCGCAGCGGCTGGCGCACGTAGGTGGCCGGGGTGGCGATGGCCACCAGCGGCAGCACCACGTCGCACTTGCGGATGTTGTACTCGATCCACTCCTTGTTGATGGTGATGTCGCCCTCGAAGAAGTGCATGCGCGGATGCTCGACGAGATCGCCGAGGCGGTCCGTGTTCATGTCCATGCCGTAGACTTCCCACGACGTGGTTTCCAGGATGCGGCGCGTCAGGTGGTGGCCGATGAAGCCGTTGACGCCAAGAATCAGGACCTTTTTCATCGGTTTTCCTCGTTGGACTGTTCGGTATGGAGATGTCCGGCAAGCGCCTGCGGCGTGACGGCCGTGCCATCCTGTGCCAGCAGTTGCGTGACGATGATGAGACCGCCGTCGCCGCACACGCCGACCACCTGGCCGTCGCGCACCTGCAGGCCGGCTGGCGTGCCGGCGGGCATCGGCGCCGCACCCGGCAGCGGTCGGCGCGCCTGCGCCACGATGAAGCGCTGTCCGGCAAGTTCCGTGAAAGCGCCGGGATAGGGCGGCGCGACCGCGCGGATCAGGTTGTAGACCTCGGCGGCGGGGCGGTTCCAGTCGATGCGGCCGTCCTCGGGCTTGCGCCCCGAGTAGTAGCTGCCTTCGGCCAGCCGGTTCGGACGGCGCGGCGTCTGTCCCGCCATCATCGCGGGCAGGGCGCGCCACAGCGTCTGCTCGGCCGCCACGGTGACCTTCTCGAACACCTCCCCGGCGGTATCGTCAGGCAGGATCGGCACGGCGGTCTGGTCGACGATATCGCCCGCGTCGGGCCTGGCTTCCATCACGTGCAGCGTGGCGCCGGTCTCGGTCTCGCCGTGCAGCACCGCCCAGTTGACCGGCACGCGGCCGCGGTATTTCGGCAGCAGCGAGCCATGCATGTTGAACGCGCCCCCCGGTGCCAGCGCCAGCACGCCGGCGGGGATCATGGCGCGATAGTAGAACGAGAAGATGACATCCGGGCGTGCGTCGCGCACCGCCTGTTCGACAGAGGGATCGGCCGGGTCCTCGCCAAAGATGAAGGGGACGCCCAGTTCGGTGGCGGTGTCGGCCACGCGGCGGAACCAGATGTTCTCGTCGGGCCGGTCGCGGTGCGTGATCACCAGCGCCACGTCCACGCCGCGCGCATGCAGCACGCGCAGGCAGCGGTCGCCGACATTGTGGTAGGCAAAGACTACGGCGCGCATCATGACTCCACGCCGGTGCGGACCGGGTCGGCTTCCAGCACGGCCTTGATGCGGTAGCGCGGGCGGTCGCGCACTTCCTGGTAGATGCGGCCGACGTATTCGCCCAGCAGGCCCACGCCGAACAGCAGGATGCCGATCAGGAAGAAATTCATGGCGAACAGCGTGAACACCCCCTGCACTTCGGAGCCCAGCACGAAGCGCCGCACCAGCAGCACCACGAACAGCACCCCGGACAGCAGCGAGAGCACGGTGCCGATGGCCGAGAACCACTGCAAAGGCACGATCGAGAAGCCGGTGACCAGGTCGAAGTTCAGGCGGATCAGCTGGTACACCGAGTACTTCGATTCGCCCGCGTGGCGCTGCTCGTGGCCGACCTCGATCTCGACCGGGTTCGAGGCAAAGGTGTACGCCAGCGCCGGAATGAAGGTGTTGACCTCGCGGCACGCGTTGATGGTGTCGATCACGTTGCGGTCATAGGCGCGCAGCATGCAGCCCTGGTCCGTCATGCGGATCTTGGTGATGCGCTCGCGCAGCCCGTTCATCGCGCGCGAGGCATAACGGCGGAACGCCGTGTCGTTGCGCTGGCGGCGGATGGTGCCGACATAGTCGTGGCCGGCGCGCATGGTCTCGACCAGCCGCGGGATTTCCTCGGGCGGGTTTTGCAGGTCGGCGTCCAGCGTGATCACGATC
The DNA here is from genome assembly GCF_000069785.1 of Cupriavidus taiwanensis LMG 19424. Lineage (NCBI taxonomy): Bacteria > Pseudomonadati > Pseudomonadota > Betaproteobacteria > Burkholderiales > Burkholderiaceae > Cupriavidus > Cupriavidus taiwanensis. The sequence goes on along the minus strand of NC_010530.1, from coordinate 1,562,670 downwards.
TTGCCGCGGGTGTGCTCGAAGCCCGCCAGGATCGCCATGTGCTGGCCGAAGTTGCCGTTGAACAGCACCACCCGGGTCACGTCCGGGCGCTTGTGGAATTGCGCCGCCAGCAGCTGCGCCGAGCGGTCGACGCTGCCGTCGTTGATGAAGATGACCTCGTACGATTCACCGAGGCCATCCAGCGCCGGATAGAGGCGGTCGAACAGGGCTTGCAGCCCGTCTTCTTCGTTGTAGACCGGAATGACGACCGAGACCTCGACCGGGCTCATTGGGAAAGACGTTTGCATGTTTCGCTGAGGATTGCGCAGACCCGCTCTACGTCGGAGGCTTGCATCGCCGGGAACAGCGGCAGCGTGACGATGCCGCGCCCGATGCGCTCGGCGTGCGGCAGCATGCCTTCGCGCCAGCCGAGTGAGCGGTAGTAAGTGAAAAGATGGACCGGCGGGTAGTGCACGCCGGTGCCGATGCCGCGCTCGCGCATGGCTTCCATAAGCTTCTGCCGCGCCTGCGCCGGCCCGCCCTGCATGCGCTCGGTCGGCAGCACCACCTGGAACATGTGCCAGTTGGTAGTGGCCGCCTGCGGGTCCAGCGCTTGCGGCAGCTCGATGCCCATGGCCTGCAGGCCGCTGTCGGCGGCGCAGCGGAAATAGGTGTCGGCCAGTTCGGCGCGGCGGGCGGTGATGGCGTCGAGGCGCTCCAGCTGTGCCAGGCCGACCGCGGCGTTGACGTCGGTCAGGTTGAACTTGCCCCCCGGCTCTTCGACATCCATGCCGTCCATGCCGGTGCGGATCACGCCCTGCAGCCGCAGGCGCTCGGCGCGCGCGGCTTCCTCGGGCGTGTTCATTACCAGGCAGCCGCCTTCGATGGTGGTGATGTTCTTGTTTGCCTGGAAGCTGAAGCTGACCAGGTCGCCGAAGGCGCCGATGCGCTGGCCGCGCCAGCGCGAGTCGATCGCCTGGGCCGCGTCTTCGATCACGCGCAGCCCATGCCGGGTGGCGATGGCATAGAGGCGCTCCATGTCGACCGGCAGGCCCGACAGGTAGACCGGCATGATGGCGCGCGTGCGCGGCGTGATGGCGGCCTCGACCGCGTCGAGATCCAGGTTGCGCGTGCGCGGGTCGATGTCGACGAACACCGGCTTCGCGCCCACGGCCACCACCACGTTGGCGGTGGCGACCCACGTGATCGGCGTGGTGATGACCTCATCGCCGGGACCGATGCCGGCGATGCGCAGCGCGATCTCCATGGTGGCCGAGCCGTTGGCGAAGGTGCGCACCGGGCGCCCGCCGAACAGGTCCGACAGCGCGGCCTCGAAGGCCTGCATCTTCGGTCCGGATGTGATCCAGCCGGAGGCCAGCACCTTGCCGACCTCGGCAATGGTGGCGGCGTCGATATCGGGCCGGACAAAGGGCAGGAAGGGGGCAGCGGATGCAGTCATGGCGAGCAAGGGAGGCGGCAGCGGTCAGGCCTGGCGAAGGCGTGGACAGCCATCAGGAGCGGGCGATCAGGAAAACGCCCGCCAGTATCAGGAGGATGCCTGCCACGCGCAAGGGGCCGATGATCTCGCCGAACAGCCACCAGGCCGCCAGCGCGTTCACGACATAGCCCAGCGACAGCATCGGATAGGCGATCGACACATCCACACGCGACAGGCCCACGATCCATACGCCCACGCTGACCACGTACAGCGTGAGCCCGGCAAGCACCGGCCATTGCGTCAGCACGCGCAGCGCAGTGACCAGCAGCGTGCCCCGATCCAGCGTGATGGCGCCGACGGCGTTGACGCCGGCCTTGAGCAACAGCTGCGCCGCCGCATTGAGCAGCACGCCGGTCAGGATGAAAGCAAAAGTGGAAAGCGTCATGGCAAGGCGGTTGGCGGATTACTGTGCTTGCGTCTGTACCGGCTGTTCGGGCAGGGCGAAATTGGCGACCGCCACGCGCCGGCGGTCGCCGGCGATCTTGTGCATCGGCACGCCGCGCGCGGCCAGCGCGGCGTAGGTCTGGGGCGCCATGATCGCCACCGCGCGCTGGCCGTCCTGCCAGCGCGCGATGAACTGGTCGACGGTCGGGATCCACTTGTGCGGTTCCTGGTTGACGCCGAATTCGAGCTCGTCCGGATGCTCGACCAGGATCGTCGTGCGGCGCAGGTAAAACGGCAACGTGTGGTCCAGCAGCCGCACGCTGTACAGCGGCATGTCGGGCTTCAGCACGGCACGGATCGCCGGCGCCAGGTCCGCGCCGGAACTCGGCCGGCCCATGGCTTCGTGGGCCCGCAGCCCGACCGTGGCGCAGAGGAACATCGCCAGCGCATAGGCGACCACGCTGGGGAACACGCCGCGCGTGCGCAGCAGCCGGCGCGCCAGCAGCGCGCCGCCCAGCATCACGGCAAAGGCGATGGCGAGCCATTCGGCGAATTCACGATACACCGCATTGGGCGTGCCCGGCTTCTCCATCATGCCGACGAACGGGCTGGCGATCAGCCCGATCACGCCGAGCGCGATCATGGCATTGACCTGCCAGCGCCACGCGCGTTCCGTGGTGGTGTCCAGCGCCACCCCGGCGAGCAGCGCCAGCGCCGGGAAAACCGGCACGATGTAGCCCGGCAGCTTGGAGCCGGACAGGCTGAAGAAGATAAAGATCGCCACCGCCCACAGCCCGGCCAGCAATGCGGGCTGGAACGGCCGCGGCGCGTTGCCGCGCGCCACGCCGGCGCGCTCGCGCACCGCCTGCCACATCTGCGGAGCCAGGCCCAGCCATGGCAGGAAGCCGCCCAGCAGCAGGGGCACGAAGAACCAGATCGAGCCCTCGCGATGGTGCACGTTGGAGGTGTAGCGCTGCCAGTGCTCGTGGATGAAGAAGAAACGCAGGAACTCGGGATTGCGCTCGGAAATCAGCCAGAACCACGGCACCGTGACGGCCAGCAGCACCGCGATGCCGGCCAGCAAATGCAGGCGGCGCCACAGCTTCCAGTCGCGCGTTGCCAGTGTATAGACCACCAGCACCAGCCCCGGCAAGGCCAGCCCCACCAGCCCCTTGACCAGCACCGCCACGCCCATGGCCGCCCAGCAGGCCAGCATCCAGTTGCGCCGCGCGGCCGGCGTGGCGCCGGGATGCTGGGCCAGCAGCATGCAGGCGAGCACGCACGCCATGGCCCCGGAAAGCGTCATGTCCAGCGAATTGAAGTGCCCGGCGGCATTCCACATCGGCGCCGACACCAGCACCAGCCCGGTCAGCGCCGCCACGCGGCAGCCGTACCAGCGGGCCGCGGCCAGCATCGAAGCGCCGATGCCGAGTATGCCGGACAACGCCACGCACAGGCGCGCCTGCCAGTCGCCGACGTCAAACAGCGTGTACGCCAGCGCCGTCACCCACATGTGGAAGGGCGGCTTCTCGAAATACTTGAGTTCGTGGTAGCGAATCGTGACCCAGTCGCCGGTGGCGACCATCTCGCGGGCAATCTCGGCGTAGCGGCCTTCATCGGAGCGAAGCAGGTGGCGCATGTCCAGGGTACCGAACCAGACCAGCAGGATCAGCAGGCTGACCAGCATGACGGTGCTTGCGGCGGCTCCGACGGACGGCGCGGCAACCCGCGGGGTCGATGAACTACGCATGGATCTCCTGGAAAAGCGCGGGGGCAAGGTCCCGGACGCGGCGCGGTGAAGGCGAAGCCATCACAACGCAGAGCCAGGCCTGGCGGTGGACATGGGCCTCGGACGTCGGCGCCGACGCACTGCAGGTAAACCATGACCGCCAGGCGCCTGGGACGCCACAACCGCTGGAAAACGCGAGGCGCGCAATGGTAGCACGGCGGCCAGGTCACTCCGGCCCGACGCCAGAAGTGTCCGACGCGCCAGGTCCGCGACAGACGTAATGTATGGCACATTTCCAGCCAGGTGAACACTTGATGGCGTCTGGCACCGCCGTCGGCATGTCCGTCCGACCGCCGCAGGCGTGAAATGGCCGTTACACACGCAACAAAAACGCGATAATTGCGATGTCAGTCAGCCACCGGCGCAGCCGGCACTGATTCCGGGGGAAGCGGGACCATCAGACGGGGATCGATGTGAAGACAAAGGGTCAGCAGAGCCGGCGGGCCGGCCTGGTCGCAAGCACGGCAGTGACGGCCGCGCTGGCCGCGGCGCTATCGGCGCTTTCCGCGCTACAGCCGGCCAGCGCGCAGGGCATGGCGGTATTGCCGGGCACCGGCGGGGTCGCCCAGGCCGCGGCGAGCCAGGCGCAGGCCGCCGCCGCGGCGGTGCTGTGCAATGCGCCGTGGTTCCGCTCAGGGTCGCATGTGCAGATGGAAGGCGACGGCGTGATGCCGATGTCGATCCGCATGACCTTGCGCGATGTCGTGCGCAGCCCGACCGGGTGCCGTGCCCAGCTCGAGGTCAATTCCAAGTCGGCGCTGTCCGCGCTGATGGGGCCGCCCGTGATCACCAACCAGGTCCACGAGGTGGTGATCGAGCGCAGTGCGCCCGAGGCGCAGACCAGCATCGAGAGCCAGCATGCCATCATCAACGCGCGCGCCCGCTATGCCCGCATGTATGGCGAGGCGGCTTTCCACGGCAAGGGGGTGTTCAACTACGCCGGCCTGGACCTGCGCGAAGGCACCACGCTGGAGGGGGAAGTGTTCCGCTCCAGCGTCTCGCTGAAGGTCTTTCCGCTGGGATCCGATGAGGCTGTCAGCACCATGGACGCGCAGCGCGCGACCATCCATATCGGGTCGCGCCACGTAGGCAAGCTGCAAATGGTCGATACGCTGATGGGGCGCAAGGAATGCCAGCCGATTTCCTACGACAAGCGCACCTCGCTGGGGCCGCTGCTGATCGGCGGCGAACTGGTGCAGGTCGAACCGACCGTGATGCACGTCACTGACTGGTACTGCCCGGCCGAGGCCTTCGTACTGCGCACCGAGGTGCGCCAGGACGACAAGGTACAGCGCGTCGACGTCACCGCGCTGGAGCGCGATACGCAGGCGCCATAGTCGGCGCCATCGCCGGGGCCATGACCGCCTCGACCGCGAGCACACAAAAAAACCCGCCGAGGCGGGTTTTTCTGTCCGGCGGCAGACGTGGTTCAGCTGGCAGCCGGTGCGGAAGCGGCTTTCTTCTTGCTGTTCTTGTTGCTCTTCTTCTTGGTGGCCTGCTTGGCGGGCTTCTTCTCGGCCCCCGGCGCGGAAGCGTCGGTCAGGTCGGTGCGGGTGCTCTTGTTCGCGCCCTGGCTGTACGGATCGAACTTGTCGCCGGACTTGGCGCCCTGGCTGTACGGGTCGAACTTCTCGCCGGACTTGGCACCCTGGGAATACGGATCGAACTGCTTCTTGCCGCCGGTTTGTGCCTGCACGGCCAGCGATGCGGCGCCAAGGCAGAGTGCGATCGCGGTCGCGACGAACTTGTTCATGGTTTCTCCTGAGATATGCCGCCGTCGGGCGGTCGAGTCGTTGGCCTGCCCTGTACAGGGCAGGCCCGGGCCAGTGTCGCCAACATCGTTCATGACTGTCAACTTGGGGCTTGCCCGGCGCGGTCCCTCATGGAAACCCTGAATTGCGGCGCGAGCGCGGTTGCGCTCCACGCCGCCGGTACGCTTTATTCGGTGACCGCGTCGGACGGATGCTTCCAGGCCGCGCGGACCTCGCCCGAAGGCGCCAGGGCCAGGTTGATGCCGCGGCTGCCGATGGGCTGCTGGAACCAGCGCTGCTGCAGCGCCACGACCTCGGGGCCGGCAAAGGTGGTGGCCAGGGTCTGGTCGACCAGGCGCTTCCATTCCGGATCGGCCTTGGACAGCATCAGTGCGTTCTGCTCGACGGAAAGGGCCGGTCCGACGATGACATATTGCGAGGGATCCTTGGCACGCGCGCGCAGGCCGGCCAGCAGCACGTCATCCATCACGAAGGCCTGGGCGCGGCCCGATTCCAGCAGCAGGAACGATTCGCCGTGGTCCTTGGCGTAGACATCGTGGTAGCCGTACTGACCCTTGAAGCGGCGCACGTGGCGGTCGCCGGTCGAGCCTGCGCTGGTGACCACCGTCTTGCCGCGCAGGTCGCCAAAGGAGCGGATGCCCGAGTCGGCCCGCACCAGCATGCGCACCGTCGACACATAGTGCGAGACGCTGAACGCGACCTGCTTCTGGCGCTCGAGCGAGTTGGTGTTGGGCGCGCAATCCAGGTCGACCAGCCCGTTCACCACGGCCGGGATGCGGTTCTGCGGCGTCAGCGGCATCCAGCGCACCTTCAGGTCCTTCAGGCCCAGCTTCTGGCGCGCCGCCTCCGCTGCGCGCAGGCACAGGTCGACGGCATACCCGGCCGGCTGGCCCTTGTCGTCGGCAAACGAGAACGGCAGCGCGGATTCGCGGTAGCCCAGCACGATGGTGCCGGCGTCGCGGATCTTGTCGAGCACCGGGCTTTGGGCGCGGGCTTGCGCCGGCGCCAGCATGGCGGCAGAGCCGGCGGCGAGAAGGAGTGCCGCGAACGAGCGGCGGGCGCGCGAAAGTCGGGCGGGCAGGGCAGGCAAGGCGAAGGCGGTCATGCGGGAGGAAACTGGAAAGCAGCCGGCAATCCGGCGAAGACGCTAGGGTATACCCCAGTCCGCGTCGGGCGAAGGATATTGTCGTCATAAGCAAATTCCGAGGATCGGCGCCGCGCCCCGCCGCATCGGTTGCATGGGTGAAACGCCAAACGGATGAGACCCGCGGCGGTGCTGGTGCGCCGGTTGCGCCATTCGGACGATGGGCGCCGGCGCGCGCCTCGCCTACGCTTGCAAAAAACGACAGGGCAACGGGACGGGGGGCACGATGGCAGCAAGCAATCGCAGGCGCACGACGATGGCGGCACGGGCCATCGCCCGGCAGCTGGCTGGCCCACCGTCGCGCTGACACCCGGACCTGTGCCATGCACGCAGCCGCCACGCATGCGCGCGAGATCCGGCATGCCGCCCCGGGTCCCTGCGACGACGCGCGTCCCGCCGATGCGCTGCTGGACTGCCTGCTCTGGCTGGCCCGGCACTTCCACCAGCCGGCCTCGGCCGAGGCCCTGCTGGCCGGGCTGCCGCTGGAGGGCCATCGCCTCACCCCCGCGTTGTGCGCGCGTGCCGCGGCGCGCGCGGGCCTTTCGGCGCGGCTGGTGCGACGCAAGCCCGACGAGATCTCTGACCGCGTGCTGCCCGCGATGCTGCTGCTGGACCAGGGCGAGGCCTGCATCCTGGTGCGCCGCGCCGATGAGGGCATGCTGGTGGTGGTGCTGCCCGAGTTCGGAGACGGCGAACAGGCCGTGCGGGCCGAAGACCTGCTGGCGCGCTACACCGGACACGCCATCTTTGCACGGCCCGCGTACCGTGCGGATGCCGCCCGGGCTGGCCCCGACGCTGTGCCCGATCACGCGCCGCAGGCATGGTTCTGGGGCGTGATCCGGCAGTGCTGGCCGGTCTATGGCGAGGTGTTGGTGGCTTCCCTGCTGCTGAGCCTGTTTGCGCTGGTGATGCCGCTCTTCACCATGAACGTCTATGACCGCGTGGTGCCGAACCATGCGCTGGAGACCTTGTGGGCCCTTGCCGTGGGCGTCGGCCTGGTGCTGCTGTTCGAGTTCGCCATGCGCATGCTGCGCGGCTACTTTGTCGACCTGGCCGGCAAGCGCATCGACGTGACGGTCTCTGCCACGGTGTTCGAGAAAGTGCTGGGCATCGAGATGAAGTCACGGCCCGCCTCGGTCGGCAGCCTCAGCAGCCAGCTGCAGGAATTCGAATCGGTGCGCGATTTCCTGACCTCAGCCACCATCACCACGCTGATCGACCTGCCGTTTGCCGCGGTCTTCATCGCCGCGATGTTCTGGGTGGGTGGCCCGCTCGCGTGGGTGCCGCTGCTGACGGTGCCGCTGGTGCTTGGCCTCAGCCTGGCGCTGCAGGGGCCGCTGTCGCGCGCAGTGCGGGCCAGCAGTGCCTGCGCGGCACAGCGGCAAGCGGCGCTGGTGGAGACGCTGGTAGGGCTGGAGACCATCAAGACCACCGGCGCGGAAGGGGTCGCGCAGCGGCAATGGGAGCAGGTGGTCGGGCAGATGGCCAGGCTGGCGCTGCGCTCACGCTGGTTGTCGGCGTGCGTCATCAACGCGGCGCTGTTCGCGCAGCAGGCCGCCACGCTGGCGGTGGTCGTGATTGGCGTCTATCTGATTGCCGACGACCGCCTCACCATGGGCGGCCTGATCGCCTGCACCATCCTGGCCGGGCGTGCGCTGGCGCCGCTGTCGCAGATGGCCGGATTGACCACGCGCTATCACCAGGCGCGCACCGCGCTGGCCGGCATCGAGCGGACCATGGCGCTGCCGGTCGAGCGCCCGCCCGGCAAGCATTTCCTGCACCGCCCGCCGTTGCGCGGCGAGATCGAATTCCGCGCGGTCAGCTTCCGCTATCCCGGCCGCGACAGCGCCGCGCTCGACGGTGTGTCGTTCCGCATTGCCAGCGGCGAGCGGGTCGGGCTGATCGGCCGCATCGGCTCGGGCAAGACCACCATCGAAAAGCTGATCCTGGGCCTGTATCCGCCCGATGCCGGCTCGGTGCTGGTCGACGGCGCCGAGGTGCGCCAGCTCGACCCGGCGGCGCTGCGGCGCGGTATCGGCCATGTGCCGCAGGATGTGATGCTGTTCAGCGGCACCGTGCGCGACAACATCGTGATCGGCGCGCCCTGGGCCGACGATGCCGCCGTGCTGCGCGCCGCGCGCCTGGGCGGCGTCAGCGATTTCATCGAGCGCCTGCCCGAGGGCTATGATCTGCGCCTGGGCGAGCGCGGCGAGGGGCTTTCGGGTGGACAGCGGCAGGCTATCGCGATCGCGCGCGCGGAGCTGTTGCAGCCGCCGGTGCTGCTGCTCGACGAGCCCAGCAGTGCCATGGACAACCGCAGCGAAGAGCAGTTCAAGGCGCGGCTCGCCGCGGCGCTGGGCGAGCGCACGCTGCTGCTGGTGACCCACCGCGGCTCGCTGCTGAGCCTGGTCGATCGCCTGATCGTGATGGACCAGGGCCGCATCGTCGCGGACGGGCCCAAGGCAGAGGTGCTGAACGCGCTAGCGGGGAGGAAGCTCCATGTCGCCTCGGCCTGAGATCCGCACCCTTGCGCGCCGCGTGGCCGCCGCGCTGCGGCCGCACGCCGACGACACCGCATTCATGGATGCGCGCGACGCGGCGGCGCTGTCGCGGCCACGCTGGTTCGCGCACTGGATTCTGTGGTGCGCCGTGGTCTTCGTCATCGTGGCGCTGGGTTGGGCGGCGCTGGCACGGGTCGATGAGGTGACGGTGGGCGAGGGCAAGGTGATTCCGTCCAGCCAGGTACAGGTGGTGCAGAACCTGGAAGGCGGGATCGTGGCACAGATCCTGGTGCGGCCCGGGCAGGTCGTCAGCAAGGACCAGCCGCTGATGCGCATCGACGATACGCGCTTTACCGCCTCATACCAGGAAGGCCGTACCAAGGACGATGCGCTGGTGGCACGCATTGCGCGCCTGAGCGCCGAAGCCGCCGGCACCGACTTCGTCGCCAGTGCGGAAGGCGACGGCGATGCGCGCCGTTTCGTAGCCGAGGAACGCTCGCTGTTTGTCTCGCGCAAGCATGCGCTGGACGCGAACCTGGCCGTGCTGCGCCAGCAGTCGGAGCAGCGCCGGCAGGAGCTGGCCGAAAAGCGTTCGCGCGAGCAGCAACTGCGGCAGAGCCATCGCCTGGTGGCGCAAGAGCTGGCGATGATGCGGCCGATGGTGGCGCAGGGCGTGGTCTCCGATGTCGATGTGCTGCGGTTGGAGCGGCAGACCAATGACCTCAGAGGCGAGCTCGACGCGTCGCGGCTGGCGATGCCACGCCTCGAAGCGGCCTATCGCGAGAGCCAGCAGAAGCTCGACGAGGCGAGTGCCCATTTCCGCGCCGAGGCCATGCGCGAACTCAACCAGGCCAAGGCCGAGCAGGCAGCGCTGAGCGCCACCAACACCGCCTTGCAGGACCGGGTCGATCGCACCGTGGTGCGCGCGCCGCTGGCCGGCATTGTCAAGCAACTCAAGGTCAACACCGTGGGTGGCGTGGTCCAGCCCGGCATGGACCTGGTGGAAATCGTGCCGCTGGAAGACACGCTGCTGGTCGAGGCGCGCGTGCGTCCGGCCGACATCGCCTTCCTGCGGCCAGGGCAGCCCGCCGTGGTCAAGCTGTCCGCCTACGACTTCTCCGTCTATGGCGGCTTTGCCGGCACCGTAGAACACATCAGCGCCGATACGCTCACGCCGGAGCGACCCGGCGAGCGGCCCGAGAGCTACTACCTGGTCCGGGTGCGCACGCGCGACAACCGGCCAGCCGGAAGCGCCGTGCAGGTGCCGATCCTGCCCGGCATGGTCGCCACGGTGGACGTGCTGACGGGCCAGAAGACGGTGCTCCATTACCTGCTCAAGCCCATCATCAAGACCCGGGACATGGCGTTCCGTGAACGGTAGGACAAGGCGCGCCGGCACGCTGGCGTTTTGCAACGATAACAAGCAAGGCGTGGCCGCGAGGCCAGCATTCAGGACGGAGAGAGAACGAACATGGCAACCGTGACTGGCACCAATGGCAGCGACAGCCTCATCGGCACCGCAAGCAGCGACACCATCCTGAGCGGCAACGGCAACGACTATGTCAGCGCCGGCGATGGCAGCGACTATGTCGACGCCGGCAATGGCGACGATATCGTCGAGGGCGGCGATGGCAATGACACGCTGCTGGGGGCCAACGGCAAGGACCGGGTGTTCGGCGGGCGCGGCAACGACAGCCTGTCCGGCGGCAACGGCACTGACGCGGTCTATGGCGGCAGCGGCGACGATGTGATCGGCAGCGCCGACGGAGCGTCGGCGCTTTACAACGGCGACAACGGCGGCGATACGCTCTACGGCGACGGCTACGACAGCTATGCCGACTATCTGCTCGGACGCGGCCATGAGTCGGCCCGACCCGGCAATGACCGAATCCATGGCGGCAACGGCGATGACCTGATCTACGGCGACAACGGCGACGACGCTGCCGTCGGCGGCGACGACATCATCGCCGGCGGCAATGGCAGGGATACGGTCTACGGCGAAGGCGGCAACGACACCATCGCCGGCGGGGGCGGTGGCGACACACTGCGGGGCGGCAGCGGCCGCGACACCTTCGTCTACAACGCTGTCGCCGATTCCACCGCGGCCGGCATGGACGTCATCACCGACTTCCAGCGCGGCACGGACCGCCTGGACCTGCGCCCGGTGCTGGGCGACACCGGCTTCCAGTGGGGCGGCCTGACGCCGACCGCCCATGGTGCCTGGTACCAGCAATCGGGCGGCAACACCTATGTCTACGTCGATGTCGACGGCAACCCGGCCACGGCCGAAATGGTGATTCGCCTCGACGGCATGCACGATCTGACCAAATCTGATTTTGCCGGCTACGACAACCATGCGCCTACCGCCGCGGCCGATACCAACGCCATCGGCGAAGACAATCATCCGAACCCGATTACCGGCAACGTGCTGGGCAATGACAGCGACGTCGATGCCGGCAATGTACTGGCCGTAGCCAGTCCCGGCACCTATGTCGGCCAGTACGGCACGCTGCAGATCAACGCCGACGGCAGCTACAGCTACACCCTGGACAACGGCAATCCGCTGGTCCAGTCGCTGCGCCTCGGCGACCATGTCGATGAGTCGTTCGGCTATAGCGTGACGGATGGCCAGGCCTCGGCGGCATCGACGCTGAGCATCCGGATCAACGGGGCCAACGACGCCGCGACCATCACCGCATCGGCGAACGAAGACACGGCCGTGACGGAAGCCGGCGGCGTGGCGAACACCACGACAGGCGATGCCTCGGCCAGCGGCACGCTGACTGTGGCGGATGTCGACAGCGGCGAGGCTCACTTCGCGACTGTGCCGCCGGACAGCCTGGTCGGGCAATACGGCACGTTCACGTTCAACACCGCCACGGGCGCCTGGACTTATACGCTGGATAACAGCAAGGCCGATGCGCTGATCGCCGGCCAACAGGCCAGCGATACGCTGACCGTGTGGTCGTCCGACCAGACCGCGAACCAGACCATCACGGTCAATATCACCGGCACCAACGATGCCGCGACCATCACCGCATCGACGAACGAAGATACGGCGGTGACAGAAGCCGGCGGCGTGGCAAACGCCACCTCAGGCGACACGTCGGCTAGCGGCACGCTGACTGTGGCTGATGTCGACAGCGGCGAGGCTCACTTCGAGACTGTGCCGCCGGACAGCCTGGTCGGGCAATACGGCACGTTCACGTTCAACACCACCACGGGCGCCTGGACTTATACGCTGGATAACAGCAAGGCCGATGCGCTGATTGCCGGGCAGAAGGTCAGCGATGCGCTGACCGTGTCATCGGCCGACCAGACGGCGAACCAGACCATCACGGTCAATATCACCGGCACCAACGACGCCGCGACCATCACCGCATCGACGAACGAAGATACGGCCGTGACGGAAGCCGGCGGCGTGGCGAACGCCACGACGGGCGATGCCTCGGCCAGCGGCACGCTGACTGTCGCTGATGTCGACAGCGGTGAGGCTCACTTCGCGACAGTGCCGCCGGACGGCCTGGTCGGGCAATACGGCACCTTCACGTTCAACAGCACCACGGGCGCCTGGACCTATACGCTGGATAACAGCAAGGCCGATGCGCTGACCGCCGGGCAGAAGGTCAGCGATGCGCTGACGGTGTCATCGGCCGACCAGACCGCGAGCCAGACCATCACGGTCAATATCACCGGCACCAATGATGCCGCGGCCATCACTGCTTCGGCGAGCGAAGACACGGCCGTGACGGAAGCCGGCGGCGTGGCGAACGCCACGACAGGCGATGCCTCGGCCAGCGGCACGCTGACGGTGAGCGATGTCGACACGGGCGAAGCCCATTTTGCTGCAGTGCCGCCGGACAGCCTGGTCGGGCAATACGGCACGTTCACGTTCAACACCACCACGGGCGCCTGGACTTATACGCTGGATAACAGCAAGGCCGATGCGCTGATCGCCGGCCAACAGGTCAGCGATACGCTGACCGTGTGGTCGTCCGACCAGACGGCGAACCAGACCATCACGGTCAATATCACCGGCACCAACGACGCCGCGGCCATCACCGCATCGACGAACGAAGATACGGCGGTGACAGAAGCCGGCGGCGTGGCAAACGCCACCTCAGGCGACACGTCGGCCAGCGGCACGCTGACTGTGGCGGATGTCGACAGCGGCGAGGCTCACTTCGCGACAGTGCCGCCGGACAGCCTGGTTGGGCAATACGGCACCTTCACCTTCAACAGCACCACCGGCGCCTGGACTTATACGCTGGATAACAGCAAGGCCGATGCGCTGACTGCCGGGCAGAAGGTCAGCGATGCGCTGACCGTGTCATCGGCCGACCAGACGGCGAACCAGACCATCACGGTCAATATCACCGGCACCAACGATGCGGCGACCATCACCGCATCGACGAACGAAGACACGGCCGTGACAGAAGCCGGCGGCGTGGCGAACGCCACGACAGGCGATGCCTCGGCCAGTGGCATGCTGACTGTGGCGGATGTCGACAGCGGCGAGGCTCACTTCGCGACAGTGCCGCCGGACAGCCTGGTCGGGCAATACGGTACGTTCACGTTCAACAGCACCACCGGCGCCTGGACTTATACGCTGGACAACAGCAAGGCCGATGCGCTGACTGCCGGGCAGAAGGTCAGCGATGCGTTGACAGTGTCCTCGGCCGACCAGACCGCGAGCCAGACGATCACGGTCAATATCACTGGCACCAACGATGCGGTCGTCAACACCGTTCCGGCCGCACAGTCAGTCAACGAAGACGCGCCGCTGGTGTTCAGCACTGCCACCGGCAATGCGCTCGGCTTCTTCGATGTGGACGGCAGCAGCCACACGGTGACGCTGACGGCGAGCGGGGGCACGATTACGCTGAACGGCACGGCCGGGCTGCAGTTCCTTGCCGGCGATGGCAGCGCAGACGGCACCATGACCTTCACTGGCAGTGACGCGGCCATTCGCGCCGCGCTGGACGGCCTGCAGTTTGCCGGCGACAAGGACTATGCCGGCGCCGCGTCGCTGCAGATGCAAACCAGCGACGGGGCCACGGCCGACATCGATGCCGTGGCGATCGCCATCGAGCCGGTCAACGATGCGCCGGTGGCTGCCGCGGACGTGGTCTATGTGTCGAACAACACCGGCAGCATCCTGATACCGGTCAGTGCCCTGCTCGCCAATGACGGCGATGTCGATGGCCTGGCACTGGCGATCACCGGCCTGAGCGGCGCCACGGGCGCGGTCAGTAACCTGAAGTTCGCGCCCGGCACCAATAACAGCTACATCATGTTCGACTCCGACAACTCGACGTCGGGCAGCTTTAGCTATACCGTTTCCGATGGCGCGGGCGGCAGCAGCACGGCGACGGTGACGGTCAAGGTCTCGTCGACGAATGGCGGCGCCACGGTGACGCTGGGAAGCCAGCCCTACCAGGCTTCCTATCTCGACGGTGGCAGCAATACCGATGAGCTGAACGGAGCTGCGGCCAGCGATTTCTTCATCGGTGGCGCAGCGAGTGACACATTGCGCGGCGGCGCGGGCGATGATGTGCTGCGAGGCGGCGCCGGCGATGATACGCTCGATGGCGGCGCCGGCATCGACATGCTGGACCTGTCCGATGCCGGCAGCGGGTTGGCATTTACGCTGGCGCAGGGCAGCGGCACGCTGGTCAACCTGTCCGGCGTTGGACTTGGCAGCGATAACTACAGCAACATGGAAGGCGTGATCGGGTCGCGGTTCAACGATTCGCTGACCGGCAGCGGCGCCAATGACATCCTGCGCGGCGGCATGGGCAACGACACCCTCGATGGCGGCGCGGGCATCGACCTGCTGGATTTCTCCGATGCCACTGGGGCGATCAATTTCACGCTGGTACAGAGCGGCAGCGCGACTACCGTCAACCTGGGCAGCGTGAACCTCGGCACAGACAACTATCGTGGCATGGAGGGCGTGATCGGGTCGGCCTTCAACGATACGCTCGCCGGCTCGGCCGGCAACGATGTGCTGCGTGGCGGCGCCGGCGACGACGTCATGAGCGGCGGCGCCGGCAATGACCTGCTGGTCGGCGGCGCCGGCGCCGACACGCTCGCCGGCGGAAGCGGCAGCGACACCTTCCGCATTCTGCGCGCCGATGCCGCCTCGGTCGACACGATCACGGACTTTGATCTCGCGCCCGCCGCTGCCGGAGGCGATGTGCTGGACCTTGCCGACCTGCTCGCGGGCGTCAGCGTGACCAGCGCCAATGCGGCGCAGTTCGTGCGGCTGGCGGAAGTCGATGGCAATACCGTGGTCAGCCTGGACCGGGATGGCAGTGGCGCCGCCACCGGGTTCCAGGATGTCGCTGTGCTGCAGGGCGTGGTGGGGCTGGACCTGAATACGCTACTGAGCAACGGCAATATCCATACGGCTTGAGGCCAGCCACACGGCAGAGCAGAACGGGCAAGGCGGGAACGGGGAGGAGACCGCGACAAGCGGCGATGCAGGGCGGCAGCACCGCTGCCGGCAGTATCAAAACCATAATAAGCGGGTAGGGCACCGCGTTCGGACGCGTTCAGCGCGCGAGCGCGGTGTACCCGGCAGGGGGAAGCATGAAGACGAGATGGTGCCGGCTGGCACCCGTGCTGCCATGGATAGCGCTCGCGCTCGCGCTGCCGCGGCAGGCGGGCGGCCAGGCGCTGCCCCAGGCGGTCGACCTGGCCGTGCACAGCAATCCAGAAGTGCTGGCCGCGGGCAGCCGCCGCCTGGCTGCCGACGAGGGGCTGAAGCAGGCGCGTGCCGGCTACCTGCCGCGGATCGATATCGGCGGCGCCACCGGTCGCGTGCGGCTGGACAGCGAAAGCAGCCGCGTGGGCGGGCTGTCGGACTCGTCGTATGGCCGCCATGCCGCCGACGTCACCATCACGCAGATGCTGTTCGACGGTTTCGGCGTGAGCAGCGACGTCGAGCGCCAGGGCGCCCGGATCGAAGGCGCGGCCTACCGGGTCGGCGTCACCGCCGAGGACATCGCGCTACGCACCGTTGGCGTCTACGTCGAGGTGCTGCGCCGGCAGGAGACGGTGGCGATCGGCATCGCCAACCTCGAGGCGCACCAGCATATCCATGACCAGATCCGGCTTGGCGCCGACAACGGCGTGCTGCGCCGCGCCGACCTCTACCAGGCCGAGAGCCGGCTGGCGCTGGCCCAGGCCAGCCTGCGGGCGGAGCAGGGCGCGCTGCAGGATGCCGAGGCGGCGTTCGTGCGCGTGGTCGGCACGGCACCGCAGCGCCTGTCGCGGCCGGAATCGCTGGCCGCCGTCCTGCCCGCGACCGAGCGCGAGGCGCAGCAAGTGGCCAGTGCCAGCCACCCTGCGCTGGCCGCAGGCCAGGCCGATATCGCCGAAGCCGAGGCCGCACGCGCGCTGGCGCGCTCGGCGTTGTGGCCAAGGCTGGAACTCGAAGTGGGCGGGGCACGCGACCGCGACCGTGTGCTGGGTACCACCGACGAGCGCCGGGTGATGCTGCGCGTGCGCTATAACGTGTTCCGCGGCAATGCCGACAAGGCCCGCATCAGCGAGGCTGGGTTCCAGATCCAGGAAGCGGAGCAGAACCTGGAGCGGCTGCGGCGGCAGGTGCGGGAAAGCGTGTCGCTGGCGTATAACGCCAACCGTACCGCGCAGGACCGCCTGGCCAGCCTGCAGCAATACGTGCAGGCAAGCGATGCCACGCGGGTCAGCTACGGCAGGCAGTTCCGCATCGGGCAACGCAGCCTGCTGGACCTGCTCAATGCCGAGAACGAGTACTTCAGCGCCCGCACCGCCTATGTGACGGGCCAGTACACCGAACTTGCCAGCCAGTACCGCATCCTGGCGGGCATGGGGCTGTTGCTGGCGACACTCAACGTCGCGCCCCCCGGCGAGGCGCTGGCCCAGGGCGCGACGCGCGCGGGGCAGCGCTAGACATGCGGGCCTCGCATGCCGCTGGCGGATGGCTGGCCGACGCATTGCTCATGGCAGCGTGCGACGCCGCTTCGCACAATGAAAAGGCCCTAACCGGAGCCTTTCATGTCACGCACTTTTTCCCTGGAAGCGGAATGCCTCGGCCTGCAACTGCGCGCCGGCACGGAACTGGTCTGCCGCGGCGGCAACCTGTGGCTGACCTTCGAGGTGCCGGGACGGCCGTCGCCCGATGTGTTGCTGGCGCCGGGCGAGCGCCATCGGCTGCAAGCCGACGCCGAGGTGTTCATCGCGGCGCTGCACGGCGCGGGCCCGGCGCTGTGCGGGATCGAAACGCCACCGCGCCGCGCCCGCCAGCTGCGGTTCAGGTGGCTGCGGGGTGCACGGGCGTCTTGACCGTGCGCGCGGCTTCCTGGCAGATCCACTGCGCCACGCGCCTGACGTCGGCGCGCGGCTGCGCGGCGGCCTGGATCAGCCAGTAGGCGTTCGGGCTCGGCGGCGCTTGCCGCGCAGTGGGCACCAGCGCCAGCTGGCCGCCGTCGACCAGCGGTCGCACCAGTTCGAGCCGCCCCAGCGCGACGCCCTGGCCTGCCAGCGCCGCCTGGATGACCTGGTCATACTGGTTGAAGCGAAGCATGCCGCGCTGGCTGGCCTGGCGCAGGTCGCGCGGGGCCAGCCAGCTGCGCCATTGCAGCCACGGGCGCGGATCGTCGAATTCCAGCAGCGGCAGCTGCAGCAGCGCATCGCCGTGCGGCCCGAGCTCCGCCAGCAGCGACGGATGCGCGATCGGCCCGATGTGCTCGCCGAACAGGCGCACGGCGTCGGGTGGCGCCGCGGCATCGCGGCAATAGCGCACCGCGAGGTCGATGCCTTCTTCACGCAGGTCGCTGATACGGTTGCTGGCTGACAGGCGGACATCCAGGTGCGGGTGGGCTTTCTGCAGGCTGCCCAGCCGCGGCAGCAGCCACAGGCCGGTCACGCCGATGCTGGCGGTGACGGTGACCGGCTGCCGGCCCTCGCTGCGGCGCACCTCGGCCACCACGTCCTGCAACTGCTGCAGCGCGCTGTCGGCGCTGCGAAACAAGCGCTCGCCCTCGGCGGTGAAGGCGACGCCGCGATGCTTGCGCACGAACAGCTGCACCTTCAACTGCGCCTCCAGCGCATGGACCTGGCGGCTTACCGCCGACTGGGTCAGGCACAGGTCGTCCGCCGCCTGCGTAATGCTCATGCGCCGGCCGACGGCGACGAAGCCCTTGAGCAGGTCGAGCGAGACCAGGCGAACCAGCGGGGTGGACATGCAATGAGCTCCAGGAAGATGCGCGCACCTCATTACAGCACGAACCGCGATGTTCATGGCATGCGTGGTGTGCATGGCAGAACGACCGAAAGATCGGTTGAAGCAAGGCCTGGCGCCGCGTGCAATAGAACCATCGCGCCTGCGGGCGCCATTGTTCGACAAGAGGCCGTCATGACCATCCACCTGCAGAGTTCGTCCGCTACCGGCAACCCGGCCGGGTTGCCCACGCCCTGGTGGCGGGAACTGTGGGTGCTGGTGCTTGCCGGTGGCGTGCTGATGGGGATGGCGCTGGGTGCGCGCCATGTGCAAGGCCTGTTCATGCTGCCCATCATTGCCGAGCGCGGCTGGAACCGCGAGACCTTCGCGTTTGCCATGGCGGTGCAGAACCTGGCGTGGGGGCTGGCGCAGCCATTCACCGGCATGCTGGCCGACCGCTACGGCTCGTGGAAGGTGATGGCGGGCGGGCTGGCGCTGTATGCCGCGGGGCTTTATGGAATGACGCAGGCGCATACGTCGACGGCGCTGGTGTGGTCGGCGGGCCTGTGCATCGGCGTGGCCTTGTCCGGCACCACCTTCGGCGTGGTCTACGGCGCGCTCAGCCGGATGACCGGCGCCGCGCAGCGCAGCCGCGCGCTGGGGCTGGCAGGCGCGGTCGGCGGCATCGCCCAGTTTGCCCTGGTGCCGGGCGTCCAGGCGCTGCTTGCCGGGGCCGGGTGGGCGGGCGCACTGCTGTTGCTTGCCGTGGCGCTGGCAGTGCTGGTGCCCCTGGCCCTGCCATTCCAGGACCGCGGCGCGGCGGCAGCGCCGGGCCCCCACGCGCCGGAGGGGGACGGGGGCCAGCCGTTGCGCGCCGCCGTGCGCGAGGCCTTCGGCCATGCGGGATTCTGGCTGCTCAACCTGGGTTTTCTTGCGTGCGGCTTCCAGCTTGCCTTTATCGCCAGCCATTTGCCGGCCTACCTGCTGGACCGCGGCATGCATCCGGCCGACGGCATGGCGGCACTGGCCATCATCGCGCTGGCCAATGTGGCAGGCGTCTATGTGTGCGGGCTGCTCGGCGGGCGTCACAGCAAGAAGTACCTGCTCGCCGGCATCTACCTCGCGCGCACCGCGGCGATGGCGCTGTTCCTGCTGCTGCCCCTGAGCCCGGCGACGCTGTACGCCTTCAGTGCGGCGATGGGGTTCCTGTGGCTGGGCACGGTGCCGCTCACCAACGGCATCCTGGCCCAGGTGTTCGGCGTGCGCTATCTCGCCACGCTGTTCGGCTTCGTGTTCCTGGGCCATCAGCTTGGCGCTTTCCTGGGCGTGTGGCTGGGCGGGCTGGTGTTCGAGCTGACCCGTTCGTACGACGCGGTCTGGTACGGCGCCATGGCGCTGGGTATCGTTGCCGCGGCGCTGCATTCGCCGATCGACGATCGCCAGGTCGTCCGCGCCGGTCTGGCGCCGGCACGGCCATGAGGCGGCCTGGGGTATCCGCGCTTGCCGCCTGGCTCGCGGTACTCGGCCTCTCCGCCGTGTGCGCAGCGGCGTTGGCCGGATGGCTGGACCCGGCGCATGCCCAGGCGTGGATGGCGCTGATGGCGTTGTGCCGGTAATCAGACCAGCGCCGACCAGCGGCCGGCCGCCCCCGCGCGGCGGCTGTCGAAGTGGCAACAAGCGCGGCCAGTGTGTAACCAATCCGCATAATGTATGCGTTGCGCCACATTGAGTGCTCAAGCTGCGGGTAGAATCGCGCTCTTCCGCGCCTTTTGCATTCTCCCTATAACAATGAGCCCCCGTCCGTCGCGCCTGCCGTGCATCGACGCCCTGAAAGCCGTCAGTTCGCAGCTGATCGTCCTGCACCATCTTGCCTTCTATGGACCGATGTCCGACGCCGCGTACCAGCTGGCGCCTGGGCTGGTGGACTGGCTGTACGACTACGCCCGCATCGCGGTGCAGGTGTTCCTGGTGATCAGCGGCTTCCTGGCGGCGCGCAGCCTGGCGCCGGACGGACGGCTGGAGACCCGCCAGCACCCGCTGTCCATGCTGTGGCGCCGCTACCAGAAACTGGTGGTGCCGTTTGCCGCGGCGATCCTGCTGAGCATGGCCGGCGCCGCCGTGGCGCGGCACTGGATGACGCATGACTCGATCCCGGCATCGCCCACCCTGGGCCAGTTCCTCGCGCACCTGACGCTGCTCCATGACATCCTCGACGTCGATGCCTTGTCGGCGGGCGTCTGGTACGTGGCGATCGACCTGCAATTGTTCGCGTTGCTGCTGGGCACGCTGTGGGCCGCGCGCACCGTGTCCGGGGGCAGGGCGCCGGCCGGCGTGGCGGTCAGCGTCGGCCTGGTGGCGCTCGCCGCCGTGGCATCGCTGTTCTGGTTCAACCGCGACGCCGCATGGGATATCTGGGCGGTGTATTTCTTCGGTGCTTATGGCATGGGTACGCTGGCGTACTGGGCGTCGGCGCCTGGCCGCCCACTGCTGCCGCTGGGGCTGATCGCCGCGGTGGCGCTGGCTGCGCTGATGCTGGACTTCAGGCTGCGCATAGCGGTGGCGCTGGGCACCGCGCTGCTGCTGGCGCTGGCGCGCCGTGGCGAATGGCTCGAGCGCTGGCCGCGCGCGCGCGTCGTGGGCTATTTCGGACGGATTTCCTATTCCGTGTTCCTCGTCCATTTCCCGGTGTGCCTGATGGTCAATGCGCTGGTGTCGCATTTCGCCCCGGCGCGGCCGGTGCTGAACGCCCTTGGCATGGCGGCGGCATGGGCCCTCAGCAATGTGGCGGGAGCCCTGTTCTACCGCTTCGTGGAAAGCGCGCAGCCGCTTGCGGCACTGCGCGCGTTGCTGGCCGGGCGGCGGGACGCCGCGGGCGACTCGGGCCCGGGGTCGGCCAGCCGTCCGACCATGTAACCCTTGCAAGCATCGCCGCGCGCCAGTGCCCGGATCGTCCGCCGGGTGTCATGGCAGCGCGCAGCATCCGTGTGGTGCATGCGTGCCGCCGCCGCGGTGCCGCCCGCACGACGGGCGTGCATGGCGCTGCAGCGGGCTTGCGTTGGGCGCCACACACAGGGGCGCAACACTGGCGCAAACGGGCATTGGGCGATGGCACAAAGGTTGCCTAGTATGGAATCGTAAACCTGACCGATTGGTCAGGATTCCATCGGGAACCGAGGGTGTCATGTCCGACCATATCGTCCTGACTTCGCACGCGCGCCGCGACAAGCCGGCCGAGCCGATCCACTGGGGTGCCTCCACAGCGTCAGAGCGCGGACCGGTGATTGCCAGCCTGGGCAATCCGGCGCAGCGCAATGTGATCGGCACCCATGCCGGCGCCTACGCGATCTACCGGGCACTGGCAATTGCCTCCGGCACGCTGCAGCGCGACCACCGTCCCGACCTGACCGATACCGCCCCCGCCGAAGCCATCGGCCCGCATCCGCAATGGGCAGATCCGGAAAAGATCGTCTCGCTCGACCCGTGGGGTCACCTGGTTTCGACGGTCTTTGCCGACCGCATCGCCGCCGGCGTCGATATCCGCCCGACCATCGCGGTGACGCGCGCGCACATCAACATGCCGGAACTGGTCTCGGCCATCGCGGCGGGCCGGCTCAGGCCCGACGGCAACCTGTTGCATGCCAATGGCGACGTGCGCGTGACCAAGGCGGCGGTCGACCCCGTGTGGTACCTGCCCGGCATGGCGGCCCGGTTCGGCATCAAGGAAAGCGTGCTGCGCCGCAGCCTGTTCGAGCAGACCGGGGGCATGTTCCCGGAACTGGTGACGCGGCCGGACCTGAAAGTATTCTTGCCGCCGATCGGCGGCATGACGCTGTATTTCTTCGGCGATGTCAGCCAGCTGGGCAAGCCCGAAACCCGCGTTGCCTGCCGCGTGCACGATGAATGCAACGGATCGGACGTGTTCGGGTCAGACATCTGTACCTGCCGGCCGTATCTGGCACACGGCATCGAGGTGTGCATCGAGATGGCGCAGCAGGGCGGTGTCGGGCTGGTGGTCTACAACCGCAAGGAAGGCCGCGCGCTGGGCGAGGTGACCAAGTTCCTGGTCTACAACGCCCGCAAGCGCCAGGCTGGCGGCGACCGCGCCGAGACGTATTTTGCCCGTACCGAATGCGTGGCGGGCGTGCAGGACATGCGTTTCCAGGAGCTGATGCCGGATGTGTTCCATTGGCTGGGCATCCGCCGCATCGACCGCTGGGCGTCGATGAGCAACATGAAGCATGGCGCGCTGGTGGCGCAGGGCATCGAGGTGGTCGAGCAGGTGGCGATCCCCGAGGCGCTGATCCCCGCCGACGCCCGTGTCGAGATCGACGCCAAGGTGGCCGCCGGCTACTTTACGCACTACACGCCGCCGGATGCGAACGAACTAGCCCTGGCAAAGGGCAGGGGGTTGAACGAATGACGATGTATCCCGAGGACGGCAGTGCCGGCAACGCGCGTCAGGGCGACGGCTGGCTGAGCCCGGTGCCCGAAGGGCATCCCGCTTCGGCGCTGCTGTGCGCCGAGGCGGTGCGTACCCATTGCGCGGCGGTCACCGAACACGTGGCCAGCGGCGCCTCCGAACTCTTCACCTGGCATCCCGACCGCGTGCATGCGATCGCCGATTACGTCGCCAGCACCATCCGGCAGCGCTACCCGGACCTGCAGGTGCCTTATCACAGCCGCTGGCGCCACTTCGAGGGCGGCGGCGCCGACCAGCGCACGGACCGCTGGCAGGTGCTGTGCGAGCGCGCCGCGCTGAGCGGGCCCGAACACCGCGAGGCGCGCGCCCGCATCGGCATCGACCTGGTGATTCCCAGCGTGCTGCTGGATGCCGGCGCCGGCCCGGAGTGGCGCTACCGCGACCCGGCCAGCGACCAGGTGCTGACGCGCTCGGAAGGACTTGGCGTGGCGAGCTTCGACCTGTTCGCGCGCGGCGGCTTTTCCGCGGCGCCGGGCGACCCGCTGCGCGCGGATGCCGAGCGCCTGCAGCGCATCGATGCCGACAGCATCGCCCATGCCTTCCAGGTCGCCCAGCACAACCCGCTGGTGGGGCTGGAAGGCCGCGCCGGGCTGTTGCGCCGGCTGGGCGAGGTGATGGAGGCGACCCCGGCGCTGTTCGGCCGGCCGGCGCGGCTGGGCAATCTCTACGACTACCTGAAGGCGCACGCGGTCGGCGGCCAGCTCGATGCCGGCTTCCTGCTGCGCACCTTGCTGGTCGGGCTTGGCCCGGTGTGGCCGGGGCGGATCGTGGTCGAGGGCGTGTCGCTGGGCGACTGCTGGCGCCATCCGGCGGCGCCGGGCGGGCTGGTGCCGTTCCACAAGCTGACCCAGTGGCTGGCCTACTCGCTGCTGGAGCCGCTGGAAGACGCCGGCCTGACCGTGACAGGCCTGGACGCGCTGACCGGCCTGCCGGAGTACCGCAACGGCGGCCTGCTGTACGACTTCGAGCTGATGGTGCCGCGCGACCCCGGCTTTGCCGCCGTGCCGCACGCGGTGGATGAGCCCGTGATCGTCGAATGGCGCGCGCTGACCGTGACCGGGCTGGACCTGGTGGCCGATGGGGTGCGCCAGGCGCTGGGCCTGGACGAAGCGCAGTTTCCGCTGGCGCGGGTGCTCGAGGGCGGCACCTGGGCCGCAGGGCGGCGCATCGCCGCCAAGCGCCGCCCCGGCGGCGCGCCGCCGTTTGCCATTACCAGCGACGGAACGGTGTTCTGAACGCGCCGCCCGCGCGGCGGGCGGCGTCGCAGGCAGGGAAAGCTTGTGCAACGTGGCTTCAGGAGCGTCACCATGAACGACATGTCCGCTGTTCCCGCAGTTGAGGCCCGCGCACCGGATCCCTCCGATCCAGCCAGCCTGTCCGGCGTGATGGTGGTCGACCACCCGCTGGTGCAGCACAAGGTCACGCTGGTACGCAGCGAAGACACCACCACCGACAACTTCCGCCGCCTGGTGCGCGAGATCAGCCAGTTGCTGACCTATGAAGCCACGCGCGACCTGGCGATGGAAACCATTGCGATCCGCACGCCGATCGCGGCCACGCAGTCGCGCGTGCTGTCCGGCAAGAAGCTGTGCCTGGTGTCGATCCTGCGCGCGGGCAACGGCTTTATCGACGGCATGCTCGACCTGCTGCCGGCGGCGCGCGTCGGGCATATCGGCCTGTACCGCGACCCCGAGACGCTGGAGCCGATCGAGTATTACTTCAAGATGCCCGAGGACATCCAGGAGCGCATGGTGATCGTGGTCGATCCGATGCTGGCCACCGGCAATTCGGCCATCGCCGCGCTGAACCGGCTGAAGGAGGCCGGCGTCACCACCATGAAGTATGTGTGCCTGATCGCCTCGCGCCCGGGCCTGCGCGCGCTGCGCGCCGCGCATCCGGACGTCGGCATCGTCACCGCGGCCATCGACGAGACGCTCAACGAGCACGGTTATATCGTGCCCGGACTGGGCGACGCCGGCGACCGCCTCTACGGCACGCGCTGATGGACGCGCAGGCCAGCCTTGCGCCGCCGTTGCGTCCGCCACCCGTGCGCGGGGCGGCGGGCGGCCGCATCCGGCAGGAGAACCAGGCCATGATCCTGCGCGCGGCCGAGCATGTGTTTGCGCGTGCCGGGTTTGCCGGCGCCACCATGGCCGAGATCGCCATGCGCGCGGGCGTGCCCAAGTCGAACCTGCATTACTACTTTCGCACCAAGCAGGCGCTGTACCGCGCGGTGCTGGCGCACACGCTGCATTTGTGGCTGTCCGAGGCGGACGTGATCCGCGAGGAATTGCCGCCGCAAGTCGCGCTGGAGCAATACATCCGCGCCAAGATGCGGCTGTCGGCCAGCCATCCGGATGCGTCGCGGGTGTTCGCCAACGAGCTGCTGCACGGCGCGCCCGAGATCGGCGAGGTGCTGCGCCACGCCCTGCGCGAACTGGTATCGCGCAAGGCCGCGGTGGTGCAGCAGTGGATCGACCGCGGCCAGATGGCGCCGGTCGATCCGCAGCACCTGTTCTTTACCATCTGGGCTGCCACGCAGACCTACGCGGACTTTGAATCGCAGGTGTGCGCGGTGCTGGGCGTCAGCCGCCTGAAGCCGCAGGACTATGCGCACGCCACCGAGCATGTGGTGGTGATGCTGCTGCGCGGCTGCGGCCTGGCGCCGGTGCCGCTGGCCTGAACTTACCCATCGCGGATACCACGACACCACCCATGCTCGACCTGATCCTGCGGCGTTGCAACCTGCCCGACGGGCGCACCGGCATCGATATCGGCATCGCCGACGGGCGCATCGCCGCAGTCGAGCCGGCCCTGGCCGCGCGCGCGGGCGAAGAGATCGATGCCGCCGGCCAGCTGGTGACGCCGCCGTTCGTCGATGCGCACTTCCATATGGACTCGACGCTGTCGTACGGGCTGCCGCGCGTGAACCAGTCGGGCACGCTGCTGGAAGGCATTGCGCTGTGGGGCGAGCTGAAGCCGTTGCTGACGCAGGACGCCATCGTCGAGCGGGCGCTGGCCTATTGCGACTGGGCGGTGGCGCGCGGGCTGCTGGCGATCCGCTCGCATGTGGACGTGTGCGATCCGCGCCTGCTGGCGGTGGAGGCGCTGCTGCACGTGCGCGAACGCGTGCGGCCCTACCTGGACCTGCAACTGGTGGCGTTCCCGCAGGACGGCGTGCTGCGCGCCCCCGGCGCGCTCGCCGGCCTGAAACGCGCGCTGGAGATGGGGGTCGACGTGGTAGGCGGCATTCCGCATTTCGAGCGCACCATGGCGCAGGGGGCAGAGTCGGTGCGGCTGCTGTGCGAGCTGGCGGCGGAGCGCGGCCTGCGTGTGGACATGCATTGCGACGAAAGCGACGACCCGCTGTCGCGCCATATCGAGACGCTCGCCAGCGAAACCGTGCGCCTGGGCCTGCAGGGCAGGGTGGCGGGATCGCACCTGACCTCGATGCATTCGATGGACAACTACTACGTGTCCAAGCTGATCCCGCTGATGCGCGAGTCGGGCGTGGCGGCGATTGCCAATCCGCTGATCAACATCACGCTGCAGGGACGGCACGATACCTACCCGCGGCGCCGCGGCATGACGCGCGTGCCCGAGCTGATGGCGGCCGGCGTGCCGGTGGCATTCGGCCACGATTGCGTGATGGACCCGTGGTACGGCCTGGGCTCTGGCGACATGCTGGAAGTGGCGCATATGGGCCTGCACGTGGCGCAGATGACGGGGCAGGAGGCGATGCGTGCCTGCTTTGACGCGGTGACCGCCGTGCCGGCGCGCATCCTGGGGCTGGATGGCTACGGCCTGGCGCCCGGTTGCCGCGCCGACCTGGTGCTGCTGCAGGCGCGCGATCCGGTCGAGGCGATCCGGTTGCGCGCCACGCGGCTGCGCGTGCTGCGCGCCGGCAAGACCATTGCCACCATGCCGGCGGCGACCGCCACGCTGGCGCTTCCGGGGCGGCCGGCGCAGGCGGATTTCCTGCGCGGCGGCGGTGCGGCATAACGAGCACAAAGATTTTTGCGGCCGGGTGTTGACAGTGTCGTTGGCACTCGGCATAATTTCGTTCTTCGCAGCGCTGCAGCAATGCAGCAAAACGAAGCCCAGATGGCGGAATTGGTAGACGCACTAGGTTCAGGTCCTAGCGGTGGCAACACTGTGGAGGTTCGAGTCCTCTTCTGGGCACCAAGATTCGGAAAGGCTCGCGCAAGCGAGCCTTTTTTCGTTCCAGGCCATGCTCCATGGCAACTACGTCCGCGCGATTCAATCCCGTCGTTCCCGCCTGCGCAGGAATGACAGTAGTGTTTGATGCCTTAACTGAACGGTATTGCCGCGCGAGCGGGCAATGTCCGTAGCCTTCGGACATTGCCCGCAGTGGTTCATCGTCCCGGCATCCCCTCCAGGTCCTGCGCCTCGCGCACGCAATTGCGGCCCTCCGCCTTGGCCCGGTACATGGCCGCGTCGGCCGCGCCGAACAGTCGCTGCCAGTTGCCCGCGCCGCCATGGCCGACGGCCACGCCGAAGCTGGCGGTCACGGCAAGCTGCGTCGTGCCGGACAGGTAGACCGGCCGCGATGCGATGGCCGCGCGCAGCGTTTCGGCCAGCGCCGCGGCTTCGCCGGGCCGCCCGTGCGGCAGCCATAGCGCAAACTCCTCGCCGCCGAAGCGGGCCAGCACGCCTTCTGCCGGCACCAGCGCGCGCATTTGCGTGGCGATGTTGCGCAACACCTGGTCGCCGGCGGGATGCCCATGGCGGTCATTGATCTGCTTGAAGCGGTCGACGTCGATCAGCACCAGGCTGGCGCTTTCGTGCGCCCCGTACCGGGCCGACACCAGTTCCAGCGCGCGCCGGTTCAGCAGGCCGGTCAGGCTGTCGGTGCGGGCCTGCTGCTCCAGTTGCGCGGTCAGCGCGGCGCGCTCGCGCAGCTTGCGGCGCAGGATCTCGATGGCATCGAACAGGCGCCGCATCTCGGCGGCCTGGCCAGTGCGTCCGGCCCGCGCGGCGGACGCGGACGTGGCGTCATCGTTCGCCAAGCCGCGATCCTCGGCCAGCGCAATCACCTCGGCACGTGCGCGCAGCAGCGGCAGGAACACCGCGCGCCGCGCGAACACCAGCATGTAGCCCAGTATGGCCAGGATCAGCGCCGACGCACCGCAAGCGGCCGCGAGCCGGTGCAGCGCGCGCTCGCGCGTGCTGGTGAAATGCGCCACGACTTCGTCCAGGAACACGCTGCGCAGCCGCTCCAGCGGCTCCAGCGTGGGCACGTAGCGGTTGGTCAGTTCGGTGGGCGTCATCGAGTAGTTGCCCGATATCCGCCCCTGCGCGACCAGGCTGTCGACCATCGCCATGCCGCGGCCGAAGAACTGGTGGCCCGCGTCGGCATACGCCTGTTCCAGCGCGGGCGTGGCGCCGTACAGGTTGTACGCCGGCCCGGCCAGGTGCCACAGCTCGAGCAGCCGTCCGCGCGAGCGTGTCGCGTCGACCAGGCTCTGTACCGGCATCGGCTGGCGCGCCGCCACCGGCGCCATGATCTGCGATGCCATGCGCCCGGCGTACTCGCGCAGGTCGCCCAGCATCTTGCCGGTGAGGGCGGGGGCGGCAAGCCCGTCATCGCAGACGGAAAGCTCGCGCACCTGCCAGGCGATCGCGGGCTGCAGTGCGTCGACTGCCTCGAACATGCTTTCGATGGCATGGCGGATCTCGTCCATGTCGCGCTGCTGCGGCGTGCGCGCGGCGAGTTCGTCGATCTCGGCCCGCGCCCGTGCCAGGCGCTCGCGCACGCGCTCGACCATCAGCGGCGGCAAGTGGTGGCTGTGCAGGCCGACGGGAACGGATGGCGGCGCGGACAGCCGCGCCAGTGCGGCGTCGCTGCGCGCGCGGAACGCCTGCAGGCGCTCGCGCGCCGCGCTGCCGGGCGAGGGTGGCTCACCCAGCACGCTGTTGGCCGGGCCGCGTTCCGCGGACAGCGTGTTGGCGGCGTCCAGCACGTTGCGGTACGCCGAGATGTCGTACAGGTTCTGCCGGGCCGCGGCGAAGTCGCCGTACGACCCGGCGATCACCAGCGCGGCCAGCACCGCCGTGCAGAGTCCGCTCACCGCGGTGGCCACCGCCAGCTTGCGCTGCAGGCTGCGTCGCGGCCCGCTGCCGGCGGCGCTGCCGGCGTTCATCGCACTGCCGTTACCGGGCTCAAGCCGTCGGGCGCGTTGCCTCAGGGCCATGCTGTCTCCACCCGGCAGCCAGCGGCCGGGTCATGCGTGGAAATTTTGTCATTGCCGACATTATTGACGAAAAGGCTGCGGCAGCTGTCCAAATCTTCCGCAATTTGCGCCAGCGACACCGGCACGCGGTGCTGCCCGGCAGCTTCTCCGGGCGCGCGCCGCCGAACATTCGCGGCTAACGCTGGCGGGGCATTTGACCTATGCTCAAGCTCATCGGGCAGGCTCTTATAACGTCCCGAAGGTGGTTGCCATGACTGTGGTCTTGTCATCATCGACAGAGAGGGAGGCGGGGACGAACCCCGGAAGGCACGGCTGTGCCGCACATCCCGGCATCGTCCCCCATCACCTGCATTACTGCGCCATCCTGGCCATGCTGATGTGTGCGCTGGCCCACGCAGACGAATCCTTGCCGGATCTCCACGACGCCTCGGCTGATGACCTGCCATTGCAGGCAAGCCTGGCGCGGCCGGGGCCGGCGGAGCCCGCCGAACCGGCACAGGTTTCCGATACGCTGGCCGACAGCTCCGGGCCGGGTGGCTGGATGGTTCAGCCGGTGGAGCCGGTCGTCGTCGAATACGCGGCGTTGGGCCCGCCGTCCGCGCCGTCTTCCGCATCGCCGCGCGCCATGGGTGCCGGCCCAGATGATGATGCCCCGGGCCTTGCTGCCGTCGATCGCGAAACCGCCTCCATGCCCGAGCGTCCGCGCCGGCTGTCGCTGCATCTCGATGACATCACCACCGCCAGCGGCTTTGCCGACAACCGCATGCGTACCATGGCGCTGGCGGTCGATGCCGTGGTGCCGCGCGCCGGCGGGCTGACGATTCAGCCGCGGCTGCAGCTGGCCTACCAGCCAGGCATGGGTGCTGACCCGAACGTGCCGCCGCAAGCGATGCCGGGCGATGCCAGTGCCACCGGCATCGGCGTGCGCCTGTACGGCGCACAGCCCACGCGGCTGGCCGGGATCTATCCGTTCGTCGAGGCTGACTGGTGGCAGGAGAGCCGCAAGCAGGTCATCAATATCAACGGCACCAAGATCGATGCAGACCTGCTGCGCGGACTGTTCTCGTTCAACATCGGCGCGCACGGCAATACCAAGACCGGCGTGAAGCTGTGGTTCAAGGTCCGGGCGGGACGCAACCCGAGCGGCACGGTCGGCGCGCGATATCGGTGGTAGGGTTGGTGGGGGCAGCAGCGCGCGAACGGCGCGCGGCAATGGAAAAAGGGCTTCCGTTTCCGGAAGCCCTTTTTCTTTCTGCATAGGTGGCGCGGCTGGCAGGATTCGAACCCACGACCCCTTGGTTCGTAGCCAAGTACTCTATCCAACTGAGCTACAGCCGCACACGAGAGGCGCTATTGTATCGCAATTATTCATATGCGCAAGCCCCTCGCCGAAAAAACTTCAACAGGAGCTGCCGGCATCAGCCCGCGGCTTCCGACCAGGCGCCTTCCGCCTCCTGCGCCTTGCCTTCGTCGCGCAGCTTGAGCAGGTGCGCCAGCAGCGAGCGCTGCGCCACCGGATGCATGCGCGACGGTACATCGTCATAGACGCGCAGCACCAGTTCTTCGAGCGAGGCCGGGCCGAGTTCGCGCAGCGCGCCGGCAACCTTGGCCTCGCGCTGCAGGCGGTGGCGCACCAGGATGCGGATGGCGTCCTGCGGCCGGGCGATCAGGAAGCCGTGCCCCGGTGCCAGCCAGTCCAGGTCTTCTTCCTGCAACGCGGCGAGCGAGTCGAGATAGGCGCGCATGTCGCCATCGGGCGGGCCGATCACGACCGTCGATCCCTGCATCACGTGGTCGCCGGTGAAGAGCGTCTTTTCTTCTTCCAGCAGGTAGCAGAGGTGGTTGGAGGCATGGCCGGGGGTGTGGCAGACCCGCAGCGTGCAGTGTTCAGCCAGGGCCAGGCGCTCGCCGTGCGCCAGTTCGCGCTGCGGCGCGAAGGTGGCGTCCTGCCATGGGCCGGCGGGCGCGGCACGCCCCAGCACGGTGGCGCCGGTGGCGGCCTGCAACGCCACGGCCGCGGGCGAATGGTCCAGGTGCGTGTGCGTGGCGAGAATCCAGCGAATCGGGCCGGGCGCTGCCGCCAGGATGGCACGCACGTGCTCGCCATCGTCCGGGCCCGGATCGATCACGGCCCATTCGTTGCGCGCGCCGCCGCCCACCAGGTAGGTATTGGTGCCCGGGCCGGTCATCACGCTGCCATTGCTGGCCGTCACGCGCCATACCCGTTCCGACAACTGCACCGGTACGCCCGGTGCAAGCTCGTAGCGCCCGTGCACCTTGCCGTCGGGATCGATGCGGCCGATCTCGGCGTAGCAGGGCTCGTTCGGCATCACCGGGCGCACGCCGGCGGCGCCGGTGGCGAGCCGCGGCATGATGCAGGCGATGCCGCGCAGCTGCGAGAAATACGCAAAGCACGCCGCGGCAGTCTCGAACTGCGCAATCGAGCTCAGCGTCCGGCGCGTGACATGCATCATCGGCAGGCCGCTGGCCGGGTCGGCGGCCTCGGCGGGCCGTACCCAGCGGTGCTCGACGATCTCGGTGCCGTCGGGCACGGCAAGCTGGCCTTCGGGTGCGATCGCGACAAAGAAGCGGGTATCGAACCGCTTGGGCAGGCCGGGCGGCGTCAGCCAGTAGCTGTGATAGGCCAGGCGGTCAGCCGCCAGGCGCAGGCCGAGTTGCTCGCAGGCGTGGGCCAGGCCGGGGCCGCCCCGTTGCACGGCCTGGCGCAGCAGCTCCTGCTGCGCTGCATCCAGCTCGTGCGGCGAGCGCAGGCGCCCTTCATGGTCGCAGGCGAACAGCAGGCCGGCCTCTTCGAAGCATTCGCGCACCGCGGCGAGGTAGAAGTCCAGTCCGCTGGCTGGCAGACCCAGGCGCTCGCTGGCGAGTACATCGTCGAGGCCGTGGGCATGCGCATGCAGGTGACGGTCTTGCGCATCGAGAGTGCCGCCGGGAAAAACATAAGCGCCGCTGCTGCGGTCGTTGGCGCGTTCGACGCGGCGCACCAGCAGCACTTCCATGCCGGCGGGCGCGTCGCGCACCACCAGCAGGCTGGCGGCCGTGCGCAGCAGCGGCGTGGGGGTGGCGGGGCTGCCGCTTGTCTCTGTGGTTGTCATTGTGTCGGCATCGTGGTTTTGTACGCGCGGCGCGCCGGGGGCAGGGCGGGGCGCGGCCGCGTGCGCTAGTTTAGCCGCGTTCGCGGATTCGAAAGTCCGGGGAATCCCGGCGCCCCGGCCGCAGTGACAAGAAGCGGACCGGCGGCGGCGGCCGGGCTTTGGCTTTTCCGGCCACAGGCAGTAACCTGACAGCTCCGCTTCACTTTCCGGAGCGCCGCCACCGGCGTTCCAATCGGAGGAGGTCCGCGTGATCCGAGCTTCTTACCTGTGCCTGGCGGTTGCGTGCATGGTGGCGGCCTGCGAGACGCCGCCGCAGCGGGCAACGCGTCCGTCGCCGCCGCCCGCCACCCGCATCACCGTTGACGCCCAGGCCATGTCGCGGGCTGCCTCCGCCGCGTGCGAGCCGGCTGTGGCCGAAGCCCTCCAGCGCCGCTATCCGCAGCCCGGCAGCGTCATGCTGATGGCCGACCGCGAGCAGTACTACCAGCGCCCCAACGCGCAGACATCGGTCAATGGCGAAGGCGTGTTCGAGCCGGATGACAGCTCGTCGGCGATCGGCTTCCACTACGTCTGCCTGTACAACGCGCGCACCGGCAAGGTCGACGATGTCCAGATGCGGTACTGAGCGCGCTGTCGCGCCTGCGCAAATACCGGCCGCGCTGTCGTCTAACTATTGCGATAAATAGCGGTAATCGCCGCTTCCCATTTCCTTGACCTACCGGTCGAACGGCCTTTAGCATAGCCACGCGCCTGCTTTAAGTTCGCATATAGAACTGTAGTTCTAATGGCGTAACTTTGCCGATTCTGGAGACAAGGAAGTCATGAACAAGATCGCCGGGTTCTTTACCGAACTCATGCGCCGGTACCTGCCGGATCCCTTTGTGTTTGCCATTGGCCTGACATTGCTGACGATGGCGCTGGCGGTGCTGGTGCAGGGGCAGGCGGCCCCCGCGGTGATCGCCAGCTGGGGCAAGGGCTTCTGGAACCTGCTGGCCTTCACCACGCAGATGGCGGTGATCCTGGCGATGGGCTACGTGCTGGCCACCGCGCCGCTGACCGACCGCATGCTCGACCGCATCGTCGGCGCCGTGCACACGCCGCGCACGGCGATCATCGTCGCCACGCTGGTGGGCGGCATCGGCAGCTACCTGAACTGGGGCTTCGGGCTGGTCATCGGCGGCATCATCGCCAGGAAGCTGGCGCTGAAGGTCCGCGGCGTGCATTACCCGCTGATCATCGCTTCGGCATACAGCGGTTTCACGCTGTACGGGCTGGGGCTGTCGGCCAGCATCCCGGTGCTGATCTCGACCCCGGGGCACCCGATGGAAAAGGCGATGGGCGTGATCCCGCTGTCCGAGACCATCTTCTCGACGCCGATGCTGCTGACCAGCCTGGCGGTCATCGTCACGCTGCCGCTGCTCAACGCCTGGCTGCATCCGCGCCATCCGGCCGAAGTGGTCGAGATCCGCCGTGACCAGGAACCGGCGCGCGCCGAGGCTGCCTCGGCCCACAGCATCGGCGGCGACAACACGCTGGCCGGGCGCCTGAACAACAGCCGCATCCTGAGCCTGGCGATCGGACTGTGCGGCATGGCCTATGCCGTCATCTACTTCACCCAGGGCGGCTCGCTGGACCTGAACCTGATCAACTTCCTGATCCTGTTCGCGGGGGTGCTGCTGCTCGGCACGCCGGTCAACTACGTGGCCAAGCTCAACGAAGGCATCAAGACCATTTCGGGCATCATCCTGCAGTACCCGTTCTATGCAGGCATCATGGCGATCATGGCCGGCTCGGGGCTGGTGGACACCATCTCGCGCGTGTTCGTCGACATCGCCACGCCGCAGACGCTGCCGTTCTGGGGCCTGGTCAGTTCCTTCGTGATCAACTTCTTCGCCCCGTCCGGCGGCGGGCACTGGGTGATCCAGGGCCCGTTCATGGTGGATGCGGCAAAGGCCATCAACAGCTCGGTCAGCCAGACGTCGATGTCGGTGATGCTTGGCAACGCCTGGAACGACCTGGTGCAGCCGTTCTGGATCCTGCCCGCGCTGGCGCTGTCGAAGCTGAACCTGAAGGACGTGATGGGCTACACCGTGATCATGATGTTCTGGGTGGGCCTGATCTATATCGCTGCGATGCTGATGTGGGGCGCGCAGATTGCCTGACTTTGACGCCCGGCCGCAAGGCTGGCAGGAGAAACGCATGCCATACCTGATCGAAACCCTCGACAAGCCCGATCACCAGCACGTGCGCCAGGCCACCCGCGCCAGCCACCTGGATTACCTGGAAGCCAACAAGGCGCTGCTGCTGGCCTGCGGCGCCAAGCTCAACGATGACGGCTCCGACGCCGGCGGCGGCGTCTATATCGTCGATGTCGACAGCCGCGAGGCGGCGCAGCGTTTTATCGACGCCGACCCGTTCGCCGCGGCGGGCCTGTTCGCCGAGGTGCGCATTGTGCGCTGGCGCAAGGCTTATCTCGACGGCACCTGCCGTCTCTGAGGCGGCCGCTGCAGGCCCCATCCCACCCTCAACACCAGGAGACCCCATGCTGTTCATGGCCGAAATGACCGTCAGGATTCCCGCATCGCTCGACCCGCAGTTCGTCGAGCAACTCAAGGCCGATGAAAAGGCGATGTCGCAGCGCCTGCAGCGCGAAGGCAAATGGCGCCACCTGTGGCGCGTGGTGGGCCAGTATGCCAACGTCAGCATCTTTGACGTCAGCGACAACGATGCACTGCACACCTTGCTGACCGCGCTGCCGCTGTACCCGTACATGGAAATCAAGGTCACGCCGCTGGCCCAGCACGGCTCCGCCATCGCGCAGAACTGAGCCGGCCGCGCTCCGCAACACCGCCCGTGATTCCCGACTGACCGACACCATGCCCTTCGCAGATCTTCCCGACGTTCGCCTGCACTACCGCCTCGATGGCGCCGAGCACCTGCCGGTGCTGGTGCTGTCCAATTCCCTCGGCACCAACCTGGACATGTGGGCGCCGCAAGTGGATGCCTTCAGCCAGCATTTCCGCGTGCTGCGCTATGACACGCGCGGGCATGGCCAGTCATCGGTGCCGCCCGGCCCCTACAGCATGGCGCAACTGGGCGGCGACGTGATCGGGCTGCTCGACCATCTTGGCATCGGCCAGGCCAGCTTCTGCGGCCTGTCGATGGGCGGCATCACCGGCATGTGGCTGGCGCTGAACCATGCCCGGCGCCTGCACAAGCTGGTGCTGTGCAATACCGCGGCGTACATCGGCCCGCCCGAGAACTGGACCAGCCGCGCCGCGGCGGTGGAACGCGACGGCATGGCTGCGATCGCTACGGCGGTGGTCGACCGGTGGCTCACTCCGCCATTCGCTGCCGCGCATCCGGAGCTGGTGGCGTCGCTGCGCGCCATGCTCGGCGCCAGCCCGGCAGCGGGCTATGCCGCCAACTGCCTGGCGGTGCGCGACGCCGACCTGCGCGCGGCGATCGGCGGCATCGCCACGCCCACGCTCGTCATTGCCGGTTCGGGCGACCTGCCCACGCCCCCGCGCGACGGCGTGTACCTGGCGCAGACGATCCCCGGCGCGCACTACGTCGAGCTGGAAGCCGCGCATATCTCCAACCTGGAGCAGGCAGAGGCCTTCAGCAAGGTCGTGCTCGATTTCCTGGCCCGCTGATCCGCCGCGGCCGGGCCTTTCCGTAGCCCGGTGGCGTGGCTTATCATGCACCCCTTCGCCGTCGTGTCATGCCGTTGGTGCGCCCGGTCTCGGATCCCCGCATTCGAGGAATTGACAGGCCTGTAGTGCACGGACAAGATGCGACGGACAGATGCGCCTCCGGGACGACATGCCGGCAGTCATAGCCGAAATGCCCGGAGAACACGCAAGAACTTTGGGAATCGGGGTCATGAAGCCTATCTTTCGCCAATTGGCGGGCGCGGTCACGCTCGCCGTCATGCTGTCCGGCTGCGCCACCACCGGGCCCGACTATGCCGGCAACCCGGCCGCTGCCGAGCAGCCGCCGTCCGACCAGGCCATGAAGGCCTTGTCAGCCGAGGTCTTCACCTTTGCCTATCCGATGGTGCTGATGGACGTGACGCGCGAGCTGATGACGCAGCGCACGCCGGCCAACACCTTCAGCCACAAGCGCACGTTCCCGGACGCCACCTTTACTGAAGTGGTGAGCCCCAATGCCGATACGCTGTACTCGTCGGCGTGGCTGGACCTGTCGGGCGAGCCGGTGATCCTCTCCGTGCCCGACACCCGCGGGCGCTATTACCTGATGCCGCTGATGGACGCGTGGACCAACGTGTTTGCCGCACCGGGCAAGCGCACCACCGGCACCCGCCGCGGCAATTTCGCCATCACCGGCCCGGACTGGCGCGGCACCTTGCCGAAGGGCATGCAGGAGATCCGCTCGCCCACGTCGATGGTCTGGCTGATCGGCCGCACGCAGGCCAACGGCAAGCAGGACTTTCCGGCGGTGCACCGGCTGCAGGACCAATACCGGCTGACGCCGCTGTCGGCCTGGGGCGGCGGCCGCCGCGTGCCGGACAAGGCCGCGCCGCGGTCCGCGCTGAATCCGGACAGCGCCCCGGTGGAGCAGGTGGCGGCCATGGACGCGCAGGCGTTCTTCACGCGCTTTGCCGCACTGCTGCCGGCCAATCCGCCGGCGCCGGCCGACAGCGCCATGGTAGAGAAGATGCGCCGCATGGGCATCCGACCGGGCGTGCCGTTCAAGACCACGGTGATGGAGCCGTCCACCGCGCGGGCCGTGCAGGAGGGCGCCACCGCGGCGCTGGCGGCCATCGAGCAGGCGGCGCGCAAGGGCAACGCCGACGCCGGCAACGGCTGGGTCATGCATCGCGACCTGGGCACCTACGGCACCAGTTATGGCCGCCGCGCGGTCACCGCATGGGTGGGGCTCGGGGCAAACCTGCCGGAGGATGCGATCTACGCCTCCACCCGCACCGATGCCAACGGCAAGCCGCTGCAGGGCGGGACGCGTTACGTGCTGCACTTCGACAAGGAACAGCTGCCCCCGGCGCGCGCGTTCTGGTCGCTGACGCTGTACAACGAGCGCCAGGCCTTCGTCCCGAACCCGATCCAGCGCTACGCCATCGGCAGCCGCGACCGCCTGCGCTACAACCGCGACGGCTCGCTGGACATCTATATCCAGCATGAGCGCCCGGCCGGCGCCAGGGCCGCCAACTGGCTGCCGGCGCCGCCCGATGGCCTGAACATGATGCTGCGCGCGTACTGGCCGGAGCAGGCACTGCTGGACGGCACCTGGATGCCGCCGCCGGTGATGCCGGTCAACTGAAGCGCAAGGCGCTGTAAAAAGAAAACAGGCCGCATGCCCGTCGGGGCATGCGGCCTGTTTTTTTTTACGTGGCGGTGCGCTGCCTGAGGCGGCTTGTCAATGCGCGTGCGTGGCGCAGGCGGTGCAGGCGCCGGCCGCGTGCGGTACCGGCGCGGCGCCGGTCGTGGCGGTACGCGTGACGCGCTTCCACGTTGCCACTTCCGGCGCCGACAGGCGCTGGCGCAAGGCGCGGGCCGCGCTGACCATATTGGCCAGTGCCGCTTCGGTTTCCTCCCAGCCGCGCGTCTTCAGCCCGCAATCCGGATTGACCCACAGCCTTTGCGGCGGCACTACCTCGCAGGCGCGCTCGAGCAGCCGCTCCATCGCCTGCACCGACGGCACGCGCGGCGAGTGGATGTCATAGACGCCCGGCCCGATCTCGTTGGGGTACTCGAAATCGCCAAAGCCCTCCAGCAGTTCCATCGCCGAGCGCGAGGTCTCGATGGTGATCACGTCCGCGTCCATCGCCGCGATCGCGGGCAGGATGTCGTTGAATTCGGCATAGCACATATGGGTGTGGATCTGGGTCTGGTCCCGCACGCCGCTGGCCGACAGGCGGAACGCGGTCACGGCCCAGTCCAGGTAGGCGTCCCAGTCGGCGCGGCGCAGCGGCAGACCTTCGCGCAGTGCCGGTTCGTCGATCTGGATCACGCGGATGCCGGCCTGCTCCAGGTCGCACACCTCGTCGCGAATGGCCAGCGCAAGCTGGCGCGCGGTAGTGGCGCGCGGCTGGTCGTCGCGCACGAAGGACCACTGCAGCATGGTGATGGGGCCGGTCAGCATGCCCTTCATCGGCCGCTCGGTCAGCGACTGCGCGTAGCGGGCCGTGTCGACCGTCATCGGTTCGGGGCGGTACACGTCGCCGTAGATCACCGGCGGCTTGACGCAGCGCGAGCCGTAGCTCTGCACCCAGCCGTTCTCGGTGAAGCCATAGCCGCACAGCTGTTCGCCGAAGTATTCGACCATGTCGTTGCGCTCGGCCTCGCCGTGCACCAGCACGTCCAGCCCCAGCGCTTCCTGCTTGCGCACCGCCAGCGCGATCTCTGCGCGGATGCGCTCCAGGTATTCCAGCGCGCCGATCTCGCCGCGCTTGAACGCCGCCCGGGTCTGGCGGATCGCGGCGGTCTGCGGGAACGAGCCGATCGTGGTGGTCGGCAACAGCGGCAGCGCGAGCGCCTTGCGCTGGTGCTCGATGCGCTCGGCGAAGGGGCTGGCGCGGTTCGCCATCGCGTCATTCACGCCAGCCAGGCGCTGCTGCACGCGCGGGTTGACCACGCGCCGCGAGGCCCGGCGCGACGCCTGGGCAGCATCCGAGGCGGACAGGGCGTCGGCGACGGCCCCGTCGCCCTGGTTCAGCGCGCGGGCCAGCACCGACAGTTCGTCCAGCTTTTCGGTGGCGAAGGCGAGCCAGGATTTCAGCTCGGCGTCGAGCCGGGACTCCTGCGCGAGCGACACCGGTACATGCAGCAGCGAACATGAGGGCGCCAGCCACAGGCGTTCGCCCAGCTTGCCGTGCAGCGGGCGCAGCAGGTCCAGCACGCGGCGCAGGTCGGTGCGCCAGATATTGCGGCCGTCGATCACGCCCAGCGACAGCACCGCATGCGCCGGCAGCGCGGCCTGCCATGCCGCCAGTTGCGCGGGGGCGCGCACCAGGTCGATATGGAAACCGTCGACCGGCAGCGCGCAGGCGCGCTGCGCATGGTCGGCGGCGGTGTCGAAATAAGTCGCCAGCAGCAGCTTCGGGCGCGCCGTCGGGCCATCCTCCTGCAGCGCGGCATAGGCGGTGTCGAAGGCATCGAGCCAGGCCGGCTCCAGGTCCAGGCACAGCGCCGGCTCGTCGATCTGCACCCATTCGATGCCGCGTGCCTGGAGCTGGCCCAGGATGCGGCGATACGCCTGCAGCAGCCGCGGCAGCAGCGAGAGCCGGTCGAAGCCCGGCACATGGCTCTTGGACAGCCACAGGTAGGTGACGGGGCCGATCAGCGCCGGACGGGCGCGCAGCCCCAGGGCCAGCGCTTCATCGGTTTCCTCGAAGAACCATTGCGGTCCGCCGTCGAAGGTGGTGTCGGCGTCCAGTTCCGGGACCAGGTAGTGGTAGTTGGTGTCGAACCACTTGGTCATTTCCATGGCCGGCTGCTCGCGGTTGCCGCGGGCCAGTTCGAAATACTGCGCCAGCGTCAGTTGCGCCGGATCGAAGCCGAAGCGGCGCGGCAGCGCGCCC
Organism: Cupriavidus taiwanensis LMG 19424; assembly: GCF_000069785.1. NCBI lineage: Bacteria > Pseudomonadati > Pseudomonadota > Betaproteobacteria > Burkholderiales > Burkholderiaceae > Cupriavidus > Cupriavidus taiwanensis. The sequence continues at coordinate 1,523,023 of NC_010530.1, read as the reverse complement.
AGCAGCGCGGTCAGGCTCAGCATCTGGTCGTACCAGGCAAAGTCGCCGGTGGCGACGGTGTCCAGGCCGCGCTCGGCCTGCAGCTGCCAGTGGCGCCGGCGCAATTGCGCGGCCACCGTACGCAGTTCGGCCTCGGTGCGTTCGCCGCGCCAGAACGCTTCTTGCGCGAATTTCAGTTCACGGCGTTCGCCGATGCGGGGAAAGCCGAGGATATGGGTGCGTGCCATCGATGTTGCTCCGGTAGAGGTCTGGCGCACAGTGTCGGTTTGCCCATAAAATGAATCAAGCGACAAGTTTTAAACAACATATGAATCAATTTCATATCAAGCGCGAAGCGCTGCGGCGCGGAGGCGTTGCATGATCGAGGTCCGCCATTTGCGTTCGCTGGTGGCCATCGCCGAATCCGGCAAGCTGGCCACGGCGGCCGAGCGTGTGCATGTGAGCCAGTCGGCGCTGTCGCACCAGATCAAGGCGATCGAATCACACTACGGCGTGCCGCTGTTCGACCGCACCCGCCAGGGCCTGCGCTTCACGCCGGCGGGCGAGCGCCTGCTGGCGCTGGCGCGCGAGGTGCTGGCCGCGATCAGCGCGGCCGACCGCGATATCGAACGGCTCAAGGGGGACACCCGCGGCGAGCTGCGCGTGGTGCTGGAATGCCATACCTGCTTTGACTGGCTGATGCCGGTGATGGACGAATTCCGCCGCCGCTGGCCCGAAGTGGAAGTGGACCTGGTCGCGGGCTTCCACGCCGATCCGATCGCGCTGCTGCGCAACGGCCGTGCCGACATGGTGATCGGATCGCAGCCGGCCGCGCGGCGCGGGCTGGAGGTGGCGCCGCTGTTCCGCTTCGAGATCCTGGCGGTGATCGCCAACGAACACCGGCTGCGCAACAAGCGCCGCATCGAAGCCGCCGACCTCGCCGGCGAAACGCTGATCACCTACCCCGTACCCGAGTCACGCATCGATCTGATCCGCGAGGTGCTGGAACCGGCCGGCATCCACCTGGAGCGGCGCACCGCCGAGCTGACGGTGGCCGTGCTGCAACTGGTCGCCAGCCGCCGCGGCGTGGCGGCGCTGCCCAACTGGGGCGTCAAGAACTATGTCGACCACGACTATGTGCTGGCCAAGCGCATCGGTGCCCGGGGGCTGTGGAGCGAACTCTACGCGACCGTGCCGGCCGCGATGGCGCGGCGGCCCTACGTGGCGGATTTTGTCGCGATCGTGCGCGATACCTGCGCGGCGCAGCTCGACGGGATCGAGTTGCTGGCGCCGGCAGCGTAGCGGCACCATCGGTTCAGGCCGTCAGCATCGGCTCCGTGGCGCGGTCGCGACAGGTGGCGGCGCGCGGCGCCGGCTCCGCCACCGTGTCGTCGTCCGGATCCTCGACGTCGGCAACCAGCAGTTCCACGTCGATGCCGTTATCGAGGCGGCGCAGGAACAGCCACAGCAGGCTGGCATCGTCTGCCGTCAGCGTGGCATGCATCACGGCCTGCGGCGCGGCGTCGAAGGTCACCTGCTGCGGCGCCAGCCCGGTACGGCGCGCATTGGCCAGCACCCATTCCATGGCGCCGAACAGATCGGCCGGGGCAAGGCGCAGCGAGAGGCGCAAGGTGGGGAGGGGCAGGGTGGCTGGCATGTGTCGTTTCCGGCAGGCTTTCTATGCAGGTAAATTTACCAGCGGGGACGCAGAATTGGCTTTCTGATTTTCTCCATATGTAGGTCAATATCAGAAGGATCAACCTTTTTTGATAGAATGTAAGAAAGACTATTCTTGAGAGAGGGTATTCGATGGCACAGTCACCCAAGCTGGACGATACCGACCGCCGCATCCTGCGCGAATTGCGGCGCGACGGCCGCCTGTCCAATGCGCGGCTGGCGGAGCAGGTGGGACTGTCGGCCACGCCATGCTGGAACCGCGTGCGGGCGTTGGAAGAGAGTGGGGTGATCGAAGGCTACGCCGCACTGCTGAACCAGAAGGCGCTGGGCTTGCCCGATACCGTGCTGATCGAAGTCACGCTGGAGCGGCACGACGACGACATGCTGTACCGCTTCGGCAAGGCTCTGGCGGAGTTGCCGGAGGTGATGGAGGCCTACCTGCTGACCGGCGAGTATGACTACCTGATCAAGGTGGCGGTGGCCGGCACGCAGGGCTACGAGGAATTCCTGCGGCACAAGCTGTACAAGCTGCCCGGCCTGCGCCACAGCCGCTCGACCTTCGTGCTGCGCACCCTCAAGCGCGAGACCTCGGTCGAGCCGTGATCAGGCAGTCCTGAGCACTTCGCTGGTGGTATTGCGCAGTGCGCGCAGGGCCTCGTTGCATTGCTGCGGCGTGGTCGGGTGCACCAGCACCGCCCAGCGGCCATGCTGCACGGCCTCGCGCACCGGCGTGATCACCAGCTGGTGATCCGGCCGTGCCGTCATCAGTCCGGCCAGCAGCATGCCGAACACGACCCCGAGGAAAATCGCCGCGCCAGCTGCCAGACCCGGGCTGTGCATCACGGCGTCGATTTCCTGCCGGTGCAGGATACCGACCACGGCGAGCCCGATCACGGCGCCGAGCGCCGCCATCATCAGATGGGAGCGCACCGCGGTCTGGACGATGCCGTCGTTCTCCGGCTCCAGCTTGCGGCCGAAATGGGCTTCGTACGGGTGTACCAGCCGCACTTGCCCCCGCTTCAGGTGCGCTTCGTAGCAGACGCGTTCGGCCGCATTGCTTGCCGCGACCTTGGTGTCGAACAATGCCGCGATCTTGGTGCTCGCTGCCTCGGCATTCAGTGGATTGGCTGTCATGGCGACTCCTGCTGCGGCCGTACCCGAGCGGCGGGCGCTGCGCATCGCAATCCTGCCCGCCGGGGACGGCCCTTGTCCTGTAAACCGAGTCTACAGACCCGTTTGGGGCGGCTGCATAAGTGGACTGCGCTTGCGCTTGTAGGATTTGGCCGACCAGGCGCGGCGCCAGGCCCCGCGGGGAATTCCAGCGCGAACGCCCGATTCCGCTCATAATGTCGGCGGTGCCGGGCTGCGCCCCCGCCTTTTGACCAAGAATTCCGGTATGAATGACACAGAAATTGAGCTGATCGACTCGGCGCGCCTGCCGACCCGATTCGGCGACTTCACGGCGCACGCCTTCAAGGGCGCCGATTCAGGCATCGAGCACCTGGCCCTCAGCGTGGGCGATGTGGCAGGCGACAACGTCCTGATCCGCATGCATTCCGAATGCCTGACCGGTGACGTGTTCGGCTCTTGCCGCTGCGATTGCGGGCCGCAGCTCGAACTCGCCATGGAAAAGATCGCCGCGGAGGGCCGCGGCATCCTGCTGTACCTGCGTGGACACGAAGGGCGCGGCATCGGCCTGGCCGAGAAGATCCGCGCCTATCGCCTGCAAGATGGCGGGCTCGATACCGTCGACGCCAACCTCGCCCTGGGCCAGGCCATCGACGCCCGCAACTACGCCTTTGCCGCGGACCTGCTGCACCAGTGGGGCGTCAAGTCCGTGCGCCTGATGAGCAACAACCCGCTGAAGGCCGCCGCGCTCGAGAAGGCCGGCATTACCGTCTCTGAGCAACTGCGCCACATCGTGCCTGCCAACGCCGAGAACGAGAAATACCTGGCGACCAAGCGCACGCGGATGGGGCATCTGCTGGACTGAAACAGCGCTGACAGGCGTCACTTCCCCGGGGCGACGCGGGATGTAATGACGCCTGCTTTCCATTTGCAGGACGCCTCCGGCTCGCTGGCCTGACCGGCGAGCCGCGCCGGCCTTGGCATGGTGGCTTGCTCCGGCCATATAGTTGCCAACGGAAACTATTGCCCATAGAATCCATTTGCCGTCCGACTTCCCTCCGCCATGTCCAACGCCACCCGTTCCACTCACTCGATTCTTGAATTCATGTCGTTCCGCCTGAACCGGCTCTGCGAAATGACGAAGAACTCGGCCTCCGGCTTCTACGAGCGTGAATTCGGCATCGGCCTGCGGGAATTGCGTGTGCTGCGTTTCGCCGGGCTGGAACCGGGTTTGACGCTGACGCGGCTGATGGAACTGGTGCTGCTGGAAAAGACGGTGACGTCGAAGCTTGTCACCGCGCTGGCAAGGCGCGGCCTGCTGCGTCGTGAAGTGGGCGAAGCCGATGCCCGGCAGCTGAACCTTTACCTGACGCCGGCCGGCGAAGCACTGGTAGCGCAGACCTACCAGCGTGGCGACGTGCTGGAGAAGATGTTCCTGTCGGTGCTGACCGAGGCCGAAGTCAAGACGCTGGATCGCTGCATCGACAAGCTGACCAGCGCCCTGATCGCACACCAGCAAGGTTCGGAGGCATCGGTGGACTGAGGCGAGGCGGCAATCCCCGATCCAAAAATAATGCAAGGAGACAGCATGTTGTGGAAGCCCCATCGGAAATCCCCGCGGCCATGGCGAAGCCTGGCTGGCGTGGCCCTGTTCGCGGCAAGCCTGCCGGCGTCGAGCCAGCCCGCCGCCAACGCTGCTGCCGCGCCCGCCGCACCGGCGACGACGGTGGCCGCGGCGCTGGCCACCGACCCGAACGTCGTCGGCTGGATGCAGGGCTTTCCCCCGCCTCCGGACAAGCTGATCACCCATGTACCGGGGGGCAACCAATTTCCACGCAATCGCTGGCTGTTTTCGCACGTGCGCGAACTGGTGCCGACCGCATCGGTATGGCGCGGAGCCGGCCCGGCCAGCGTGCTGCCGCGCGCGGAACAGCCGATCGGCGCGATCCCGTTCACCGATGCCGACGGTACGCGCCGCACCTTCGACGAGATGCTGGCACTGACCTATACCGACGGCATCCTGGTGATGCACAAGGGCAAGGTCATCTACGAGCGCTATTTCGGCGCGCTCGACAGCCATACGCCCCATATCGCGATGTCGGTGACCAAGTCGTTCGTCGGCACGCTGGCCGCCATGCTGGCGGCAGAGGGCAAGCTGGACCCGGCCGCGCCGGTGACGCGCTACCTGCCGGAGATGGCCGGCACGGCATACGGCGATGCCACGGTGCGGCAGGTGATGGACATGACCATCGGCGTGCGCTACTCGGAGGACTATGCCGATCCCAGGGCCGAGGTGTGGGACTACGCGCGCGCCGGCGGCATGCTGGCCCGCCCGGCCAGCTACAACGGCCCCGGCACGTTCTATGACTTCCTCAAGACGCTGCAGAAGGACGGCGGCCACGATGCCGCGTTTGCCTACAAGACGGTCAATGCCGAGGTGCTGGCGTGGATCGTGCGCCGCGCCTCGGGCCAGTCGCTGGCGAAGCTGCTGTCCGAGCGGATCTGGCAGCCGATGGGCGCCGAGCAGGACGCCTATTTCACGGTCGACAGCATCGGCACCGAATCCGGCGGCGGCGGCCTGAACACCACGCTGCGTGACCTCGCGCGCTTTGGCGAGACCATCCGCGGCAACGGGCGCTTCAACGGCAGGCAGATCATCCCGGCGTCGGTCGTGGCCGACATCCGCCGCGGCGGCAGCCGCGAGCTGTTTGCCAGGTCCGGCAGCGCCGCGGTGTTGCCGGGCTGGAGCTACCGCGACATGTGGTGGGTCTCGCACGACAGCCATGGCATGTTCCAGGCCGCCGGCATCCACGGCCAGCGCATCTACATCGACCCGCAAGCCGAACTGACGATCGTGCGCTACGCCTCGCATCCTGTGGCCGGCAACGCCGCCAACAACGCGATTACGTTCCGCGCGTTCAGGGCAGTGGCGGAAGCGCTGTCGCGATAGCGGGGTGCAACGGTACGTGGGCTGCCGCGCAAGCCCACGTACCGGAACCCGGTCCGCGCGACCCTTGCCGTGGCGCTGGTGCCAGCGCCGGCGCGCCATCTTCTTTGCTATCTCCGCACTTTGCTACGCCTCAGGGTTTCTCCCGACGCCGCGCCGTAGCGCCTTGAATCTATTGAGCTAATCGACGCTGTCGTGCCATTCGGCCGGCACCGCGCAGCGAAATCACCTTGACCGGATTTCGCTGGCGACGATAATGCAAGGCACTGCAAACGTTTGCAAAGGAGGGCAGATGGATACGTACCTGGAACACGAGCAGCGATCCCTGGACCGCCCGCTGTCGCTGATCGACGACGAGCAGTCGGTCACCCACATCGTCGAGGCCGCGATGGCGAAGACGTCCGATCCGCGCCTGCGCTTTGTCATGGGTGCCCTGGTCAGGCACCTGCATGCCTTTCTGCGGGAAGCGCACCTGACCGATGCGGAATTCGAGTTCGCGCTCGAGTTCGTGGCCCGCCTGGGCCAGGCCACGCATGCCACGCACAACGAAGTCGTGCTGGCCGCGGACGTGCTCGGATTGTCGACGCTGGTGACCGTGATGAACAACGGCACGCGGCACGGACGCACGCCCGGGGCGCTGCTGGGACCGTTCTACCGCGCCAATGCGCCGCGCTATGCGTGCGGCGACTGCGTGGTCCAGGACAACGCGCCCGGCCTCCCGCTGTTCGTCAGCGGCACGGTGCGCGCCACCGACGGCACGCCGCTGCCGGGGGCGCTGGTCGAGGTCTGGCAGGCTTCGCCGGTGGGGCTGTACGACAACCAGGATCCGAACCAGCCCGACCGCAATCTGCGCGGCTGCTTCCATGCCGATGAAGGCGGCCACTACCATTTCCGCTCCGTGCGCCCGGCAGGCTATCCGGTGCCGACCGACGGCCCGGTGGGCACCCTGCTGGCCGCGCAGCGACGCCATCCGTACCGGCCGGCGCATATCCATTTCATCGTCGCGGCACCGGGCTACCGCACGCTGGTGACGCAGGTATTCGCCGACGAACCGGCCCAGCTGGAATCCGATGTCACCTTTGGTGTGCACCGGCAGCTCGTCGGCCAGCTGCAACGGCACGACCACGGGCACAGCCCGTGGGGCAACGTGCCGGTGCCATTCTTTACGCTCGGCTTTGACTTCACGCTCGAGCCCGGCGAGCAGACCTTTCCCAAGCCGCCCATCGACTGAGCGCTGCTTTCGCATCATCCCTGACGACCCACATCGAAACCATGAGCGCATCTTCTCTTTCCGGCAAGGTAGCCGTGATCCTCGGCGGCAGCGGTGGCATTGGCCTGGCGGCCGGTGAAACGCTGGCGCGCCTGGGCGCCAGCATCGTGCTGGCCGGCCGCGATGCCGACAAGGCGGCCAGCGCCGCGGCCGCGCTGCCGGCCGGCAACCACCTGGCCGCGGTGGCCGACATCGGTGACAGCGCATCGCTGCGCAAGCTGGCCGACGACATCTGCCATCACTACGGTCGCGTCGATATCCTGGTGAACTGCGCGGGCTTTACCCGCGCCATTCCGCATGCCGACCTCGACGCGCTGGACGACGCCCTGATCGACGCGCTGTTCGCCGTCAACTGGCGCGGCCAGTTCGCCGCGATCCGCGCCTTCGCGCCGCTGCTGCGTGCCAACGGCGACGGGCTGGTGGTCAATGTGGGCTCCATCGCGGGCCGCACCGGGCAGGGCAGCAACGTCGCCTACTGCGCGGCCAAGGCCGGCCTGGACGCCATGGCGATATCGCTGGGACGCGCGCTGGCCCCGGCGATCCGCGTGCTCAACGTCTCGCCGGGCGTGGTCGACACCGGCTTCGTGCCGGGGCGCGATGACGGCTTCAACGAGCGCGCTGCCCGGACCACGCCGCTGCGCCGCATCGGCCAGGCCCAGGACGTGGCCGATGCCATCGCCGCCTGTGCCACTTCACTGCGCTTCACCACCGGCACCACCATCGTCGTCGATGGCGGCCGCCAGCTGGGCTAGCGCCCAGCCACGCCAATCACGCAACCCCTGGAAACGCCATGCATGCACGCAAGACCATCATTACCTGCGCGGTGACGGGCAACATCGTCACCCCGGAGCAGCACCCCGGCCTGCCCGTCACGCCGGCACAGATCGCCGATGCCGCGCTGGAGGCCGCCGAGGCGGGCGCCGCCGCCGCCCATATCCATGTGCGTGACCCGGAGACCGGGCGCCCGTCGATGTCGCTCGACTACTACGCCGACGTCATGGACCGGATCCGCAAGCGCAACCGTTCGCTGATCATCAATCTCACCACGGGACCGGGCGGGCGCTTCGTGCCGAGCGAGCACGAGCCGCGCGTGGCCGCGCCCGGGACCACGCTGCTGCATCCGTCGAAGCGCGTCGAACACATTGCCGCGCTGCGGCCGGACGTATGCTCGCTAGACCTGAACACCATGAATTCCGGTGCCGACGTGGTGATCAATACGCCCGCCAACGTGCGCAAGATGGCGGGCATCATCCGCGCCGCCGGCGTGATGCCGGAACTGGAGATCTTCGATTCGGGAGACCTCAACATGGCCCTCGATTTCATCCGCGAAGGGGTGCTGGACGGTCCCGGGCTCTGGACCTTCGTGCTGGGCGTCAAGTATGGCTTTGCGCCGACGCCGGAAACAATTTTCTATGCCCGCAACATGCTGCCCGCGGGCGCGCACTGGTCCGCCTTCGGCATCGGCCGCGCGGAATTTCCCATCGTCGCGCAGGCGTGGCTCGCCGGCGGCCATGTGCGCGTCGGCCTGGAAGACAACATCTACCTGGAGAAGGGCGTGCTCGCGCCCGACAACGCCGCGCTGGTCGCCAGGGCGCGCGATATTGTCCGATCGCTCGGCGGCGAGCTGGCCTCGCCGGCGCAGGCGCGCCGCACGCTGGGCCTGCGCGAGGCCTGAAGCAACGCCGCACCGGATTCCAACCAAAACCGAAGCCATCATGAACGCTATTCGAGTCAACCAGAAAGCCACCGATATCGAGACCCTGCAGCTGGAACTGCTGGGCCTGCCGCGTCCGCAAGCGGCGGCTGACCAGTGCATCATCGAAATCGCCAGTGCCGGGGTCAACCCCAGCGACGTCAAGGCCACGCTGGGCCTGATGCCGCATGCGGTCTGGCCGCGCACGCCCGGCCGAGACTATGCCGGCCTGGTGGTCGAAGGCCCGTCGCAACTGCTGGGGCTGCAGGTGTGGGGCAGCGGCGGCGAGCTGGGCATTCGCCGCGACGGCACGCACGGCAAGTACCTGCGCATCGACGCCGCGTCGGTGCGCGCCAAGCCGGAATCGGTATCGCTGCTGGAAGCGGGCGCGGTGGGCGTGCCGTTCATCACGGCCTATGAAGGATTGCGCCGCGCGGGCATGCCGCAGGCCGGCAGCACGGTGCTGGTGTGCGGCGGCAATGGCAAGGTCGGGCAGGCCACCATCCAGATCGCCACGGCGCGGGGCGCGCGTGTCTTTGCCGTGGAGCGGACGGCCCAGCCTTACCGCGGCCATTCGAGCGGCACCGTCCGCATGATCGATGCCAGCCGCGAGCCGATTGCCGAGGTCGTGCGCGAGGAGACCGGCGGGCACGGCGCGGACATCGTCTACAACACCGTCGGCAGCCCGTATTTCGAACAGGCCAACCGCAGCATGGCGATCGGCGCCACGCAGATCTTTATCTCGACCATCGAGAAGCCGGTGCCGTTCGATATCTTCGCCTTCTATCGCGGCCAGCACACCTATGTGGGCGTGGATACGCTGGCGCTCGACAGCAACGCCTGCGCGCGCATCCTGGACCAGCTTGCGCCGATGTTCGCCAGCGGCAAGCTGCGGCCGTTCCCGGTGCTGCCCGACTACACCTATTCGCTGGCGCAGGCCAGGGAGGCCTATCGTGCGGTGCTGCAGGGCGCGACCGAGCGGGTGGTGCTCAAGCCATGAACATCACACGGTTCGCCCAGGCGCCGGCGTATTTTCCGGCCAACCATGAGGGCATGCATTGCCTGCGCCTGCAAGGCCATGAAGCGGGGCCCGCGGCGTCCCTGTGGCTCGGCGTCTCGGTGCTGCTGCCGGGCGGGCATACCGCGCTCGATGCCTCGGCGGTGGAGAAGCACTACGTCGTGCTGGAGGGCGAGGTCTGCATCCGCACGACGGAACAAACGGCACTGCTGGGACAGTTCGATTCGGTCCGGCTTGCGCCGGGGGAGTCGCGCCAGGTGTCGAATCCGGGCAATCGAGCGGCGATGCTGCTGCTGGCGATGCCGTTTCCGCCAGGCTGATTTTTTGGCGCTATTCTGCAAACGATTGCAATAGCAGTGGATCGCCTGCCGGGCACAAGCGCGACAACAACCACGACACCACCACAGCGACAACCACAACAAGGAAAGGGAGACACCGATGACAATCGCCCCCATGCGCAGAAGGGCCTGGCTGCTGGCCGCGAGCGCCGCGGCCGGCTGGGCCGGGCAGGCTGGCGCCCAGTCCAGCGTGACCCTGTATGGGCGCCTTAACACGGCACTGGAATATGCCCGCGCCAACACGGCCACCGATGGCACGCATCTCGGCGGCACGGGCCGGCTGACCAACAACCGCTCCGTCTTCGGCATGCGAGGAGAAGAAGGACTGGGCGGCAGCCTGAAGGCCATCTGGCAGATCGAGAGCAACCTGTCGCTGGATAACGGCCAGGGCCAGATCGCCGGCCGCAATTCGCGCATCGGCCTGCAGGGGAAGGCCGGCACCGTGTTCATGGGCCACTGGCAGACGCCCTATACCGAGGCGACCGCGGGCTATGACCCGTACTACCCGACCACCGCCGGATACATGGCGCTGATGGGCAACGGGTCGGCGTCGAGCACGGACAACGTGCAGGACACCAGCGCCTTCGACCGTCGCCAGAAGAACATCGTCGTCTACAAGACGCCCTCGCTGGCAGGGTTCAGCGGTGCCGCGGCCTGGGGTGTCAACGAGGAGAAGATCAGCGTGCCGCGCAATCCGGGGCTGTACTCCTTTTCCGCGGCCTATGACAGCGGTCCGCTCAACGTGGTGCTGGCGTACGAACTCCACCAGCACTACCAGACCGCGGGCCGCAATGACGATGCGATCAAGGCGGGCGTGTCCTACAAGTTTCCCAGCACGACCGTTGCGCTGGTCTATGAACGGCTGCACTACCGCACCGCCACCGGCGATCTGACGCGTAACGCCTATTACGCGTCGCTGGTGCAGAAGCTGGGCCCGGGCAGCGTGCGCGTGGGCGTGGCGCTGGCCGGCAATGGCGCAGGCGACGCCACCGAGACGGTGGGCTTTTTCCGCAGCGGCGCGGAGACGGGCGCCACGCAGGTGACGGTGGGCTACGACTATCCGCTGTCCAAACGCACCGCGCTGTACGCCTATTACAGCCGAATCAATAACAAGCGCAATGCGATCTACGACTTTGCCATCAATGAACTGGGTGTTAGCGCCGGCGCGGACCCCCAGACCTTTGCCCTGGGCATGCGCCATGTCTTCTGAGGCATGCCGCTTAGAACCGATCCGGTAGTGAGGAGACAGACCATGATTCGATCCATCCGAGGCGCCGTGGTGGCGCTGAGTTCATCGTTGATGCTTGCCGCCGCGCCCGCCGCGGTGGCCCAGGCGCCGTACCCTGCCAAGCCGATCCGCCTGGTGGTGCCGTTTTCGGCGGGCAGCGCCACCGACATCCTGGCGCGCATCATCGGCACCAAGATGAGCGAAGGCGGTACCTACCAGGTGATCGTCGACAACCGCCCGGGCGCCGGCGGCACGCTCGGCGCGACCGGCGTTGCCAAGGCGGCGCCGGATGGCTACACGCTGATCCTGGTGTCGGTGGGCCATGCCATCAACGCCACGCTGTATCCCAGGCTGGCTTACGACACGGTCAAGGACTTCGCGCCGGTGTCGCTGGTGGCTACGGTGCCCAACGTGCTGGTCGTCAACGCCGGCAGCAAGTACAAATCGGTGCACGACCTGGTGACGGCTGCCCGGGCGGCGCCAGGAAAGCTGAATTTCGATTCGGCCGGCTCCGGCAGCTCCACGCATCTCAGCGGCGAGATGTTCAGGATGCAGGCGGGTATCGACATCGTCCATATCCCGTACAAGGGCACGGGCGAGGCGCTGACCGACGTCATGGCCGGCCGCGGCGACATGATGTTCGCCCCGACGGTGTCGGCCATGCCGTTCGTGCGGCAGGGCAAGCTGCGCGCGCTGGCGGTCACCACGGCCAGGCGCAGCAGTTCGCTGCCCGATATTCCGACCGTGGCAGAGTCCGGCTTGCCGGGCTATGCCTTCGACTCGTGGTTTGGCATCCTGGCGCCGGCCGGCACTCCGAAGGAGATCGTCGATACCCTCAACGCGGAAATCGGCAAGGCGCTGGCCGCGCCCGACGTGCGCGAACGCCTGGCGGCGCAGGGAGCAGAGCCGAAACGCTCGTCGCCGCAGGAATTCGCGTCGTATATCCAGGCCGAGATCGGCAAGCTTGCGCCGGTCATCCGCCAGTCCGGGGCGCTTGCGGGGCAGTAGCGCCGAGCGGAGCGGGGCGCCGGGAGACGGATTGCGCGCTGGCTTAAAATGGCGTACTTCCATCCTTCCCGGCCCTCACCCTACATGCCCCAGCGCAAGCGCCTCACCCTCAAAGACCTGGCTGCCGAGATCGACGTGCATTACTCGACCGTGTCGCGGGTGATGAACCCGGCGACGCGGCATCTCGTGGCAGAGGACGTGGCGGCACGGGTGCTGGCCGTTGCCGAGGCGCGCGGCTTTTCCCCCAACCGCATTGCCGCCGGCCTGCGCACCCAGCGCTCCGGGCTGATCGGCGTGGTGTTGCCCGATATTGCCAACCCGGTGTTTCCGCCGATCCTGGCCGGGATCGAGGTCGTGCTCGCGCAGCAGGGCTATGTGCCGATCGTCGTCAATGCCGGAAGCGACAAGGGCCGGCAGCGGTTCGTGATCGACCAACTGCTCGGGCGGCAGGTAGAAGGGCTGGTGCTTGCCACCGCGGAACGCGAGGATCCGGTGCTCGAGTATTGCCTGGCACGGCACGTCCCGGTGGTGACGGTCAACCGCGGCGAAGGATCGGGCAGCGTGTCCTCCGTCGTGAGCGACAGCGTGCGCGCCATGCAGCTGACCGTCGATCACCTGATGGAGCTGGGCCATCGCCGCATCGGGCATATCGCCGGGCCGGCATCGCTGTCAACCGGCTACCTGCGCCGCGAGGGCTTTATCCAGGCCGTCAGGCGCCATCGCCTGCGTCGTGCGGACTGGCACGTGGTCGAGGCATCCAGCTATTCCCGCAATGCGGGCCGGGTCGCCTGCGCGCAGCTGATGACCGTGTTTCCCGCCCTGACCGCGATTGCGGCGGCCAATGACCTGGTCGCGATGGGCTGCTACGACTACCTGCGCGAGCAGGGCCTGCGTTGCCCCGACGACATCTCGGTCATCGGCCACAACGACATGCCATTCGTCGATGCCCTCACGCCGCCGCTGACGACGATCCGGATCGCCGTGCACGAGATGGGCGAGGAGGCGGCGCGCCTTCTGCTCAGGAAGATCAGCAAGCCGGCCTCGGATCCGGTCACGGTGCAATTGCAGCCCCACCTCATCGTGCGGGGATCCACGGCGGCGCCGCGCATGGCGTGAAACGCCGGCCCATTTTGGGCACTTCTCATTGCACAACTTCTCACCGGATCTCAGTGGCTCTTGCCGACCCGTAATGGCCGATGAGGGGCGAGGGACCAATGTCAGCCGATGAGCGGCAATGCGGCGTTCGGAAGCTGACCAGATGGCTCGAGCGGCAGTCGTAGAAGCAGGCACTAATCGCCCGCGCCACTCCTCCTTCCTTGCTGCCACAGAGTAATTAGCATCTTTGGGTCCGCAGGATAGGTCTCGAATTGAGCCACCGAGTCTGGAATGAGAAACCAGGATTGCTTACTACGCGTGTAGACGTGAGCAACCGGTTCGAAGCTCCGCTGATCGTACAGGTTACCCGGCCTGAGTATCGAGATGTTGGGCTTGTCCAAGGGTTCTGCCCAAAGTCGCGTCTCACAACGCGGGCATATTCGGCTACGCCGTCGATGCTTTTCGTTGACCTGGAACTCTACTAGAGGAGCTTCGCCCGACAGAATATGCAGATGAGTTCTGGGGACCAGCATGACGGGGAGGGCCGCCCCCCCGGTTCGACGTTGGCACACGGTGCAGTGGCATACATAGAAGGTGAGAGGCTCACCAGCAAGCTCAAACTCCACTTGCCCGCAAAGGCAGGCTCCTTTGTAAGACGATGCGCGCTGATTCATTTGGAGTTTCGAAGACTTACGAAATTTGTGGCTCCGCGGCATCTTACGCCTTCCGCACGCGCTTGGCTGAGTGCAAGTCGAGAGTTCCTATGAGCGTCCGTTTTGCATGTAGGTCGGACCTAGGTCTGCCGTATCGCGTCCGGCGGTTCATGGCCGACAAGCGCCGTCCCCGAGTGAAGCAGGACGGGTTGCGACAAGGCGCGTCTGCAGTCACGAACCGTTTTTCGCGTGGGGCGGCACTGACTACACCTCTCGGGGATATGTACGCGACCGGTCAGCCATGGCTCGCACGCTGCTTTCTACAATACTCCACGCCTAAATTGCTCCTCGCCACGGAGTGATCTCAGTTTGCTGCGCGGCGGGTGAAAGCCCGATCACGCTGCCTCTGGTAAAGCCGCGGGTGGCCCCCTTTTGGACCCAGTACGGGGCTCCAGGAAATTGTTGTCGCGTGACGGCACGAGAATTGCGTTCCCCAGCCCCATCATTCGGTTTGCCTTCGCGATGACGTCATCTCTCCAGACGTTTTTTTTGTGTCAAGCGAAGCCACAACGCCTTCTCTTCCACCCGAGAATCCTATGTCCACGTCCAACAGCAAGTCCCATGCATCGTCAACGGGTGTGTTCGCTACTTTGGCCAGCGTCGTTGCAGTGGCTGGAACCGCCGCGTGGGTGCATCACCGCGCGCGCCAGGCAGAGCGTGACCATCCACCGCAGGGAAGCTTTCTCACGGTCGACGGGGTGCAATTGCATTACATCGACGAAGGCGAAGGTCCAGCTGTGGTGCTCCTTCACGGCAATGCAGTGCTGCTTCAGGACTATGTCGCCAGTGGATTGCTAAGATCTTTATCCAAGCGGCACCGGGTCATCCTGTTCGACCGCCCCGGCTTTGGGCATAGCCAACGCCCGCGGGACCGTCGGTGGACACCCCGGGCGCAGGCGGCTTTGTTGCGAAAAGCCTTGGCACAGCTGGGGGTCGAGCGTCCCCTGGTAGTAGCGCATTCACTGGGCACACTGGTGGCGCTTGGCATGGCGCTTGAATCCACAGTGAACGTTCGCGGCCTTGTGCTGATTTCCGGTTACTACTATCCATCCGCAAGGGTGGACGTCCTGCTGACTTCGCCTGCAGCCATCCCTGTGGTAGGTGACGCGCTCCGCTATACCGTGGCGCCCCTGGCCGGACGACTGCTTCTGAAGCGCGCGTTGCGGCAAATGTTCGCCCCGGCGCAGCCCCCCCCAATCTTTTTTGACTTGATTTCCCGCGAGATGCTGCTGCGACCGTCGCAGATCAATGCTGCGGCGGAGGATGCGGCATTCATGATCCCAGCCGTTTCAGAATTCCGCGAGCTCTATGCCGGACTGCAAGTTCCCGTGACGCTGGTGGCGGGAGCGGGGGATAAAATCGTCGACGCAGCCTCGCATTCGACCGCACTGCATCGTGAATTGCCAAATAGTACGCTGGTGCTCGTTCCCGGCGTGGGCCACATGGTCCACTATGCGGCGACGGAGGATATCGCGCGGACAGTGGAACGAATGACGGGCGCCTCAGGTGCACCGTTCATCCAATCTGTTCAATGAAGTGAGGGCAAGGGAGCGATCGCCGTCCCACGGGCGATGGCATAACGGCCATCGAACGCCGCAGAGCAAGATCTGCCACAGAACGGCACGCCGCAGTGGCTCCACCGGGCCTACAACCCTACGCGGGGCTTCAATTTCTCGCTTGAGGCCTGATGGGCTTCGACCTAACCAGACGCTCAACCGACATCCGGCTGTCGGGTCGTTGTCTCAGTGCGGAAGGAAAGAATGCCGGAGGCTCGTTCCGCCTCCGGCGGGGCTGGACCTTACTTGGCAGCGGTCTTGACCGGCACACCGGTGTAGCT